>DATIYE010000094.1:0-2284 GCA_035517795.1 Gaiellaceae bacterium | reverse complement strand
TCCGGAAGACATCCTCGCCGTAGACGGCAATCCGAACCGGCCAGACGAGCAGCAGCGAGAGCGCGATCGGCGCGGACGCGAAGGCGAGCACGTGCCGAACCTGGCGGTACGTGATCCCACCGACGATGCGGGTGAACAGATAGAGGAGCAGGCCGCCCCCGAAGTACAGAACGGCGCCGTAGAGCAGGCCGCCGATGAACGCCCACACCGCGACGTCGAGGGCGTCCTGGGCGTGGACGCCGTTCACGTCCATCACCCGGCCGCCGACCGGCGACCAGAGGACGGACGCGATGCCGGCCAGGATCACCAGCGCGAGCACCGCCTCGCTGCGGGCCTTGGCGGCGTCGTCCGAGTCGTCGCGGATCCCGGCGAGGACCATGCGGGGCGCCACGAGGACGAGCGCGGCCCACTTCAGCCAGGTGAGCTCGTCGGCCGGCGCAGGCCGGGCGCTCGCGGCCACTAGTGCCGCTCCAGGTAATGGTGCTCAGCTTCTGGGTCGCGAGCACCAAGCCGGGGGCCGCACTCGTCCGCGGCCAAGGCTGATTGCCTTGGCAAGGACGAGGGTGGTTCCTGGCGCCGCGTGATCGCGGGCCAGAAGCGGGCGTGTATTGCCTGGAGTGGCACTCAGGCCGCGGCCGGGACCAGGTGCAGGACCTGGCGCAGGTACCGGCCGGTGGCGGACTCCTCGACCGCCGCGACCTGCTCCGGCGTGCCGGTCGCGATCACCTCGCCGCCCGCCTCGCCGCCCTCGGGGCCGAGATCGACGATCCAGTCGGCCTGCTTGATCACGTCCAGGTTGTGCTCGATCACGAGCACGGTGTTCCCCGCGTCGACCAGGCGCTGCAGCACCTCGAGCAGCTTCTCGATGTCCGCGAAGTGGAGGCCGGTGGTCGGCTCGTCCAGGATGTAGAGCGTCCGGCCGGTCGCGATCTTCCCGAGCTCCTTGGCCAGCTTGACCCGCTGTGCCTCGCCGCCCGAGAGGGTCGTCGCCGGCTGGCCGAGCTTGACGTAGTCGAGCCCGACGTCGTGCAGCGTCTGCAGGCGCCGCCGCAGCTTCGGGATCTTGGCGAAGAAGCGCAGAGCCTCCTCGACCGACATCTCGAGCACGTCGGCGATCGACTTGCCCTTGAAGCGGACCTCGAGCGTCTCGCGGTTGTAGCGCTTGCCGCCGCAGGTCTCGCAGGGCACGTAGACGTCCGGCAGGAAGTGCATCTCGATCTTGATCGTCCCGTCGCCCTTGCACGTCTCGCAACGGCCGCCGCGCACGTTGAACGAGAAGCGGCCCGGCTTGTAGCCGCGCACCTTCGCCTCCGGGGTCAGCGAGTAGAGCTCGCGGACCGGCGTGAAGATGTCGGTGTAGGTCGCCGGGTTCGAGCGCGGCGTGCGGCCGATGGGCGACTGGTCGATGTCGATCACCTTGTCGAAGCAGTCGATTCCCTCGACCTGGTCGTGGTCGCCGGGCTTCACGCGCATCCGGTGCAGCCGGTTCGCGAGCGCCTTGTAGACGATCTCGTTCACGAGGGTCGACTTGCCGGAGCCCGAGACGCCGGTCACGCAGACGAGCTTCCCGACCGGGAACTCGACGTCGATGCCCTTCAGGTTGTGCATCCGGGCGCCGAGCACGGTGAAGCTGCCGTTGTCCTCCTCTCGCCGCTCGGGGATCGCGATCTCGCGCTTGCCGGAGAGGAACTGGCCGGTAACCGACTCCTGGTTCCGCTCGACCGCCTTGGCCGGGCCCTCGGCGACGACGTGGCCGCCGTGCTCGCCGGCTCCGGGGCCCATGTCGACCAGGTGGTCGGCCGAGCGCATCATCTGCTCGTCGTGCTCGACCACGAGCACAGTGTTGCCGAGGTCGCGCAGGCGCTCGAGCGTGCCGATCAGCTTGCCGTTGTCGCGCTGGTGGAGCCCGATCGAGGGCTCGTCGAGGATGTAGAGCACGCCGACGAGCTGGCTGCCGATCTGGGTCGCGAGCCGCAGGCGCTGCGCCTCGCCGCCCGAGAGCGTCGCGGCGGCGCGGTCGAGCTGGAGGTAGCCGACGCCGACGTTCTCGAGGAAGGTCAGGCGCTCGCGGATCTCCTTGAGGATGCGGGCGCCGATCAGCTGCTCGGTCTCGGTCAGCTCGAGCCCGTCGACGAACTCGATCGCCCGCTGCACCGAGAGCCGCGTCAGCTCGTGGATGTTCTCGCCGCCGACGGTCACCGCGAGCACCTCGGGCTTGAGCCGCGCCCCCTTGCACTCGGGGCACGGCCGGAACGACATGTACTCCTCGATCCGCTCGCGCTGG
>DATIYE010000093.1:0-30212 GCA_035517795.1 Gaiellaceae bacterium | reverse complement strand
ACACCGACATCCTGTGTGCCTTCCGGATCGTTCCGCAGCCCGGCGTCGACTCGATCGAGGCGGCTGCGGCCGTCGCCGGCGAGTCGTCGACGGCAACCTGGACGGTGGTCTGGACCGACCGGCTCACCGACCACAAGCACTACCAGGCGAAGGCGTACCGGGTCGACCCGGTGCCGGGCACCGATCAGTTCATCGCCCGCATCGCGTACGACATCGACCTCTTCGAGGAGGGCTCGATCGCGAACCTGACCTCGTCGATCATCGGCAACGTCTTCGGCTTCAAGGCGCTCAAGTCGCTGCGCCTCGAGGACATGCGCATCCCGCTCCACTACGTGAAGACCTTCCAGGGCCCCGCCCACGGGATCGTCATGGAGCGCGAGTACCTCGACAAGTTCGGCCGCCCGATCCTCGGCGCGACGGTCAAGCCGAAGCTCGGGCTCTCGGCCAAGAACTACGGCCGCGTCGTGTACGAGGCGCTGCGCGGCGGGCTCGACTTCACGAAGGACGACGAGAACATCAACTCGCAGCCGTTCATGCGCTGGCGCGACCGCTTCGGCTACGTGATGGAGGCCGTCTCACGCGCCGAGGCCGTGACCGGCGAGGTCAAGGGCAGCTACATGAACGTGACCGCCGGGACGATGGAGGACATGTACGAGCGCGCCGAGTACGCGAAGGAGCTCGGCTCGATCATCATCATGATCGACCTCACCGTCGGCTACACCGCGATCCAGTCGATGGCGAAGTGGGCGCGCGCGAACGGGATGATCCTGCACCTGCACCGCGCCGGTCACGGCACCTACACCCGCCAGAAGACCCACGGCGTCAGCTTCCGCGTGATCGCGAAGTGGATGCGCATGGCCGGTGTCGACCACATCCACGCGGGTACCGTCGTCGGCAAGCTCGAGGGCGACCCCTCGACCACGAAGGGCTTCTACGACACGCTGCGGGAGAGCTTCATCCCCGAGGACCCGCGCTACGGAATCTTCTTCGACCAGGACTGGGGCTCGATGCCGGGCGTCATGCCCGTCGCCTCGGGCGGCATCCACGCCGGGCAGATGCACCAGCTCCTCCCCTACCTGGGCGAGGACGTCATCCTCCAGTTCGGCGGCGGCACGATCGGCCACCCGATGGGCATCGCGGCCGGCGCCACCGCCAACCGCGTGGCGGTCGAGGCGATGATCCAGGCCCGGAACGAGGGCAAGGACTACTTCCAGGAGGGGCCCGACATCCTCGAGAAGGCGGCCAAGGGCTGCCCCGAGCTCGACGCCGCGCTTCAGGTCTGGAAGGACATCACCTTCGACTTCGAGTCGACGGACACGCCCGACGTCGCCCTCGTCCCGTCGATCGGCTACTAGGAAGGAGCTTCGAGATGAAAGTCACACAGGGAACGTTCTCCTTCCTGCCCGACCTGACCGACGAGGAGATCGATGCGCAGATCAGGTACTCGCTGCGCCACGGCTGGGCGATGTCGATCGAGTACACCGACGACCCGCACCCGCGCAACTCCTACTGGGAGCTGTGGGGCCTGCCGGTCTTCGACACCAAGGAGGAGGATTCCGAAATCATCCTGCGCGAGGTCCGTGCCGCGCGCGAGGCGTTTCCGGAGCACTACATCAAGCTGATCGCGTACGACCCGACCTACACACGGCAGACGACCGCGCTCGCGTTCATCGTCAACCGGCCGTCCGTGGAGAAGCGCTTCATCCTCGACCGGACGCAGGGGCCGGGGCGTGTCAACCGCTTCCGGCTCGTCCCGGACGACAGGACGCCCGGGAGCGGCGCGTCGGCGTCGAGCAACGGAGGAGCCGGATAGCGATGTCGTTCGAGTTCGGAATGAGGCCGCCGCACGGCCACCTCGCAGCTCCCTCGGAGCCCGACGAGTACGACGTCGACGAGGAGGAGGCCGATCCCGAGGTCGCGACCGGCGACCACGCCGACCTGGCTGCGGCGCTCACCGCGACCAATGTCATGGAGGTGCTCGACCAGCTCGACCGCGAGCTGATCGCTCTCGTCCCGGTGAAGACGCGGATCCGCGAGATCGCGGCGCTACTCCTGATCGATCGGCTCCGGGCCGAGGTGGGGCTCGCCTCGGAGCGGCCGTCGCTGCACATGTCCTTCACCGGCAACCCCGGCACCGGGAAGACGACCGTCGCGCTGAAGATGGCGCAGGTGCTGCACCGGCTGGGCTACATCGAGGAGCCCCGGGTCGTCGCCTGCACCCGCGACGATCTCGTGGGTCAGTACGTCGGCCATACGGCCCCGAAGACGAAGGAGGTCCTCCGCCGCGCCTACGGGGGCGTCCTCTTCATCGACGAGGCTTACTACCTTTACAAGCCGGAGAACGAGCGGGACTACGGCGGTGAGGCGATCGAGATCCTGCTCCAGGTGATGGAAGCCGAGCGGGACAAGCTGGTCGTGATCTTCGCCGGCTACAAGGACCGCATGGACGACTTCTTCCATTCGAACCCCGGCCTGAGCTCGCGGGTCGCTCATCACATCGACTTTCCCGACTACGACGTCGACGAGCTGATGGCGATCGCGCACCTGATGCTGGACCACCAGAACTACGTGTTCGGCCCCGGCGCCGATGAGGCGTTTCGCGCCTACCTCGAGCGACGGGTGAAGCGGCCGCGCTTCGCGCACGGGCGGAGCGTCCGGAACTCGATCGACCGTGCGCGGCTGCGGCAGGCGAACCGGCTTTTCGCCGAGGGCCGGGCCGAGCTCTCGCGCGAAGAGCTGATGGCCATCACCCCCGACGACATCCTTGCGAGCAGCGTGTTCGCCGAAGACCGTGAGCCCGAGGACGACGACAACCTGCCCGTTCTCGGGGCGATGTGAGCGAGCGCGCCGTGGGCCGGTCGATCATCCTCGGCGTGGTCGGCGACTCTGCGGCCGGCAAGACGACACTGACCCGTGGCCTCGTCAGGGTGCTCGGCGAGGACAACGTCACGCACGTTTGCGTCGACGACTACCACCGTTATGACCGCAGGCAGCGGGCCGAGCGCAACATCACACCGCTCAACCCGGACTGCAACTTCATGGACATCATGGGCCAGCACCTGTCGCATCTGCGCGCGGCCGAGCCGTTTCTGAAGCCGGTCTACCAGCACCACGACGGCACGTTCGGGCCGCCCGTGCGCGTCGACCCCAAGCGCTTCTCGGTGGTCGAGGGGCTGCTCGGCTATTACACCGAAGAGCTCCGTGCACTGTTCGACGTCCGCATCTACCTGGCGCCGCCAGAGGAGCTGCGGCGCAAGTGGAAGGTGCAGCGCGATTGCTCGCGCCGCGGCTACACGACCGACCAGGTGCTCTCGGATCTCGATCGGCGCGAACCGGATTCGGAGGCGTTCATCCGACCGCAGCAACAGCACGCGGACATCGTCATCTCGTTCCTGCCGAACTCCGCCGGTGACCCGGAGCATCTCGACGCCAGGCTGGTGCTGCGGCCGACGCTGCGTCACCCCGACTTCCGCTCGGTGCTGGACGGAGGGGCCGAGGCCTCGGGCGGCATCAGCATCACGGACGAGGACGGCGTCGTCGATCTGCGCATCCCCGGTCGCCTCGACCGCGAGCGGGCGGGGGCGATCGAGGAGATGATCTGGAGCAGCCTTCACTTCGCGAGTCACCTGCGCTCCGAGCGGCTCGGCGAGTTCACGATCGGGACCGATCTCCATCGCTCTGAGTCGCTGGCGCTGATCCAGCTGCTGATCCTGTACCACATCTTCACCGCCACGGCGAGCGCCGCCCTCGACGGCATCGGCGCGCACGCCGAGCCCGCCCCCGCCTGACACGTGCAACAAAACCGGTGCCAGGCCCCGGTTTTGTTGCACGGCGTCGTACAATCAGGACATGTACCGCGGTGGTCCTTTCTATGCAGACCACGTCCACCACGGTCATCCGGTGATCTGGGTCGCCCTCTTCCTGCTGTTCGTCGCCCTCCTGGTTCTCGCGCTCGTCGCCCTGGTCCGGCATCTGCGCGGCCCGGGCGCTCCCCCGGCGGCCGTTGTCGCGGCGGCACCGGACGCCGCGATCGAGTCCGTCCGGATGCGCTACGCGCGGGGAGAGATCGACCGCGACGAGTTCGTCCGGGTCAGCACCGATCTCGGTGCTTCGCCGCCTGCGCCGGCGATCTAATGCCGGTGCAGCTCTACCGCTGCTCGAACGTGTGGGTCAAGCTCGGCGGGCACCCGTGCTGGCGCGTCCAGAAGGCGCTCGACGAGGCCGGGGTCGACTACGAGATCGTCAAGGGCCCGTACAGACGTGGTGACCGCGACGAGCTCGAGCGGATCAGCGGACAGCGGTCTTACCCCGTGATCGTCTTCGAGGACGGCGTCGCCTACCGCGAGCAGTCGAAGGACATGGCGGCCAGGATCAAGGCGGGCCAGCTGTTCGAGGCCGACGCCGCGCCGAGTCAGCCGCCGGCAGACTCGGCGCCCTCGTAGAAGACGTCCGCGAGCTTCAGCCGCTCGTGGATCACGTTGACGGCCCGTTCGCAGTCGGCGGCCGGAACGACGCACGAGACCCTGATCGACGAGGTCGAGATGATCTCGATGTTGATCCCGGAATCCGCGAGCGCTTCGAAGATGGCGGCGGCCACGCCCGGGTGGGAGCGCATGCCCGCGCCCACGACCGAGAC
Organism: Gaiellaceae bacterium; assembly: GCA_035517795.1. GTDB lineage: Bacteria > Actinomycetota > Thermoleophilia > Gaiellales > Gaiellaceae > PALSA-600. The sequence goes on along the minus strand of DATIYE010000093.1, from coordinate 25,576 downwards.
CTTGGCGATGTCGCGCTCGGAGGAGAAGCCCTCGGCGCCGATCTCGCGCGAGAGCTCGTCCAGGATCGGCTCGGCCCGCTCGAGCTCGTTCTCGGGCAGCGTGAAGGAGATGTCGGCGAGTCCGTCATGGGAGGTGTTCTGCACGATCTCGCCGATGTTGATCCCCGCGTCCGCGAGCGGGCGGAACGTGCGGCCGGCCACGCCCGGCCGGTCCGGGACGCGCCGGATCGTCACCTTCGCCTCGCTGGTGTCGTGCGCGATTCCCGAGATGATGGCCTGCTCGAGCATGTCCTCCTCCCTGAGGATCCACGTGCCCTCCGAGTCGTTGAACGACGAGCGGACGTGGATCTTCACTCCGTGGTTGCGAGCGTACTCGACCGAGCGCAGCGCGAGAACGCGGGCTCCGCTCGCCGCGAGGTCGAGCATCTCCTCGAACGAGACCTGGTGCAGCTTGTGCGCGCCGGGAACGATCCTCGGGTCGGCGCTGTACACGCCGTCGACGTCGGTGTAGATCTCGCACACATCGGCGCCGAGCGCCGCTGCGAGCGCGACCGCGGTGGTGTCAGAGCCCCCGCGCCCGAGCGTGGTCACATCTCTTGTCGTGGGCGAGATGCCCTGAAAGCCGGCGACGATCGCGATCTTCCCGGCGTCGAGGGCGTCGTGAACACGACCGCGCGGGATCTCGATGATCCGGGCCTTGCCATGCGAGGTGTCGGTGAGGATCCCTGCCTGCGAGCCGGTGAACGAGACCGCCTCATGGCCGAGGTCGTTGATCGCCATCGAGACGAGTGCCATCGAGATCCGCTCACCCGAAGTCAGCAGCATGTCCATCTCGCGCGGCTCCGGGCTCGACGAGACCCGGGCCGCGAGCCCGATCAGCTCATCGGTGGTCTGGCCCATCGCCGACACGACAGCGCAGACGCGGTTGCCGGCCTCCGCAGTACGCACGATCCGGCGCGCGACGCGCTTGATCTCCTCCGGTCCTGCGACCGAAGTGCCGCCGTACTTCTGCGCGATCACGGCCACGACGCGAAACCTATCGGCGCGCGTACAGGCTCAGGCCCGAGTAGGCGTAGGCGTTCAGCGCCCAGAGCGTCGCCGGGGTGCGGCCGAGGCGGAGAAGCTTGCCGGCGATGTTGCGTTCGGCGAGCTCGCTGGGGCCCTGCGCGTACTCGACGCGGAGCGGCCGCAGGCCGGCCCTTGCGAACGCCCAGAGGTAGGCCCACATCGTGTGCACGTGCTCGTTGATCCCGAGCTCCTTCTCGTGTTTCTGCTCGGGGTTGAAGCCGCTCCGGTACGGGGCGCGCGTTCCCTCGTTGAGTCCCGCCACGACGCCTCCGCGCCGAGTGACCCGGGCGAGCTCGGAGACCATGGCGCCGAGGTCGAGTGCGTGGTGGAGGGTCGCCACGCAGAAGGCCACGTCGAAGGTGCCGTCCGAGAAGGGGAGCCGCTCACCGTCGGCCTGCAGGCGCAGGTACGGCCCGACCCGCTCCTCGAAGAACGCTCCGCGCCCGAGGCCGATCAGCGGGTCGACGACGAGGTCGCACGCGACGTAGTCGCAGTGCCGCGGGAGCAGGTGGAGCGAGGCCCAGCTCTTGGCAGCCCCGACCTCGAGCACCCGGTCACCCGGTTTCAAATAGCAGTCGAGCAGCAGCTGGAAGCCGTGCTCGGTTGCCGCCCAGGCGCGGTCGTCCCAGCCGAGGTCGCGGTTGAGGAACGGCAGCGCCGCGTCGATCCGGTCGTCGGCCTCGTACCAGCCCTGCTCCTTCGCCAGCTCGGGCCACGCGGCGAGCTCGCGGAGCTTGGCGTCGATGCCCGGGGCCTCGAGGTCGAGCAGACTCGGAATGCCGCCCGCGCTCTTCGTGTACTCGCGTCCGCATGAACCGCAGGCGAGCCGATCGTCGAGCGGGCCCCGGCAGGCCGGGCAGACCACGTAGGCGGGAAACGGCGTCAATAGCGGTCGAGCTCGACGAGGCGCTCGTCGCTGATCCCGAAGTGGTGGGCGATCTCGTGCAGGACCGTGCGACGTATCTGGGCGCGCAACAGCGCCGGATCGCGGCCGTAGAGGCGCTCGAGCGGCCCGCGGTAGATCGTGATCAGGTCGGGAAGGACGCCGGCGTAGGACGACGTCCGCCGGGTGTGCGGGATCCCGCGATAGAGCCCGAGCAGCCGCTCGCCCGGCGGCGGCTCCTCCTCGACCACTACGGCGACGTTGTCGAGCAGGCTCGCGATGTCGGGCGGGAGCCCGTCCAGTGCCTCCCCGACCCAGGACTCGAAGCGTTCGCGTTCCTCCACGCTCCCAGCGTAGTGAGAGCTACGGAGCCTCCGCCTTCTCGACGTCGAGCGTGAGGCCGTGAACGCCGGTGACGCGAACCGTGTCTCCCGCTCGCGCGCTCCCGGCGGCCTCGGCCTCCCAGATCTCCCCGTCGACCTTGACCTGCCCACGCGGAGCGAGCGCCGTCACCGCCTCGCCGAGCGTGCCGATCATGGTCTGCACGCCGACCTGTGCCCGCCGGCGCCGGCTGTAGCGCACCCCGAAGAACCAGAGACTCAGCTCCAGCACCGCCGCGAGGGCGATCACCGCCAGGCTCCACGGCCACGGCAGGAAGATCAGGGCCAGGATCAGGACGACGATCAGGATCATCGACGGCAGCGTAGCGCCGTCCGGGCGGCATGCAGGGTTGGCCTATCGGGCAGGGCGGACCTAACCTTTTGGAGGCGAAATCGAGTCGTTTTCGGCCTGAGATGAGATCACTGCTGCGTCGGCGACGCGCAGGAGCACTCAGGACCGGGGTCCGACGCGCCGATAGCGTTCTCGATGAGATCTCTGCGGACAAGACACAGCAGGAACAGGGCCACCGGCAAGCGCGGTGAGCAGGGTCAGGCGCTCGCCGAATTCGCCCTCGTGCTGCCTGTCCTGATGGTGGTCACGCTCGGGATCATCAAGGGCGGCCTGCTCTACAACAACTACCTGCAGCTGACCGACGCGGTCCGCTCCGGCGCGCGCCAGTTCGCCGTCGAGCGTGGGCAGGCAGCCCCTTGCACCGATGCGGCCGCAGTCGTGAACAGCGCCGCCGGCGGGCTGAATGTCAGCTCGATCTCGATCACGATGTCGGAGTACCCGGACCCCGCCCCGCCTGACACGTACACCACGCAGAACCCGTCGAACTGTCCGGCGCTCACTTCCGGCAGCGCGATCACGTTGAAGGCGACCTATCCCTGCGATCTCTCGATCATGGGGGTGGTCGTGATCCCGAATTGCACGCTCTCGGCGAGCGCGACCGAACAGGTCGAATGAACCGCGGCTCGGGTCGGGTGGGTCGCACCGGGTCGCGCGGGACTCTCGAGCGCCTCGCGGCGCTTCGCCGTGAGGAGGGTCAGGCGCTGATCATGGTTGCGATCTGCCTCATCGTCTTCCTCGGGATCGCGGGGCTCGTGATCGACGTGGGCGAGGAGTACGTCACCCAGCGCCATCTGCAGACCGCCGCCGACGCGGCCGCGCTCGCTGCCGCTTATCAGCTGCCGAACGACACGACCGATGCGTGTACCTACAGCGCGAGCTCGACCGGGAGCTCGAACTGCGTGGTCGAAGGAACGAACGTCAACCTCTCTTCCAATGCGCAGAACTTCAGCAACAACTTCGGAAACGTCCAGACGACCGCGACGATCGAATGCCTCTCGGCTGCATCCGCCGGAACGTCGTGCCGGACGGGGACGGCATGTAACGCCGCGGGCGGCTACGCGCCGGCAGGGTCGTCGACCAACCTCGGCTGCAACGCGATCAAGGTGACCGAGACGACGACCGTCACGCCGCTCTTCATGCGCGTGCTCGGCTTCGGCGGTCAGAAGGTGTCCGCGAGTGCGACCGCCGGCATCGCAGGAGGGGTGCCTCACCCGCTCGACGTCGAGATGATCGACGACACCACGCAGTCGATGCAGACCCACGACACGTGCGGCGGCACTCCGACCGACGTCCCGAGCGGCGTCACCCTGACCCAGGAGGATTGCGCCAAGGCGGGGATCAGGGCCTTCCTCACGACGCTCTTCCCTTGCTTCCAGAGTGCATCGAACTGCGGCTCGCTGAACAACCAGACCACCGATCCCGCCGGGCCGATCGACGAAGTCGGGCTGGTCGCGTTCCCGGGGCTCACAAGCAACGTTTCGCAGGGCAACGGCCTCGGGGTTCCGGACGAGCTCGACTGCGCCTCCCAGCTGGGCAGCTCGAACGTCACCTACGGCGCCTCGGCGAACTACCAGATCGTGCCGTTCTCGAGCGACTTCCGCTACAACGACACGGCGACCTCGGATCCGCTCGCGACGCTCAACCCGAACTCGAACCTGATCCGGGCGGTCTACTGGCCGGGTGACGGCTGCCCGAACGGCGGTTATCCGATCCCGGGCGGGCCGACCTCCTCGATCGCCGGCGGCAGCGCTTCGGGCGACTTCTCGACCGCCTCCACCTCCAGCACCGCGGTCGGGGCCGGGGCGGCCGCCTGCGCGACCGCGAACACGACGTGCACGGTCAACAGCGGGATCACGCAGGGTGCTTCGCAGGCGACCACGAGCAGCGCGGGGATCGCGCTCGGCAGTCAGGCCGGATCGGCGACCGCGCCGCTCACGATCGGCGGCGGGCCAGACAGCGGCGACTCCGGCGACCGCACGACGAAGACCCAGTCCAACAGCGCCACGATCGCCGTCGGGCTCCCGGGCAACACCGCCACCGGCGACTTCCTGCTGGCCACGGTCACCGGGCAGGCGGCCGGGCTCACTTCCAACAGCAGCATCTGCGCCCCGAGCGGCTGGTCGCTCGTGCAGCAGAACGTCTACTCCTCCTCGGGGACGCCGATCATCCAGGCGACCTTCTCCGGCGTCCGCGGCGGCACCGGCGGCGTCGGATCGGGCAACCAGACCTTCACCTCCTACCTCGCCGGCTGCAGCGGCAGCACGATCAAGCTCTACTCGTCGGCGATCATCACGCACTACACGAACGTCGCCGGCGTTGACACAGGAGCCTCGGCGCATCCGGGCAACGCGGGCGCGCCGGCCACCACGAGCTTTGCCGGGTCGGCGCCCAACGGCACCGCGTTCACGCCCACGCTCAACTTCGCGAGCCCCGGAATCGGCAAACGCGTATGGGGAAACACGTCCTACGCATCGGTTTCGACGACCTGCGCGTCGGGAAGTAGCGGCACCTGCCTGGACACGACCATCGGCACGCCGGGCACGATCACCGGCTTCACGTTCACGTTCGGCTCGCTCGCCGGCGCGAGCTACACGGCGACGCTGATGCTCAACCCGGCGGGCTCCGGGGGAACGGCCGCGACCACTCTCACCTGCTCGATCGCCTCCAACCAGAGCGGCTGCACCGCGAGCGGCGGCACCGTCGCGGTCGGCATCGGGGACACGATCGAGCTGCAGATCATCAAGAACAGCGGCACCAGCGTCAATGTCGCCGCGACGACTTCGTCCGCCGTCGAGACCGGAAGCCAGTTCGTCTCGCTCTCCCCGCCCGCCTGCGCCAGCACCTCGGCGAGCACGTGCGACGTGACAAGCGTCACCGACCCGGGGACCGTCACCTCCGCAGGACTCACCTTCGGCGCGAACGTGCCGTCGGGTGACACCTTCACGGTCACGCTCTACCAGAACGGCGCTGCGACCGGCTCGACCTGCACCATTGCCGCCGGCAGCAACAGCTGCACGATGTCGCCGAGCCTGACCGTGGCCGCGAACGACCTGCTCGAGCTGGGCGCGGCGAGGACCGCGGGCACTGCCGCCTTCACCACGACGGCGAGCACCACGGCCGCCGAGTCGACCACCCTGATCACCGCCCCACAGGCGACCACGACGGCGCAGAACGACGACGTCGTGACGGTCTTCGGAACGGGAGCTGGGACGTTTGCCACCGGCAACGGCCTGGGTGTCACCGCGACGAACGGATCGACGACCGGAACCGGTGCCGAGGACGCCGTGCTGGGTACGCCCGGTACGACGCCCGTCGTGAAGACCAACAGCTCCTCTCCCGCCAACTGGGCCGCCCAGACGATCTCGCTTCAGGCCGCCCTGCCGACGTCGATCACCGTCAGTCAGCCCTCCGGCTACGCGGCCGGCAAGCTGCTGCTCGTCACGATCGCCGCGCAGAACCTCGGCTCTGGCGTGATCTGCGCTCCCTCGTCGTCGTGGAATGCGATTGCCACCACGACGAAGGGGTCGAGCCCGAGCCAGGTGACCCAGAGCACGTTCTGGACCTCGGCTGCCTCGCCGGGCTACACGTTCACCTTCTATACGACCTCGGCGTGCAGCGGCACGACCGTCCAGGCGACGGCGAGCGAGGAGGGGATGGTCTACACGGGAGTCGATGTTTCGTCGTCCTCCTCGGCGATCGACGCCACCGGGGCCGCGGCGACCGGCAGCACCGCGACCCTGATGCCCAACTCCGTCACGCCGAACACCGCCAACGACGAGGTCGTGAGCCTCCTTGCCTCCGGTGCCCCGTCGATGACCGTCAACAACAGCGGCATCTACACCGGCTACTCCCAGAGCGGCTCGAGCCAGTACACGAGCAGCGGCATCGTCAGCCAGGCGCAGGCGAGCCCCGTGTCGGTGACGCCCCCGACCGCCACGAGCAGCGCCGCCGCCAGCTGGACGGCACAGACGGTTGCGCTAAAGCCTGCGCTGAGCTCGACCTTCACGGTCACCCCGCCGTCCGACTACACCGCCAATTCCGGTCAGGTGCTGCTCGTGTCGATCGCCACGCAGGGGAACGTGGGTGCGATCTGCGCGCCAGATGCAAGCTGGAGCTCGATCGGTACCACCACCCAGGGCTCGGGCGCGACCGGACTGACGCAGACGACGTTCTCGACCACCTCCGGATCCAGCTACACGTTCACGTTCTACTCGGGTAGCTCGTGCAGCGGCGGAACCGCAAAGGCCGCCGCCAACGCCGTCGCGACGACCTACAACGGTGTCGACACGACCGTTACGCCGACCGTTACCTCGAATCACGGAAGCTCCGGGACGGCGTCGGCCTCGGCGACCGTGGGCACCGGGCACCAGGCCGTCAACTTCTTCGCCACCGAAAGCACGTTCACGAACGCAAGCCCCGCCTTCTCGGCCAACGCGCAGACCGCCAACAACGTCTGGACGAACGTGGGAGAGAGCCTTCCCACCGGCTCGCCGGATTCTGCGACCGCGACCAATCAGGCCTCGGCTCCCTGGACCTCGCAGGTGGTCGACCTGACACCGCTCCTCGCCTCGTCGGTGACCGTCTCGATACCGTCGGGCTACACCCCGGGTGGTAGCGAGCTCGTGCTCGTCACCGTGTCAGCAACCGGGATCGGGAGCGGGAGCATCTGCGCGCCCGACTCCACCTGGTCGGCGATTCCGGTCTCCACTTCGCCGACGAAGACCTACGCCGTCACCCACGGCAACCTGACGCAGGAGTCGTTCTACACGACCTCGACCGAAGCGACCTCGGCAACGTTCTCGTTCTTCTCCAAGTCGACGTGCAACGGCACGGCTACCGGCGCCGGCGCCAGCGCGGTCGCGGTCAATTACACGGGCATCAACCCGGGTGATCCGATCGACGGCAACGCAGTCGCCGCCTCCGGCGCCACCTCCCCGATTCAGCCCGGACAGATCACGACGAGCTCGGCCAACGAGGAGGTCGTGAGCGTGTTCGGGACCACCGCCTCGACCCTCACCGGGCCGACCTCGATCTCCGCTGGTAACAGCCTCGCTCCGAGCTCCGGCGTGTCGAACGTCGCCCGGGCGAGCGCAGGCGCCTACACGCCGACGCAGGCGACGAGCAATCCGACCGGCTCCGACTGGACAGCGGAGACCATCGCCCTCAATCCCCTCGCGACCAACGGCATCACCATCGCCCGTCCCTCGACACTCACGAGCGGCGACTTCATCCTGGTCACGGTCAGCGCCAGCGGGCTCCCGGCGAACTCGACGATCTGTCCGCCGAACGACGGCACCTGGACGACCGTCGACCAGACGAGGTCGTCGGGGACCCTCGACCAGGAGACGTTCTACAGCGCGAGGTCGACCTCGAACACCGAGAGCTACACCTTCACCTTCCAGACGGCCTGCACCACCGCGGGGACTCCGGTCGCCGCGTCCGGAGGCACCGCCGTTGCCGCACGCTTCACCGGGGTCAACCCGATCACCCCGATCGACACCGACGTGACCACGGGCGCCCAGGCCTACGCCTACAACACCGGGTCGGGCACCTCGGTCAACTTCACGGGTCATGCGGTGACGCCACTTCGCACCGGGGACGTGATCGTCTCGCTCTACGGCACCGACGCGACGAGCCTCTCCGCAACATGCGGTACGGGCTCGCTGCACCAGGCCACCGGGTCCACGACCGCGACCGGTCTCTGCACCAAGACGGGTCAGGCCGCCAACACGGCCTACACGCCGCCGGCCGCGACGACCACCAGCCAGCCGTGGGTCGCGCAGGGGGTGGCGCTCGAGTCGGCCTCGGGCGGCTGCGGTTCGGGCTGCGAGTACGGTGTCGAAGACCCCGGCGGTGCGGGCACCGATTACGGGCGGGCGATTGCCGCGGCCGAGGCGAACCTCGAGGCATATGAGCAGGCCAACAACCGGACGACGGCCCAGAAGGTGATCGTCCTCCTCAGCGACGGCGATGCGACCGCGTACGACACCAATCCGTGCCAGTACGGCATCACGCAGGCCGAGCAGGCCGAGAGCAAGGGCACCTGGATCTTCGCAATCGCCTACGGCTCGAATTACCAATCGGGCCAGAGCTGCACGTCCGACACCAGCGGGACTCTGCACAGCCAGTACTTGACCTCGCAGTGCGCCATGCGCCTGATCGCTGACAACTACGAGACCGATCCGGCTTTCAGCGGCGACACCAACAACACGGCCGCGTTTGCCGCTCTCTGCCCGCCGAACACCTATGAAGGCACCGATGCCCCGCACCGCTTCTTCAACGAGGCCACCGGAACCTCCCTCGAAGACGTCTTCCACGAGGTCGGCGTTTCCCTGACCACGCCGCGGATCATCAGCAACGACGCCACGTAGGCCTGCGTGCGGCCGAATCCGCCGTTCACACGACCGTAACAGGATCGGCACAGCGGCGACTCAGCCGCTCGCAGCACACTTCCTGGATGGCTCGGTTCGTCGAGCTGGTGGGCACCGATGACGCCGTCGAAGCTCTCGTCGCGTCGTACGAGCGCAGCTTCTTGCGAAGCGACTTGCTCACCCTCGGGCTCGAGGAGGAGCTGATCCTCCTCGAGCCGGATTCCTTCGAACCCGCGAACGAGATCGAGTCGGTGCTCGTGGCGGCTGCCGATCCGCGGATCGTCGCCGAGTTTCGTGCGGCCCAGGTCGAGCTGGTGATGCCCGCATCGCCGACCGTCTCGAGCCTCCGCTCCGAGCTGGCGGCGGCGCGCGAGCGGCTCGTGAGCGCCCTAGGTGGACGGGTTCGTCTGCTCGCCGCGGGCGCGCATCCGTCCTCGACGCTTCCGGTGGAGATCACCGACCGGCCTCGCTACCGGCAGATAGCGGCCCGGCACCCGTGGGTCACCCGGCGGGCGCTGCCGAGTGGGCTCCACATCCACGTCGGGCTCGGGAACGCCGAAGAGGCACTCGCGGTCTACAACGCGGCTCGCGGATACCTGCCCGAGCTCGCTGCGCTGGCGGCGAACTCGCCGTTCTTCGAGGGTGGCGACACCGGACTCGCCTCCAGCCGGCTCGAGCTCGTCGAGGATCATCCGCGCTCCGGAATCCCGCCGGCTTTCGCCTCCTGGCGGGAGCTCGCCTGGTTCGTCGCCTGGGGATCAGGCGGCGGCCTGTTCGACGATCCCACCTACCTCTGGTGGGACCTTCGGCTCCGGCCCGACCTGGGGACGATCGAGTTCCGCGTTGCCGACGCCCAGACCTCGCTCGACCATAGCGCGGCGATCGCTGCCGTCTGCCAGTGTCTCGTCGCCGCGCTTCGCCTGCGGCTCCGGGCAGGCGAGCGCCTGCCTGCGTACCCGTCGCATGTCGTGAACGAGAACCGCTGGCGGGCAGTGCGCGACGGCATCGACAGCGACCTCGTCGACTACGAGACCGGCGAGGTGGAACCGGCCCGAACCCGGCTCGCGCGGCTGCTGCTCGAGCTCGAGCCCTACGCGGAGGAGCTCGGCTGCAGCCACGAACTCGAGCTGGCCTGGCCGATGCTCGTCCGCAACGGAGCGCGCCGTCAGCGTGAGGTGGCGGCGACGCGCGGCATCGACGGCTTGCTCGGCTGGCTCGTCGAGGAGACCGAGCAGAGCGGACGGCGTCCGGCCTCAAGCGACGTCCTGGAGGCGCTCAGGGACCCCGAGCAGCAGTTCGTCCTTCGTGCTGCGGTAGACGAGGAGCGGGACGTAGTCGAAGATCGACGCCTGACGGCATAGCCGCTCGAAGTGCCGCGTTCCGACGCTTCGGACCTCGTCGGGCGAGACCCTGCCGCCGAGCTCACGGTGTAGCGCATCGAGCCTCGAGCGTGTCAGCTTCTCGAGTTCCTGCCGTGTCATGGCCGCCCCCTTTTCACTCTCGTTTGGAGCCCGTCCGGATCGCGATACGAGAGTCGCAACGGCGGCATCCGCTCCGCATCCGGGTAGTCCCTGGGATACGGCCGGTGAACTACCGACCGGCTCTCCCTGCGGCGAGTGCCGGCCCGGCGGCTACCATGGCCGGCCGCTGCGGCTAGTCGGCTCGCTCACCGGCCGCCGTCGCGGCGCGTAGAACCATCCGCCGCCGAGTGCGGCCCCCGACGGGCCCATCAACACACGACAAGGGCCTGCGCCGTGTCCCCTCACTGGAGGTTCGATCCTGCGGTATCGCGCAGCCATATCGCTTGCGTTCCTGCTCTTCGGAGCACCGCCCGCCGCCACGACGGCCGAGGCCATGTCGGCCCGGGCCTCGTTCGCGGCTCTTCCCCGCTGGTGGATCACCGAGGCGCTCTGCATCCACCGGCACGAGTCGTTCGACTGGCACCGGACGACCGACTGGCTCGGCCGCCCCTCCGCCGACCACGGCGGCATGCAGATAGCCGTCGGTACGTGGGGACGCTTCGTGCCGCGCGGATTCCCGCTCGAGCCTGCCGCAGCCTCACCGCACGAGCAGCTCGTCGTCGCCTACCGGATCTGGCGCGCCAACGGCCGGCGCTTCGGGGGCAGCCAGTGGCCCTACTCCTCGGCGGCCTGCGGCGTGGAGTGACGCGGGCGCCGGCTGTCCTCGGCCGATGAGGACAGCCGAGAGCACGGCACCGATGAGCGCGATCGCGGCTCCGGCCTCGAGCGCGTGCTGGAAGCCGTCGACGAACTGCAGCGGAAACCGGGGGTCGGCGGGCGGCACGACCTCGGCTGCGGCGACGATCGCGCCCATCACTGCGATGCCGAGCGTGCCGCCGACCTGACGCGATGTCGTGAGGACGCCCGAGGCGACCCCTGCGCGCTCGACCGGGACAGCGCCGAGCGCAGCGACGGTCATCGGCCCCATCGCGATGCCCATCCCGAGGCCGCCGACGAGCATGCCGGGAAGCATGTCGAAGAATCCCGCATGGACGCCCAGGTGTGAGAACAGGACGAGCGCGACTGAGAGCAGCAGCATGCCGACAGTGATCGGCCACCGAGGCCCGATCGCGTCCGTGACCCTTCCGGAGATCGGCGCCGAGAGCACGACGAGGAACGTCATCGGCAGGAAGACAACGCCGGCATGCACGGGGCTGTAGCCGAGGATGTTCTGCATGTAGAGGGAGACGAAGAAGAAGATCCCGAACATCGCGAGCGAGACGAGGAGCGCGGCGACGTTCGCCCCTGTGAAGGTGCGATTGCCAAAGAGGTGGAGGTCGAGCAGCGGTTGACGGGTGTCGAGCTCGATGAGCACGAAGGCGGTGAGGAGCACCGCGGCGGCGCCGAAGAGCGTCAGAATCCTCGTCGATCCCCAGCCGTAGGTGTTGGCCTCGATCAACGCATAGGTGAGCGCCAGCAGCCCTCCTCCGGAGGTGAGCAGGCCGGGCACGTCGAGGTTACGGTCGGACGCGGCGCCGTGTGACTCGGAGATCAGGAAGAAGGACGCGACGAACGCGATCGTCCCGACCGGGACGTTGACGAAGAAGATCCAGTTCCAGCCCACGTGCTCGGTGAGGAGGCCGCCGAGGAGCGGGCCGATCGCAAGGGCACTGCCCGAGACGCCGGCCCAGATCCCGATTGCCGTGCCCCGCTCCTCGTGCGGGAAGGCGGCTGAGATGATCGACAGCGTCGCCGGCATCATCAGAGCGGCGCCGGCGCCCTGGAATGCCCGCGCCGCGATCAGCGTCTCGGCGTTGGAGGAGAGGCCGCATGCAAGCGAGGAGAGCGTGAACAGTGCTAACCCGATCTCGAATACGAGCCTGCGGCCGTAGAGGTCGGCCAGGCGACCGCCGGTGAGCATCAGCACCGCGAACGTGAGCGTGTAGCCGTTCACGACCCACTCGAGCTGCGAGACCCCCACCGCGAGGTCGCGCCCGATCGTCGGCAGCGCGACGTTCACGATCGTGTTGTCGAGCATCACCATGAAGAGCGAGAACGTGACGGCGCCGAGCGTCCACCATTTGCGGTTCTCGTCCTTGATCCTCGAGAGCATCCGTTCAAGCGTCCAACGCGCCGCCCGAACCGGCATCGGCAGGGCCACCGACGTGCTGTTCGGAAAACCCCCTATCTGACGCGACGCAGGAGCAAGAGCGAGCGCGCCGGCACCTCGGCCGTCGAGCGGCCGGGGAAATGCTCGGCGCCGTCGTCGGGATCGGCCGTCGAGAGCTCGAGCGCCCACTCGAGCCCGAAGCGGCGCGGAGGAAGCCTGAACACAACAGGCTCCGGATGGGCGTTGAGCAGCACGACGAACGAGTCGTCGACCACGGGCTCACCTCGTGAGTCGATGATGCCGGTTTCCTCGCCGTTCAGGAACACGCCGAGGTCACGAGTGTCCGCGCTCTGCCAGTCACGCTGGGCCATTGGCCGCCCGTCCGGCCGGAACCACCAGGCGTCGGGGAGCCTCGCCTCGGCGGCCCCGCCGTCGAGGAAGTGCGTTCGCCGGAAGACCGGGTGGCGCAGGCGGAGCTCGAGCAGGCGCCTCGTGAAGTCGAGGAGCTGCTCGCGGGGCTCGTCCAGCTCCCAGTCGTACCAGGACGTCTCGTTGTCCTGGCACCAGGCGTTGTTGTTGCCGCTCTGGGTACGGCCACGCTCGTCGCCCCCGAGCAGCATCGGGACGCCCTGCGACAGGAGCAGCGTCGCGAGGAAGTTGCGCTGCTGGCGCGCCCGCAGCGCGTTCACCTCGGGGTCGTCGGTGGGGCCCTCGGCACCGCAGTTCCACGAGCGGTTGTCGTCGCGGCCGTCGCGATTGTCCTCGAGGTTCGCCTCGTTGTGCTTGCCGTTGTACGAGACGAGGTCGGCGAGGGTGAAGCCGTCGTGGGCCGTGATGAAGTTGATCGACGCGGACGGATGCCGGCCGTCGTCCTCGTACAGGTCGCTCGAGCCTGTGAAGCGCGACGCGAACGCCGCCGCGTTCGTCTGGCTGCGCCAGAAGTCGCGCATCGTGTCGCGGTAGGAATCGTTCCACTCGGCCCAGAGCACCGGAAAGTTCCCCACCTGGTAGCCGCCCGGACCGAGATCCCAAGGCTCGGCGATCAGCTTCACCTGCGAGAGCACCGGGTCCTGGTGGATCACGTCGAAGAACGCCGAGAGCCGGTCGACGTCGTAGAACTCGCGGGCCAGGGCGGAGGCGAGGTCGAAGCGGAACCCGTCTACATGGCACTCGATCACCCAGTAGCGGAGCGAGTCCATGATCATCCGAAGCACGCTCGGGTGCACCGGATTGAGCGAGTTGCCCGTGCCGGTGAAGTCGACGTAGTGCCGCGGGTCGTGTGGGTCGAGGCGGTAGTAGGAGCGGTTGTCGATTCCCCGGAAGGCGAGCATCGGCCCGCGGTGATCTCCCTCGGCGGTGTGGTTGTAGACCACGTCGAGGATCACCTCGATCCCCTCGCGGTGCAGTGCCTTGACCAGCCCTTTGAACTCGCTCACTTGCGCGCCGTGCCGGCCCGTGGCCGCGTACGCCGCGTGCGGGGCGAAGTAGCCGATCGACGAGTAGCCCCAGTAGTTCGAGAGCCCCTTGTCGTGCAGAAACTGCTCGTCGACGATGTGGTGGATCGGGAGCAGCTCGACGGCGGTCACGCCGAGCAGCTTCAGATAGGCGATCGCCTCGTCGGAGGCGAGCCCGGCGTAGGTGCCGCGCAGGTCGTCGCGCACTCCCGGGTGGAGGACGGTGAACCCCTTGACGTGGGTCTCGTAGATCACCGTCTCGTGCCAGGGCCTCCGCAGCAGCTCGTCGCCCTCCCAGTCGAAGCCGGGATCGATCACCACGCACTTTGGGATTGCCGCCGCGTCGTCGACGCCGTCGGGCCGTAGGTCGGCCTCCTCCCCGTCGGGCGGGTAGGGGAGCACGCGGGCCGCGTCCCAGTCGACGCCGCCCTCGATCGCCCTCGCATACGGGTCGATCAGCAGCTTCGCCGGGTTGAAGCGGTGGCCGTGATTGGGGTCGTACGCGCCGTGGACCCGGTAGCCGTAGCGCGTCCCGGGACCCGCACCGGGAAGGTAGCCGTGCCAGGTGAACGCCGAGCCGCGCGTCAGCCCGTACCGGGTCTCCGAGTCATGCTCCTCGAACACGCAGAGCTCCACTGCCTCGGCGTGCTCGGAGAAGAGCGCGAAGTTGACTCCCTCTCCGTCCCACGTCGCACCGAGAGGGAAGGGACGGCCCGGCCAGAGCGTCACGAGCGAAGCAGCCTAGTGGGTGAGCCAGACAACGCCGAGCGGTGGCAGGGTGAGCTCGACCGACCACGGCTGGTCGTTCCACGGACGCTCCTCGGCTGCGAGCTCGCCGTTCGAGCCGGCGTCCGTCCCCCCGTAGGCGGCGGCGTCCGAGCTCAGAACGACGCGCCAGCTGCCCCCGGACGGCAGCCCGACCCGGTAGCCCGGGCGGACGACGGGCGAGAAGTTGCACGCGCAGACGAGGGCGCGCGACCCGCCGGCAGAGAACCGGGCGAACGCGAGCGTGTTCGACGAGCTGTCGTTCGGCTCGAGCCACGCGAAGCCGGCCGGGTCGAAATCGCGCTCCCAGAGCGCCGGCTCCTCACGGTAGAGGCGGTTGAGGTCGCGAACCAGCGCCTGGACGCCGGCATGGCCGGGCTCGGCCAGCAGGTGCCAGTCGAGGCTACGGTCGGCGCTCCACTCCTGCTCCTGCGCGAGTTCGCCGCCCATGAACAGCAGCTTCTTCCCGGGATGGGCCCACATGTAGGCATACAGGGCGCGCAGGTTCGCGAGCTGCTGCCAGCGGTCGCCGGGCATCTTCGAAAGCAGCGACCCCTTGCCGTGCACGACCTCGTCATGGGAGAGCGGCAGGACGAAGTTCTCGCTGAACGCATACAGCAGGCCGAAGGTGAGCCGGTCGTGGTGGAAGCTGCGGTGAACCGGGTTGTAGCGGAGGTAGTCGAGCGTGTCGTGCATCCAGCCCATGTTCCACTTGAACCCGAAGCCGAGCCCGCCCTCCGAGGTCGGGCGCGAGACGCCCGGCCAGGTGGTCGACTCCTCGGCGGCCATGATCACGCCGGGCTCGTACCCGTGCGTCACCTCGTTCAGCTCGCGCAGGAATGCGATCGCCTCGAGGTCCTCGTTGCCCCCGTACTCGTTCGGCACCCACTCACCGGGCTTACGCGAGTAGTCGCGGTAGAGCATCGAGGCGACCGCATCCACGCGCAGGCCGTCGGCGTGGAACGACTCGAGCCAGTACAGCGCGTTGGCGACGAGGAAGTTGCGCACCTCCCGGCGGCCGTAGTTGAAGACGAGCGTTCCCCAGTCGGGATGGGCGCCGCGGCGCGGATCCTCGTGCTCGTACAGCGCCGTGCCGTCGAAACGGGCGAGGGCGAACTCGTCGCGAGGGAAGTGCGCCGGCACCCAGTCGAGGATCACGCCGACACCGCCGCGGTGAAGCCGGTCGACGAACGCGCGGAAGTCGTCGGGCGAGCCAAACCGCGAGGTGGGCGCGAAGTAGCCGCTCGTCTGGTAGCCCCACGAGCCGGAGAACGGATGCTCCATCACGGGCAGCAGCTCGACGTGGGTGAAGCCGAGGTCGGTCACGTAGGCGCCGAGCTCCTCTGCGAGCTCGAGGTAGGTGAGCGGCCGGTTTCCCTCGAGCGGGTTCAGTCGCCACGACCCGAGGTGCACCTCGTAGATCGAGAGCGGCCGGTCGAAGGGGGCCGAGCGGCTCTCGAGCCAGCACTCGTCGCCCCAGCGATGCTGGGACCGGAAGACCACCGACGCGGTTGCCGGGGGAAGCTCGGCTGCGGCAGCGAGCGGGTCGGCCTTGAGAACCGGCGGGCCGGCCCGGGGCCGGACCTGGTACTTGTAGCGCTCTCCCGCGCCCACCCCGGGGAGGTAGAGCTCCCAGACACCGGTCGCTCCGAGGGAGCGCATCGGATGCACGCGCCCGTCCCAGGCGTTGAAGTCGCCGACGACGCTGACCGAGCGGGCCGATGGCGCCCACACGGCGAACGCCGTCCCGCCGTCGTCTGCGTGGGCCCCCAGCGCCTCCCAGAGCCGCTCGTGACGGCCCTCGGCGATCAGGTGGCGATCGAGCTCTCCGAGCGACGGGGGATACGAGTACGGGTCGTCGTAGACCACCGCCGCCCCATCGGGCCAGGTCGCCTCGAGGCGATAGTCGAGCGGCAGCTTTCGCCGTGGCAGGAAGGCCTGGAAGACCCCGGCCGGATCGACCTTGTCCATCTTCACCGGAGCCCCTCGCTTCGGCAGCACGCGCATTCCCTCGGCCCCGGGGCGGAGCGCGCGCACCACGACTCCGGAGCGCTCAGGATGGGCGCCGAGGAATGCATGAGGATCGTGGCTGTCCCCGGCGAGCAGCCTGGAGATGCCGTCGGGCCGGGTCACAGCTCGATGCCCAGCACGTGGGCCTGGCGCTCGCCGGGGACCAGCTTCACGTAGTTTCCACCCGTCCTCCACGTCCAGTCGCCGCCCGTCAGCAGGTCGGTCACTGCGAACGACGCCGGCAAGTCGAGCTCGCCCGGCACCGTCACGAGCCCGGTCTGCGCCGATGCCGCGTCGAGGTTGACGACCACCAGCACTGCGTCGTCGCCGTCTTGCTTCAGGTAAGCGATCAGCTGCTCGTTGGCCGTGTTGAGGAACGTCAGATCGTCGAGGCGCTGCAGGGAGGGGTGCTGGCGCCGGATCGCGTTGAGCTTCGCCACCAGCGGCAGCAGAGGCCCATCGAGCTTGCGGCTCTTGAGCTCGTACTTCTCGGAGTCGAGGTACTCCTCGCTTCCGGCCCGCACCGGCTCGCGCTCGAGGTTCTCGAAGCCGGAGTAGATGCCGTAGCTGGGCGAGAGGGTGGCCGCGAGCACGAGCCTCGCCTCGAACGCCGGCCGGCCGCCCTCCTGCAGGTAGGCGGTGAGGATGTCGGGGGTGTTCGCGAAGAAGTTCGGGCGGAAGAACTCGGGCAGCGCGCTGGCGGTCAGCTCGGTGATGTAGTCGATCAGCTCCCAGCGCGTGTTGCGCCAGGTGAAGTAGGTGTAGGACTGGCTGAAGCCGGCCTTCGCGAGCGTCGCCATCATCGCCGGTCGTGTGAACGCCTCGGCAAGGAAGATCAGGTCGGGGTGGACGGCCTGGGACTCGCGGATCAGCCACGACCAGAATGCGACGGGCTTGGTGTGCGGGTTGTCGACCCGGAAGATCCGGATCCCGCGGCCGGCCCAGGTCAGTACGAGCTCGAGCAGCGCCTGCCAGAGCCCCTGCCAGTCGTCGGAGTCGAAGTTCAGGTTGTAGATGTCCTGGTAGCGCTTGGGCGGGTTCTCGGCGTACTTGAGCGTCCCGTCGGGGCGGCGGTAGAACCACTCCGGGTGCTCTTTCAGCCACGGGTGGTCCGGGGAGCACTGGAGAGCGAGGTCGAGCGCAAGCTCGAGCTCGTGGACGCGCGCACTCTCGACCAGCCGTTCGAGGTCGGCGAGCGTGCCGAGCTCGGGTGAGATCGCGTCGTGGCCGCCCACCGGGCTGCCGATCGCCCAGGGGCTGCCGGGATCGCCAGGAGCGGCCTCGAGGGCGTTGTTGCGGCCCTTGCGCTGGGTGGTGCCGATCGGGTGGATCGGCGGGAAGTAGACGACGTCGAAGCCGAGCTCCGCCAGCTCGGGGAGCGCCCGCTCGACTCCTGCGAAGCCGCCGAACGAGCGCGGGAAGAGCTCGTACCAGGCCCCGAAGCGCGCACGCTCGCGGTCGACGATCAGCTCGAGCGGCTCGTCGAGCCGGGTCTCGGCCTCGCGCAGGAGCGGCGGCTCGGCCTCGAGCGCCTCGTCGAGCGTGAGCGCGGAGACGCCGAGCAGAGCGGCGCCTTCTGCGAGCTCGCCGGCGAGGTCGGCCTGCCCGCTCTCGACCTTGCGCTCGAGCTCGTGATGCCACGAGGCGAAGCGGTCGATCCAGGCCGCGATCGAGTACTGCCAGCGTCCGAGCGTCTCGGGCTCGATCGACGCGGTGAAGCGGTCGTTCCCGAGGTGCTCCATCCGTGTCTCCGTCCAGCGACGGGCCTCGGGGCCTCGGTGGAGGAGGGCGGCCTCCAGCACGTCGTGGCCGTCGGCGAAGATCGTCGCCGAGACCTCGAGCGGCTCGCCGAGTGTCCGCTTTACCGGCCAGCGCCCCCCGTCGAGGCTCGGCGAGACCTCCTGGATCTGGATCCGCCCAGGGCGCCTCTTCGGTGGTTCCGTCACGCGAGCACCTGCCGGTAGAGGGCGACGACGCGCTCGGCGATCGCCTGCCAGCCGAACTGCTCGACGGCTCGCGTGCGCCCCGCCTTGCCGAAGGCGGTCGCGCGGATCGGATCGAAGAGGACTTTGTTGATCCGCTCTGCGAGCTCACGCGCGAAGAGGGCCGGATCCGCGGGCTCGCTCGAGCCGTCGCTACGAAGCTCGATCGGCACGAGCAGTCCCGTGACGCCGTCCTCGACCACCTCGGGGATCCCGCCGGTGAGGGTCGCGACGACGGGTGTCTCGCAGGCCATCGCCTCGAGGTTGACGATCCCGAGCGGCTCGTAGACCGACGGGCAGACGAATACGCTCGCGTGACTCAGCACCTGGACCAGCTCGGGTCGCGAGAGCATCTCCTCGATCCAGATCACGTTGTGCCCATCCGAGCGCAGCGCATCGACCCCGGCGACGATCTCGGCACCGAGCTCGGGTGTGTCGGGGGCTCCCGCGCAGAGCACGAGCTGGACATCGGGATCGAGCAGTGCGGCCGCGTCCAGCAGATGTGTCAACCCCTTCTGCCGGGTGACGCGGCCCACGAACACGACCGAGGGGAGCGACGGGTCGATCCCGAGCCGCCCCAGGAAGTTGGTGGCCGGGTCCCGGTGGAACTCGTCGGTGTCGATGCCGTTGTGGATCACGGTCACGCGCTCGGGCGGGATCGCCGGATAGACCCGGAGGATGTCGCTTCGCATCGCGCCCGAGACTGCGATGATCGCGTCCGTCCCCTCGAGGCCCGTTCGCTCGCAGAAGCACGAGAGGGCGTAGCCGCCGCCGAGCTGCTCGGCCTTCCAGGGCCTGAGCGGCTCGAGGCTGTGCACCGTGGCGACGTGTGGGATCGCGTGCACGAGCTTGGACAGGCGACCTCCGAGGTTGGCATACCACGTGTGGCTGTGGACGAGGCTCGCGCCTTCGGTCCTTGCCGCCATCTCGAGGTCGATCGACATCGTCCGGAGCGCGGCCAGGTGGGGCGCAGAGCCCGAGAGCGCCGCCCAGGCCTCGTAGGCGACGACAGGGGGATCCGAATCGGTCGGTCGTGGCGAGCCCCAGCAGTGAACGGTCACGTCGACCAGGCGCGCCAGCTCGCGCGAGAGGTACTCGACGTGCACCCCCGCGCCGCCGTAGACCTCCGGCGGGTACTCGCGGGTGAGCAGCGCGACCGAGACGCGCTCAGCCACGCCCTGGCGGTTCGTGACTTGCACCACAAACGTCAGACCGAGACACGCTCGCCCTTGCCGACGACGACGATGCCGCCCGGTGAGACGACGAAGCGCTCGCGGTCACGTTCGAGGTCGACGCCGAGCGTCGCCCCCGGCTCGATCACGACGTGCTTGTCGACGATCGCCCGGCGCACGACCGCACCCTCGCCGACGTCGACCGCGTCCAGGAGCACCGAGTCGTCGACCTCGGCTCCAGAGCGCACGTAGACCTGCGGCGAGAGCACCGACCGGCGTACCACGCCCCCCGAGACGATCACGCCGGCACACACCATCGAGTCGATCGCGAGGCCGGTCCGCCCGGGCTCGTCGAACACGAACTTCGCCGGGGGCAGCCGGTCCGGTTGCTTGAGGATCGGCCAGTTCTGGTTGTAGAGGTTGAAGACCGGGTCGGGTGAGATCAGGTCGAGGTGGGCGTCGTAGTAGGCATCGAGCGTCCCGATGTCTCGCCAGTAGCCGTGCTCCCGCTTCGACACGCCCGGCACCTCGGAGCTCGCGAAGTCGAAGACCTGCGCGGCTCCCCGCTCGACCAGCATCGGGATGATGTCGCCGCCGACGTCGTGGCTCGACGAGGGATCCCGGGAGTCGGCGCTGACGGCATCGACGAGCATCTTCGCGTCGAAGACGTAGTTGCCCATCGAGACCATCGCCTCGTCGGGCGAGCCGGGAATGCCCGCCGGATGCTCGGGCTTCTCTCTGAACGCCGTGATTTGCCGCCCGTCGGGCGCGAGCTCCATCACGCCGAACGCTCGAGCCTGCTCGATCGGCACGCGCAGCCCCGCCACCGTCACCGCGGCGCCGCCGTCGACATGCTGGGCGACCATCTGCCGGGGGTCGATCCGGTAGACGTGATCGGCGCCGAACACGCAGATCACGTCCGGGTTCTCGTCTCCGATCAGATTCAGGTTCTGGTAGATCGCGTCCGCGGAGCCCGCGAACCAGCGCGGGCCGCGTCGCATCTGCGCAGGGACGGGCACGACGTAGTTGCCGAACAGCGTCGAGAGCTGCCAGGTGGAGGCGATGTGGCGATCGAGGCTGTGGCTCTTGTACTGCGTGAGCACTGCGATGCGCAGGAAGCCGGCGTTGACCAGGTTCGAGAGCGCGAAGTCGATCAGCCGGTAATTGCCGCCGAAGGGGACGGCGGGCTTGGCCCGGTCGATGGTCAGCGGCCAGAGGCGCTTGCCCTCACCACCCGCCAGCACCATCGCGAAGGGCCTCGCCGGGCTCACGGGCGAAGCCTAACGGCGTGAACCGGCGCGTCAGGCCGGGTAGATACGCTCGACGTAGTCATCGACCATCCGCGTTGCCGTGAACGTGGGGGCGAGCGTGACGAGCGCCTCCTTGATCCGGTCGCACCACGCCTGCGGGATGCCGTTCGCGTCGCGGTCGTTGAAGAGCGGGATCACCTCGTGCTCGAGCAGGTCGTAGAAGAGCTCCGCGTCGCGGTGGTCTGCCGCATCCGGCTCCCCGTCCCCGTCGCTCGGGATCGCCCAGCCGTTCGTGCCGCTGTAGGCCTCGGCCCACCAGCCGTCGAGCACGCTCAGCTGGAGCGCTCCGTTGAAGGTCGCCTTCATTCCGCTCGTGCCGCTCGCCTCCATCGGCTTGCGCGGCAGGTTCACCCACAGGTCACATCCAGAGACCAGCTGCCGGGCGATCCCGATGTCGTAGTCCTCGAGGATCACCACACGCCCTGCGATCTCGGCGTCGGCGTGCTCGAAGGCGTAGAAGCGCTGGAGCGCGTCCTTGCCGGGGTCGTCGTTCGGATGCGCCTTACCGGCGAGGACGAGCTGCGCGGCCCGCTCGCCCGTGAAGATCCGACGGGCGCGCTCCGGATCGTGGGCGAGCAGATGGAAGCGCTTGTAGGTGGCGAGGCGGCGTGCGAAGCCGATCGTGAGCGCGTCCGGCTCGAGGCTCGCCTCGATGCGCCGGACGTACTCGAGTTGCTCCCCTCGCAGCAGGCTGTCCTGCTCGCCCTTCTCGCGCACGAACTCGACGAGCCGCCTTCGCGCCTCGCAGCGGGCCGCCCACAGCTCCTCGTTCGGGATCTGCCGGACGCCCTCCCACGACTCGGGCGCCGCCGGGGCCGCCTCCCATTGCCCGTCGAGGTGACGGGTGAAGAGCGCGCGCAGCGGCTCCGACAGGAACGTCGGCATGTGAGCGCCGTTCGTGACATGCGTGATCGGTGTCTGGATCCGGTCCGGGAAGAGGGTTCGCCACATGCTCCGCGCGACCTCGCCGTGGAGCCGGCTGACGCCGTTTCGCCGCCTGCTCATCCTGATCGCGAGCGGCGTCATCCCGGGATCGGTCGCTCCGCCCGGCACGGTGCAAAGGTCGAGGAACGCGCCCTCGTCGAGCCCGAGCCGCACGCGGAGATCGCCGTAGGCCGCGAGGAACTCACCCGGCGGGTAGGTCTCGTTTCCGGCCGCGACCGGGGTGTGGGTCGTGAAGACGACGCGGCGCCGCGTCCTCTCGAGCGCCTCCTCGCTCGTCGCGCCGTGCGCGTGCTCGTTCGCCGCCAGCTCGAGCGCCGCGAGTGCCGGGTGGCCCTCATTCAGATGGACGACCGCCGGCTCGATCGAGAGCGCCTCGACGACGCGGGCGCCTCCGATCCCGAGGAGCCCGTACTGCGAGAGCCGCACGGCCCGGTTCCCCTCGTACAGGCGCGCGGTCGTCCACCGCTGGACGGCGTCGTTCTCGGGCACCTCGGCGTCCAGCAGGAGCAGCGGGATGCGTCCGACGTCCACCCGCCATACCTGGAACGAAAGCGGCACGCCGAAGAGCTCGACCTGGAGTAGGAGGGACTTGCCGCCCGGCGCGGTCACGCGGGCCATCGGCAGAGACTTCGGGTCGAGCTCGACCCAGTACTCCTGCTGGCGCCCGGCGATGTCGAGTCGCTGGCGGAAGTAGCCGCGGCGGTAGAAGAGTCCGATCCCGACGAGCTCGAGCGACTGATCGCTCGCCTCCTTGAGGATGTCACCGGCGAGCACCCCGAGCCCGCCCGAGTAGATCGGCATCGAGCGGTGGAAGCCGAACTCGGCGCACATGAAGACGACCGGGCCGTCGATGCCCGGGCGGCGCCGGAAAGGTCGCGAGAGCATCGCGTCGACCCGTGCCGCGAGCGCCTCGACGCGGCCGAGGAGCTCCGGATTGCGCTCGGCGGCGGTCTGGGTCGCCGGCCAGAGGTCGTTCAGGAAGTGGATCGGGTTCTCGCCGGAGAGCATCCATCGGTGCGGGTTGATGTCTCTGAAGACGGCGGTGCCGTCCGGATCCCAGCTCCAGGAGAAGTTGTAGGCCACCCTGGCGAGCGGCTTGAGGCCGCTCGTGAGCTTGTCGGCGAGAACGGTGATGCGCGACTCGAGGTCGGCGGCACCGGGAGTGAACGCGCGGCCTGGCATGGCCCCCTCCTCTATCACGCCGGAGCGTTCCTCCGCGGTGAATACCGATCAGGTGGCTCCAGGAGGTCGGAGTGCCGGGGCCGGAAATACGGAAGCCGCCCCGGTTGGGGCGGCTTCCGGTCCTGTCGCTCCCGGATCTGCGCCCGGGAGTACGGAGTGTTGACTGCCTACGGCAGTTTGTAGGCGTTGAGCTGCTCGCCGTGGACGGCGCTGCTCGTGTAGGAGACGATGTACTCCTTGCCTCCGACCGCATACGGGATGAAGCGCGGGATGCTGCTCGTGTCGGCGTTCGTGAACGACCAGAGCAGTGCGCCCGTCGTGTCGTCGTAGGCCTGGATCGCTCCGGTCGCGCGCGCGATCAGGACGATTCCGCTCGCGGTCGAGATGACCCTGCTCGAGCAGTTGTTGCCCGGCGTGTTGACGCTCCACTTGATCGTGTTCGTCGCCGGGTCGAGCGCGATCAGCCGGCCGATGTTGACGCCCGTCGGCGAGTACGACGTCTTGATCGCGAGGAATCCCGCGAAGTTCCCCTGGACCATGTGGACGTCCTGGGGCGCGTAGGCCTCCATCCCGAAGTCCGACTCGTTGGCGCAGATGTACTCGAGTCCGGTCGAAGGGCTCCACGAGTTCTCGGGCCACTCGATGCCGCCCGTGTACGTGGGCGCGACCACGGTGAAGGACGTGTCGCTGTACGGCGTGAAGGGCGACGTCGCGACGACATACGGCTTGCCGTCGGGGGCGATGCCGGTCCAGGCGCCGGGATCCGGCGGGACGTGCGGCACGAGTTCGTTCGGGCTACCCGGCGTCTGCGTTGCGGGAATCGGCTGCGTCGGGTACGTGTTCATCGCCGCCTCCTGCGGAACCGGCGTCTCGACCACGCTCACGATCGGCTTGCCGGTGGCCGCATTCAGCGGGTAGCTGTAGGCGTCCTTGTTGATGTGGACGACCACCGGAACGTTCTGCCCGTTCTGCTTGACGGTCATCACGACAGGCGTCTGCATGCCGTCGTAGTCCCAGATGTCATGGTGGACTTCCTGGAAGTCCCAGGCGAACTTGCCGGTCTTCATGTTGATCGCCAGGACCGACTCGGTGTTCAGCTCCTTGCCGGGGCCGCGGGCCCAGCCGACGTAGGGCACCGGGTTGCCGACGCCGAAGTAGACCAGCCCGGTCGTGGGGCTGATCGCCGGCGGGTCCCAGACCGCCCCGCCGCCGTAGAACGCGCGATGGGTGGGCCAGGTGTTCCAGCCCGGCTGGGAGGCGTTCGACGGGATGTTGTTGTAGTACCAGTTGATCTTCCCGGTCTTGGCGTCGAGCGAGAAGGCGATGCACGGGCCTCCCACGTCACCGCCCGTGGTCCCGTCGTACACGGCGCCGTTGTAGTAGATCGGCGCCGCGTCGATGCCGCCGCCGCCGTTCGGATCAGCGACCTGCGTTGCCCAGACCTGCTGCCCGGTGGTCGCGTCGAGCGCGTAGACCGTGCCGAGATCCGCGGTGAACACCATGCCGTCGCCCATCCCGATCGCGCGGTAGTCGAAGCCGGAGATCACGGCGTTGAGCGGGACCTTGGGATCGAACGACCAGAGGATCTTCCCGCTCGCTCCGTCGACGGCGAAGACCCGGCCCCACTTGTCCTCCTGGTAGAGGATCCCGTTGTACGCGATGGGGTTCGCGTTTCCGCTCCCCTGTGCCTCCGGCGAGGCCGGCGCCGGGAACGTCTGCGACCATGCCTGAGTCAGGCTGCCGCCGTTTGTCTTGTTGATCTGCGTGAGAGCGCTGTACCGCCACGCCTGGACGTTCCCGTCTTCGGAGATCCAGTTTCCACCAGAGGGGGCTGAGGACTGGAGTGGTGTGAACGCGGGAATCGAGACAGCCAGCCGCGAGTGGCTAGCCGACGCGGCAACTGTCGTCAGTAGGAACAAGGCGATCACCGTTCCGATGACCGAGAATTGCCCAAGCCTTCGCATTGCTACTCCCTCCTGGAGGTGAACGATGCGGAACATCGTCATGACAAAGACGTTGCACTATAGCCACGTCCTCCGGGGGCTTCAAGCGAGAAGAGGCACGTGGGTCAGGAACCTCGGGGAGGCACCGTCACCGCGAGCGTCGAACGCGGCCTCTCAACGGCGCCTTAA
>DATIYE010000092.1:0-6991 GCA_035517795.1 Gaiellaceae bacterium | reverse complement strand
CGGCTTCACCGGCCTTGCCAAGTACGGGCCGGGTGTGAGCGCCAAGACCAAGGCGCTGATCGCCAGGTACAAGGCGATGATCCAGAGCGGCAAGTTCTACGAGTTCACGGGGCCTTTGTATGACCAGAGCGGCAAGCTCCGCGTCGCCAAGGGCGTGCGCATGCAGGTCCTGAAGGGCGGCACCAACAGCCTCTACGGCATGAACTGGCTGGTCAAAGGCGTGATCGGCAGCGCCAAGGGGTAGAGGTCGCAGCTGGGCCGAGGCCGTCTTCGGGCCTCGGCCCACTTGTTGCGGGCGGTGCGTGGTTTCCCGTAGAGCACCACGGCGTTCTCCCGATGCTCGCGAGGTTTCCCTGCGCGACGCTGCCTGCACAGTCCCATGACCACCGGAACTTCGAATGCGCGTCCGGGCGTCGAGCCCGTCACGCTCGGGGCGTCGACTACGCCGGCGCTCGTCATGCTCGGGATCACCAAGCGCTTTCCAGGCGTCCTCGCCCTCGACCACGTCGACTTCGACGCGGAGCGGGGCGAGGTGCACGCTCTGCTCGGCGAGAACGGGGCCGGGAAGACGACGCTCTCGCATGTCCTCACGGGGCTCTACCGCGCTGACGAGGGTGAGATCTTCCTCTACGGCGAGCCGGTCCAGTTCAACGTCCCGCGACAGGCGATCGACGCCGGGGTGTGCATGGTGCACCAGCAGTTCCGGCTGGTCGAGCGGTTCACGGTCGCCGAGAACATCATCCTGGGCGACACGATCGGCGCGGGCAGCAAGCTCGTCGTCGACCCTTCTGCGGTGGAGGATCAGGTCCGCGAGCTCGGGGAGCGCTACCGGCTTCCCGTCGAGCCCCACGCTCACATCTGGCAGCTGTCGGTCGGAGAGCGCCAGCGGGTGGAGATCCTCAAGGCGCTCTACCAGGACGCGCGGGTCCTGATCCTGGACGAGCCCACCGCCGTGCTCACGCCGGAGGAGGCCGAGACCCTGTTCGTGACGCTCCGCGAGATGGCGGGCGAGGGCCGTACCGTGGTGTTCATCTCCCACAAGCTGCACGAGGTGATGGCGGTCTCGGATCGCGTCACCGTGCTTCGCGCCGGCCGCCGGATGGAGACGATCGCGACGGCCGAGGCGTCGCCGGCATCGCTCGCCGCCGCGATGGTCGGCCACGACGTGGAGCTGATCTCCCGCTCGGGACGGCGCGCCGGCAGCGGGCGGGCGCCCGTGCTCGAGATCGACGGGCTCTGGGTGCAGGGAGACCGCGGGCTACCGGCCGTGCGAGGGGTCTCGTTCTCGATCGCCCCGGGCGAGATGGTCGCGGTTGCCGGGGTGTCCGGTAACGGCCAGCGGGAGCTGAGCGAGGCGATCGCGGGCCTGCGGCCCTACGTCCGCGGGTCGGTCGCCGTCGACGGCGCGAGGCTTGAAAGCGGTGACACTCGGAGCGCATTCGACGCGGGCGTCCGGTTCGTGCCGGAGGACCGGCTGGGGACCGGCGTGGCGCCGAGCCTCTCGATCGCGATGAATCTCGAGCTCCGAACCTATCGGGACACATCCCGCGGGCCGTTCCTCAGACTCGGTCGCATGCGCGAACGCGCAGCGGATGCAATCCGCGCCTACGGCATCAAGGCTCCCGGCCCTGCGACCGAAGCCGAGCATCTGTCGGGCGGCAACCTCCAGAAGCTCGTGCTCGCCCGGGAGCTCAGCGAGTCCGTGAAGGTGCTGGTCGCCGCCTCCCCGACCCGCGGGCTCGACGTGGCCGCCGTCCAGATGGTCCACTCGCGGCTGCTCGAGGCTGCCGACCAGGGAGCCGGTGTCCTGCTCCTCAGCGAGGACCTCGACGAGATCCTCGCGCTGAACGACCGGGTCCTCGTCATGTACGAGGGCGAACTGTCCGAGGTGGGCGATCGGGAGAGCATTGCCGAGATCGGCCTGCGAATGGCAGGCGAGAAGCCCGACACGGCTCGCGGGAGAGAGGAGGAGCACTGATGAGCAAGTCCGGATCCAACGGTGCGCGCGCGAGGAAGAGGCTCGTGGTTGCGCTTGGTGGGAACGCCCTGCTTCAGCGTGGGGAGCCGCCGACGGCGGCCGTACAGCGAGGTCATGCAGGCGACGCGATGGCGGCAGTCGCCGAGCTGGCGCGCGAGTACGAGCTCGTGCTGACGCACGGAAACGGGCCGCAGGTCGGATTGCTCGCTCTTCAGGCTTCCGCGTACTCGGAGGTGCCGCCCTATCCCCTCGACGTGCTCGGCGCCGAGAGCGAGGGGATGATCGGCTACGTCCTCGAGCAGGAGCTCGAGAACCGGCTCCCCGGCCGGAATGTCGTCACGGTGCTCACGCAGGTTGTCGTCGATCCCGGGGATCCTGCCTTCGCCGCGCCTTCGAAGCCGATCGGTGCGATCTACACCGAGGAGCAGGCCCGAAGGCTTGCGGACGAGCTCGGCTGGTCGATCGCGCCCGACAACCAGCACTTCCGGCGCGTGGTCGCGTCGCCCCGGCCGCTGCGGATCGTCGAGCTCGGTGCCATCCGGACGCTCGTCGACTCCGGCGCCCTCGTCGTCTGCTCGGGCGGCGGCGGCATCCCGGTGTCGGTCGACGAGGGAGGGATCCTCCGCGGGGTCGAGGCGGTGATCGACAAGGATCTTGCTGCGGAACTTCTCGCCCGCAGCCTTGAAGCCGACGTGCTCCTCATGCTCACCGACGTCTCTGCGGTGATGTCCGGTTGGGGCGGCGAGGATCCCAGGCCGATCCGGCACTCCACCGCCGAGGCTTTGCGGAGGTCCGAGTTCGCCGCGGGCTCGATGGGGCCGAAGGTCGAGGCGGCTTGCCGGTTCGTCGAGTCGACCGGGGGTGTCGCCGCCATCGGCGCGCTCGAGGAGGCTGCCGCCATCCTTGCGGGGTCGGCGGGGACGACGATCACGGCCGGCTAGATCACGCGGGCAGGAACTCCCGGCCATGCCCCATCGAGACATGGCCGGGGACTGGTCGGTCTAGGCGAATCCGCCCATGGTCAGGGCGCACAGCGCCTTGCCGGTGTGCATGCGGTTCTCCGCCTCCGGATAGACGACCGACTGCGGGCCGTCGATCACCTCGTCGGTCACCTCGTGGCCACGGTCGGCGGGCAGGCAGTGCATGTAGAGCGCGTCGGACTTCGCGAGGGCCATGCGGCGGCTGTCGCAGATCCAGTCCTCGAACATCCGCGCGTGCGCGAGGCCGGCAGCCTCGTCGCTGAAGGCCTGCAGGCTGCCCCAGGACTTCGGATAGACGACGTCGGCCTCGGCGAACGCCTCGTCCATATCGCTGACATACGTGACCGATCCGCCTCCTTCCTCGGCGCCTGCGGCGGCCTTCTCGATCGCCTCGGGCATCAGCTCGAATCCGGGCGGATGGGCGACGACGACGTCGATGCCGAAGCGCGGGAGCAGCATTGCGAGGCCTTGCGGCACCGACATCGGCTTGGCGTACGAGGGCGCGTAGGCCCACGAGACGGCGACACGCAGACCGCGCAGGTCGTCTCCGAGAGTCTCGCGAAGCGTCATCAGGTCGGCCAGTGTCTGCGTCGGGTGGTCGACGTCGCACTGCAGGTTGATCACCGGAACCTCTGCCCAGCGCGCGATCTCTCGCATCCACGCGTTGCCCTCGTAGGGAGCGAGGTCGTGTCTGATCGCGAGGCCGTGACCGTACCCGGAGAGGATGATCCCCATATCCTTGGGGCTCTCGCCGTGAGCCACCTGGGTCTTCTCTGCGTCGAGGTAGATTGCGTGCCCGCCGAGCTGGGTCATCCCGGACTCGAATGCGTTCCGCGTCCGTGTGGACTTGTCGAGAAAGAGCATGAAGAGCGTCTTGTCGGCCAGAAGGTGGTGTGCCCGTCCGGCCTTGAACGCCGACTTGAGCTCCGCGGAGACCGCGAGTGCGACCTCGATCTCGGGGATCGACCAGTCGGCGGTCTCGATGTAGTCGCGACCGGTGAGCGTGCTCCGGTCGACCTGAACAGTGGTGGTCATCGTTCCTTTCCTTTCATGAGTTCCTGCTGCCCGAGTCCGATGCCGAGGAACTCGGGAATCGGTTGCTGGGTCGGGACGTCGGGTACCGGAGCCGGTTTGTCCGAGATGACGGGTAGGCGGATGCCCACGAGCTCGTCGGGCGACACCGGCGCGCGGTTCAGGTGGTACCCGGTCGCGTCGCGGAGGGCGGCGATCACGGCAGGCGTCGCCGCCACCGTCGCGACCTCGCCGATGCCCTTGACGCCGAACGGCGCGCCGGGTTCCGGCACCTCGACGAACTCGGTGACGACGTGCGGGACGTCGAGCGCGGTCGGGATCAGGTAGTCGGTGAACGACGGGTTGAGCACGATGCCTTCCTCGAGCTGGACGTGCTCCATGAGGGCGAAGCCGACGCCCATGGCGACCCCGCCCTCGACCTGCCCCTCGGCGCCCTGGGGATTGACGAGGCGCCCGACGTCCTCGGCCACCGCGACCTGCACAACACGCGCGAGGCCGAGCTCGGTGTCGACATCGACGACGGCGCGCTCGGCGACGAAAGCGAAGGTGACGTGGATGTCGCCCTGTCCCTCGGCATCGAATCGATCGGTCGGGCGGTGGTGGTACTCGGCGGTGCACGAGATCGGCCCGAGGGAGAGGTCGCCGGCGCGTGCGCGCAGTTCGTCGCGGACGAGCCGGCAGGCCGCCTTGACGGCTCCCCCGGCCATGGTGGTCTGACGGGATGCCGACGTCGATCCCGCCGACCCCAGCTGCGTGTCGGCGGGGTGGACGACGACGTCCTCCACCCCGAGCTCGCTGCGGACGATCTGTGTCAACACCGTGTAGAGACCCTGACCGAAGTCGACTGCCGCGGTGTGAACGCCGGCCACCGGTCCGTCCGGGCCCTCGCCGAGAGTCACCGTCGCCTCGGCTGCGTCGTCGAAGCCCTCGCTGTAGGCGATGTTCTTGAAGCCGACAGCGAATCCGACGCCGCGTGCGAGTCCTTCGCCCCGGCTCACGTGGCCGGAACCGCCGGGCAGACGGATGTGCTCGGGTGCAATCGGGAGGGGGATCGAGGCGCACCGCTCGATCACCTCGCGTACCGGCGTGCTCTCTCCGAGCACCTGTCCCGTCGGGAGCACCGCGCCCGGGCCGAGCGCATTGCGGAGCCGCAGCTCGACCGGGTCGAGCCCGAGTTGTTGTGCGAGTTCGTCCATCGCCGATTCGTAGGCGAAGCACACCTGAGGGGCGCCGAACCCTCGCATGGCACCGCATGGTGGGTTGTTCGTGTACACGACCGTGCCCTCGATCCGGACGTTCGGGATCTCGTAGGGCCCGGCGGCGAAGGTCGAGGCATTCGCGATCACCGCCGGTGACGACGACGCGTAGGCGCCGCCGTCGAGCAGAAGCCTGACGTCCGCCGCGACCAGTCGACCGTGGAGGGTCGCGCCGTAGCGGATCCAGGTGCGCGAGGGATGGCGGTGGACGTGGCCGTGAAACGACTCTTCACGGCCGTACGAGATCTTCACGGGCCGTCCGGTGCGGAGGGCGAGCAGGCAGGCGTGGATGTGCATGTGTATGTCTTCGCGCGATCCGAACGAGCCGCCGACGCCTGCGAGCGTGATTCGGACGAGCTCCTCGGGCAGGCCGAGGCAGGGCGCGATCTGGCTGCGATCCATGTGCAGCCACTGGGTGGCGACGTACAGGTCGACGCCGCCGTCGGCCGCCGGGACCGCGAGACCCGCCTCGGGGCCGAGCGCCGCCTGATCCTGCATCTCGGTCTCGTAATAGCCCTGCACCCAGACCTCCGGCTCGGCTCCGTCAACGTCGCCGTGAGCGATGTGCACGTGCCGGAGAACGTTCCCGAACTCGTGCACCAGGGGGGAATCCGTTTGCAGCGCGGCCTCCATGTCCGTGACGGCAGGCATTGGCTCGTAGGCGACCTTGACCAGTGCGGCGGCCTCGCGGGCGAGCTCCCGGCTCTCGGCCGCGACCAGCGCGACCGGCTCGCCTTCGTAGCGAACGACGCCGTCGGCGAGAACGGGCTGGTCGGAGATCTCGAGCCCGAAGGTCCTGCGGCCTGGAAGATCGTCGGCGATGAGGACTGCGGCCACGCCCGAGAGCCGGCACGCGGAGTACATGTCGATCGAGCGGATCCGCGCCGAGGCGTGTGGACTGCGCACCGCGACTCCCCAGAGCATCCCGTCCGCACTCAGATCGCTGCCGTACGCAAACGAGCCGGTGACCTTCGGGACTCCGTCGATCCGCCGGACGCTGTCGCCGAGCCGGCCGTGAGGAGTGACGCGCGTGCTCACGGCCGGGCCCCCGACGATGCGAGCCTGACGGCCTCGAGGATCTTCTGGTAGCCCGTGCAGCGGCAGAGGTTGCCGGCGAGCGCCTCCTCGATCGCCTGGTCGCCGGGTGCGGCATCGCGCTCGAGCAGGTCGACCGTCGAGACGACCATGCCGGGGGTGCAGAAGCCGCACTGCACTGCGCCCACCTCGACGAACGCGGCCTGCACGGGATGGAGCGTCTCTCCCTCTGCGAGCGACTCGACCGTTCGCACCGCTCGTCCGTCCGCCTGCACGGCCGGGACGAGGCAGGCGCAGACGATCTCACCGTCGAGCCAGACCGAGCACGAACCGCACTCGCCCTGCTCGCAAGCGTTCTTGGCTCCGACCAGCCCGAGGCCGTCGCGCAGCAGGGAGAGCAAGCTGCTGCCGGGGGATGCGGTCAGCTCCCGGCGGACGCCGTTCACGGTCGGCGAGAGCTGCATCAGGCGGCCCTCCGGTCGGCGACCGCCCAGCCGAGGGCACGGCGGGCGAGGATCTCCACGACGTGACGGCGGTAGGCGGCGCTGCCGCGCGGGTCGTCGATCGGCTGCGCCGCCGAAGCGGCCAGACGGCCGAACTCGTACAGCGCCTCGCCGGCGACAGCGTCGTCGGGATCGTTCCACGGGACAACGGAAGCGCCGAATGCCTCGGGCTCCTCCGGCCTGACCACGGTCGGTGCGGCCGAGCCG
>DATIYE010000091.1:0-14619 GCA_035517795.1 Gaiellaceae bacterium | reverse complement strand
TCCTCTCCGGGCAACCACCGCGCGGCGAACCGATGGACACCGCGCCACCCGGCAGATTCGCGTCGATCGATCGACGATCCCGGCGCAAGGCTCATCTCGAACGTAATCTTCCCGCGCCGCACACCTGGACGCGTGCTCTTCGCTTACCCGGCCCCCTATCCGACTTGCACCCTGAGGGATGGCGGAGTACGGAGGCGAGGCCGTGTGCTGGACTTCCTGCGGGTAGTTCCGTGCAGGCGCATCGGTATCCGCGCCGATGCTTGTTCGCTCGAGGTCACGTAGCTTCGATTCGAAAGCGTTCACGGGTGCGGAAGGTGGTTCGGATGGCTGTCGGCACTGAGCAAGAATCAACCGGCGCGCGCGGGGCGGCAACCGCTGCGGCCCCGGTGGGGTGGATCGAGCGAGAGGTCTCGTTTGACTCTGGTGAGCTGCGTTTCGAAGGCACGTTGACACTTCCCGTCGCGGACGGCGCTCCGATGCCGGCGGCATTGCTACTCGTCGGCTCCGGTCCGGTCGACAGGAACGAGAACTGGGGATTACTGCGAGTCGACGCGACGCGGCAACTCGCGCACGCGCTGGCAGTCGGCGGCGTCGCGTCACTGCGTTACGACAAACGAGGTGTGGGTGCGAGCGGAGGCGGTGATTGGCGTAGGGCCGGGTTCTTCGACGCGGTCGACGATGCTGCGGCCGCGCGCTCCTTCCTGGCAGCGAGGCCCGAGGCCGACCCGGCACGGATCGCGGCGGTCGGACACAGTGAGGGCGCGTTTACGGCGGCGGCTCTGATCGGGCGTGGCGAGCCGCTTGCCGCACTCGTCTTGCTCGCCGGCAGCGCAGTTCCCGGAACCGAGGTTGGACGTCTCCAAGCGCAACGGATCATCCCGACGCTGCCGCCGCCGATCCCTACGCTCGTGCGGATGATGCGGATTGACCTCGACAAGCGGGTCGCGAGTTCGCAGGCGAGGGTGAACGCCACGACCGGAGACGTCGCCCGCGTCGGTCTGCGGCGGACCAACGCGCGCTGGCAACGCGAGTTCCTGGCCTACGACCCCGCCGTCGACCTCGCACGCTGCCGCGTCCCCGTCCTTGCCGTGACCGGCGAGAAGGATCTCCAGATCGACCCCGACCAACTCGACGCGATACGGGCAGCAGTTGCCGGGCCGATCACGATCTCGCGACCACCTGACATCACCCATACCCTCCGCCGTCAACCAGGCCGCCCGTCGGTGCTCGCATACTGGAAGGAGCTCCGCCGTCCGGTCGATCCGGAC
This sequence comes from Gaiellaceae bacterium, assembly GCA_035517795.1. GTDB lineage: Bacteria > Actinomycetota > Thermoleophilia > Gaiellales > Gaiellaceae > PALSA-600. The sequence goes on along the minus strand of DATIYE010000091.1, from coordinate 13,351 downwards.
CTGATCGCCGTGATCGTTGACTGGACCGTGTCCACGCTCCGGGCCGTCCCAGCCACGACCGAGCGCACGGAAGTGGGACTTCCATCGAGGAACCGAGCGAGCTAGCCCGATGCCGCCAGGCGGGAGGGCTCCCCTCTGGTCGGCGTCCGCCTGTCGACTCCGTACGACTTGATTCCAGGGCTGACATGCGTGACGCGCTGACAGGAACGCCGCAGAGAGCCCGATCCTCGACGGCCCGAGCGCGACGACCGTCGTCTGTTGGCCGTCTATGGCTGCGGCCGAGGGCCGCTTCCCCAACCCCCTATCCGGCCCTCGGCGCAGCCTAGGGTCCTATTCGGCAGTTTCACGACGAGCGTGACGGGTCGTCCCTCTCGCGAACCTTCACGATCTCGAGCGTGAGTTGCATCTCCCCCCGGGACGGAGGGAGGGGCAACCGGGACTCTCTGCTCAGCATGAGCTGGGTTACGCGCGGTTGAATCCGCGAAGCGGCGAGTGAGCCGATCGTGGCAGCAGGATGGGTAGCTGCCGTCCGCGTGCAGCACGCGCGTCGGCGCTCTAGATCTGCGAGCTGACGCTGTTGAAGATGCCCGAGATATTGCCGCCGAGAAAAACTACGGCGCCGACGACGGCGACGGCGATCAGCGCCAGGATCAGCGCATATTCGGCGAGGGTCTGTCCCTCCTCGCGCTCGACGGTCTCCGGGGAGATCCCGTGAAGTGCAAACGCGAAGCCGAGCATGAGCTTGTCTTGCAACCGGTTCATGCGTGTCCCCCCTTTCGCTCACTCATATCGGGAGCATGAGACACATTAAGCCTCCCCCTTCAGGGGGATCTCATCCTGATCTGAGATGGGCGGCCGAAGGTGCGTGAAGTCGGCCGCCCATCTGGCCCGGTCCGCCAAGTAAGACGTCGCCTCAGCCACCGAGTCAGTCGAAGCGAATCGAGCCGTACACTGCTGTCAAGCGTTGGTCGGCGAGCGCGAGCGCCGCGATCGCATCGCACGCCTCGCTTGGTAGCTCGGCCATCCCCGAGGCGACGCCAACGTGCGCGCCCGCGGCCGTCTCGAGGTCTCGCCGGATCGTGTCGAGCACCGCCCCGAGCCCGTCGCTCCGCTCGATAATCGCGCACAGCTCGGTTCCACGGGTCGTGTAGGTGGCTCCGAGCGGGCCGACGGCGGCGGCGAACCTGTCTCGAAGCTCGACGACCAGGTCGTCGACGTCACCGACGCACCGCAGGCCGACAACGACGAACACGCTCGGCGGACTGGACGGATCGGTCGCCTCGTCGAGGTCGATCAGCAGGCGGGTGCGGTCGAAGATCTGGGTGGGCGTTTCGTGGATCGATGCGGTGCTCACATGAACATGAACGGCGTGCAGACTTTTGTCTGCAATCACTCGATCGGGTGAGCGCTGTCAGCCGAGCCTGGGCAAGACGTCGCTGCGGGCGTTGGTGCAGGTGCTGACGAAGAGGCCTTTGCCGTCACCGACCACTTGCTCGCCACGATCGGCGGCGGCGGCTTCACCGTCTTCGTGAACTCGGGGCCGCCGTGCAGCGGTCTTCGATCGGCCGGCGATAGCCTGCGCGCGATGACTTCCTGCGTCGCCTGCGGTGCGCAGAACCGGGACGGTGCCCGTTTCTGCGACGCCTGCGGTGCCGCCCTCGCGGCACCGGCGACGCGCGAGGTGCGCAAGACGGTGACGGTCCTCTTCTGCGACGTCACCGGCTCGACCGAACTCGGGGAGCGGCTCGATCCCGAGAGCTTCCGGCGCCTCCTTGCGCGCTACTTCGAGGAGTCGCGGGCGGCGGTCGAGCGCCACGGCGGGACGGTCGAGAAGTTCATCGGTGACGCGGTGATGGCGGTCTTCGGGGTACCTGTCGTGCACGAGGACGACGCCGTTCGTGCGGTCCGTGCGGCGGCAGAGCTGCGGGGCGGGCTCCAGCAGCTGAACGAGGGGCTCTCGAGAGACTTCGGAGCCGCCCTGGAGCTCCGGATCGGGATCACCACGGGCGAGGTCGTCACCGGGACGGAGGAACGGCTCGCGACCGGTGACGCCGTCAATCTCGCGGCGCGGCTGCAGAGCGCTGCGGCGCCCGGTGAGATCCTGCTCAGCGCCGAGACCGTCGCTCTGGCGCGCGACGCGGTGAGGGTCGAGGAGCTCGAGCCGCTCGAGCTGAAGGGAAAGAGAGATCCGGTGGCCGCGTTCCGGCTCGTCGCTATCGAGGTCGACGCTCCGGGCCATGCTCGTGATCTCGATGCGCCGATGGTGGGCCGGTCACGTGAGCTCGAGCTGTTGCACGCTGCGTTCGAGCGCGCTGTGACACGCCATGGCTGCGAGCTCGTCACGGTCATCGGTGCCGCGGGCGTCGGCAAGTCGCGCCTGACTCGCGAGTTCCTGGTCGGGCTCGAGGCCAGGGTTGTCACCGGACGCTGCCTCTCGTACGGCGAGGGGGTGACCTACTGGCCTGTGGTCGAGCTCGTCAAGCAGCTCCCTGACGTCGCCGAGCCCCTCCGCGCTCCCGATTCCCCTGCTGCGGCCGGGCTCGGCGCCCTGCTCGGCGAGGGACAGGCAGCGACACCCGGGGAGATCGTCTGGGCGACCCGAAAGCTGCTCGAGACCGCTGCGACCGACCGTCCGCTCGTCGCGGTGCTCGATGACATCCACTGGGGCGAGCCCGCCTTTCTCGACCTCGTCGAGCACACCTCCGACCTCTCGCACGACGCGCCGATCCTTCTACTCTGCCTCGCCCGGCCAGAGCTGCTCGACAGCCGCCCCGACTGGAGCAGCGGCAAGCCGAATGTGACCAGGATGACCCTCGAGCCGCTCGACGGCCCCGAGACCGACGAGCTGATCTTCCGGCTCTCGGGAACCGCCGACCTCGACCCCGAGCTCGCCGCACGCGTCCGCTCGGCGGCTGAGGGCAACCCGCTCTTCCTCGAGGAGATGGTCGCGATGGCGCTCGACTCCGGCGACCGGGAGATCGAGGTGCCGGCGACGATCAAAGCGCTCCTCACCGCCCGCCTCGAGGCGCTCGACACGAGCGAGCGCGAAGTGCTCGAGCGCGGCTCGGTCGAGGGCCAGCTCTTCCACCGCGGCGCGGTCGAGACGCTCGTCGAGAACCCCGGACCCGTGGTCGGACGGCTCGTGGGCCTCGTGCGCAAGGACCTCGTCCGACCCGACCGGCCCCAGCTCCCATCCGAGGACGCATACCGGTTCCGTCACCTGCTGATCCGGGACGCCGCGTACGACGCACTTCCCAAGACAACTCGTGCCGATCTGCACGAGCGGTTCGCCGCGTGGCTCGAGGAGCGCGGAGGCGACCTCGTCGAGCGCGACGAGATCGTCGGCTACCACCTCGAGCAGGCGTACCGCTACCTCGCCGAGCTCGGCCCCGTCGACGCGGAGGCGGAGCTCCTTGCCGGACGCGCCGCCGCGCTCCTCGAGAACGGAGGCCGGCGGGCGCGCTTCCGCGGCGACCACCATGCCGCCGCCCGATTGCTCGCCCGCGCCGCCGAGCTCGACCCGGGGCGCCGAGGTGCGAACATCCCCGAGCTCGCCGAGGCGCTCACCGTCAGCGGCGAGCTCGCGGAGGCCGCACGCCTCCTCGATGAGGCGATCGAGCGGGCGAGCGCGAGCGGCGACGAGGTGGCCCGGGCCGTCGCCGTCGTGTGGCGAGAGCACGTGGCTACCAACCTCGGCGAGCCGTCGGCCACCAGCGAGCGGGTCCAGGAGCTGGCGGACGAGGCGCTATCGGTGCTTGAACGCCACGGAGCGGACGAGCCGCTCGCCTCCGTCCTCGACCTCCTGGGACGCCATCAGTTCTGGAGCGGGCATGCCCGAGATGGAGAGGAGACGCTTCAGCGGGCGCTCGAGCTGGCGCTCCGCATCGGCGACCTGCCCCGGGCCCAGGAATGCCTCAACTGGTGGTGGGCGACGAAGACCTTCGGCCCGGCCCCGGCAAACGAGCTGCGAGCCTCGCTCGAAGCGAACCCGCCGGAGCTCAGCGGAACGATCTACAACCGGATCTGGTGGCATTCCGAGGCCGCCTACGCAGACTGCTGCGCCGGCGACTTCGAGGGTGGCCGCGCCCACATCCGAGAGCTGCACCGGCTCTCGGAGGAGCTCGGGATGTGGGTCATCCGCGCGGTCTTCACGATCAACTCCGGCGGTCTCGAGCTCGTCGCCGGCGATCTCGAGGCCGCCGAGCGCGAGCTTCGCGACGGCTACGACCGGCTGGGCGAGATCGGCGAGGCAGGCTTCCGGACGACGATCGGGACGATGCTGGGCGACACGCTGCAACGGCTGGGCCGTGACGACGAGGCCGCCGAGATCCTCGCTGAGGCTGCCGAGCTCGCCGCACCCGACGACGTCGACCCGCAGGTGCGCTGGCGAGCGGCACGCGCGCAGATCCTCGTCCGGCGGGGCGAGCTCGAGGAGGCAGAGCGCCTCGGCCGGGAGGGCCTCGCGATCGCGGCGGGGACGGACTACCTCATCCTGCGCGCCGACGCCTTGCTCGCACTCGCCTATGTGCTCGAGGTGCGCGGAGAGCATCTCGACGCCGAAGCGCGCCGGCGTGAGGCCCTCGCCCTCTACGAACGCAAGGAGAGCCTGCCCCAGGTCGCGCAGGTGCGGCGTCTGCTCGCTGGTGCGTGAGCCGCGGCGATCTCGGGCGGCGCGGCGTACACTGGGAATGCGATGAAGCTGTCGCTCCTGGTGGTTTTGAGCGCACTCGCGCTGGCATCGGCTGCGCCGGCGGGGGCGCTGAGCGGCTTCGGGGTCGCCAATCTCTTGCGCATCGGCACGGCGACCGTCGACACGACCAAGTCGTCCACGAAGAACCGGACCTGCCAGGCCGCGAGCAGACGTGGGTCTCACTCCAAGGACACCGCGATCACCGGCACGCCCCACAACACCGCGGTCGTCGCGTGCGAGCAGCCGCCGAGATCCGGCGTTACCGGCCCCTCGCTCTCGCAGACCGCCGCCAACGTCGCCGCCGCCCTCGGCTAGCGATCGGCGCCGCTTACCCGCCCCCGGCGAACGGATTCGCCTGCCAGGTGGCGGTGAAGCCGCTGCCGTCCTGGGAGAGAGCCGAAGGCGCCGCCCCTGCGCCGCCCAAGGTCGCGGGCTGGTTCGGGTCGCCGAAGAACCGGGAAGCGCGCGGAACGAGCTGAAGCGCGGTCGACGTCCAGGTCGGGCTCGAGATCGCACCCGGAACGTTGTTGCCGATCGCGAACGACCGCGTGAACACGACCGAATGGAAGTTCGTCAGCGGGATCTGGCTGCACAATCCATCCGAGCCGCACTGCGACGGGGCCTCGACGATCCATTCCGCGGAGGTCAGGTCGGGCGAGGCCATTCGCAGGTGCTTGGTGAAGCGTGTCTTCCGCGTGCGGTCCGTGACCTGCACGAGCACATCCGAGCCGCTGATCTTGACGACCGCGGCGATCGTGTCTCCCGGCCGGATCTTCAGCTTCAGATTGATCGAATTCGACGGCACGAGCTCATACCAGATGTAGTAGCTCGCCAGCCCGTCAGCACTGCAGTCGGCCGAGGTCCCGGCCTGCTCGAGCTCCTGAGAGCTCTCGCTGTAGCCGCCGAGCCCGACCCAGACCGCAACCGAGGTCGGCGTCCCCGCCGCGCAACTCGCCTTCGGCTGCACCCACTGACCCGTGACGTCGGTGAAGCTCATGGCCGAGCTTGCGGTACTGGCCGTCGAGCCGAACCCGATGGCGACGTATCCGGCCCAGTTCGAGCTGAGGTCGGCGTGGGCCGAGAGGGCCGCGCGCGCGTTGACCGCCGCCGCCATGCGGGACGGATGTCCGGCGAGGACGGCCGCAACGGAGGCAGCGACCAGGCACGCACTCGACACGATTCCGGATCGACTCATCGGCTCTGTCTGCGTAGCACCTCGTCTGCAACGAAAACGGCTTAGAACTTCCTAAGAGGTGGGTCGGCCGCCCCTGGCGGGCCCGCCGCGATCGCCGCTACTGTACTGGGAATGGCGACCGTCTCTGCTCCGCTCCCAAGCACCGGTACAGCCCTCACCGAGTCCCACGCAGTTCTCTCCAGAGAGCTCCGCCGGCTCACGCGCGCCGCGACGTTCGTCGCGATCATGACGAGCCCGGTCGCGTTCTTCTGGTTCCACCACCACAACGGCTGGAGCGTCGGCAAGTCGCTCCTCGTGACGTTCCTCGCGATCGTGGCCTTCCGCGGGCTGGTCGACGTGCTCGTCCGCCGCGTGATCCCGTGGCCGAGCCTCTTCGGAACCGATGACGCGCGCATGCGCGAGGAGGACATCACGAACCGGCGCCGCGCGTGGACGTGGCGTTTCTTCCTGAAGATCGTGCTGATCGTCGGGGGAGCGATCACCCTCGTCTACGCGATCCAGGTGATGACGGCCAAGCCCGGCTCGAACCTCTCCTGGCTCGGCACCTCGACCGCGCTCTACACGAAGCTGCACACGCTGGTCCACAGCCCCACGGCGCTCGTATACGCGTTCCAGATCTTCTTCCTGTTCTTCGCCAACTTCTTCATCTTCATGGGGCCATTGCTCCTGATGGGCATCTCGCAGATCCGCGGCTTCGAGCCCGGCGACGCCGAGTGGGGCGTCAAGCTCGACCACGTCCGCGGCCAGGCCGAGGCCAAGGAGGAGATCCGCCGCGTCGTCACGCTGTGGCAGTCCGGCGAGGTCTTCGAGAGCGCAGGCGGAAAACGCGAACGCGGACTGCTCTTCCTCGGCGCTCCCGGGACCGGGAAGACGATGATGGCGAAGGCGATCGCCACCGGGTTCAACTCGCCGTTCGTGTCCATCCCCGGGTCGGGCTTCGCGCAGACCTTCATCGGCATCGATGCGGTGATCGTGCGCTTCCTCGCCCGCAAGGCGAAGAAGCTCGCCCGCAAGTGGGGCGGCCAGTGCATCGTCTTCATCGACGAGATCGACGCGGTCGGCATGCGGCGCCAGTCGCTGGGCGGCGCGACCGGCGGCGGCGGCTCGACCATGAACCCGCTCGACCACTGGCAGCACGAGTTCTACGGGCCGTACGGCGCACTCAACCCGAGCGGCGATGTGATCGTCGAGTCGGCCGCGTGGCGCGACTACATGTTCGCGCAGCGCGCACCCGAGCGCCGCTCGCCGTACCCGCCGTTCGTTCAGAGGATCGGCAACATCGTCAATCAGGGCATGTTCCCGGGCCTGGGTGGCATGGGCGGCGGCCTCGCGCTCAACCAGCTCCTGGTCGTCATGGACGGCATCGACAACCCGCCGTTCGTCCGGCGGGTGGTGACCAACAAGACGAATGCGATCCTCGACGCGGTCTACTTCGTGCCGCGTCGCCTCGGTAGGACCTGGGGGATGGTCTTCGGAGTGGTCACCGCGCTGTCCGGGTCGCTGCTGCTCCTGAACGGGCTCGGCACGATCACCGGCAACCCGATCCTGTACGGGCTCAGCGGCCGACACTGGATCGTCTGGAGGCTGCTGGCAGTTGCGATCGAGATCATGATCATCTATCTGGGCGTCGAGTCCTTCCGGAACGCGAGGAAGAACGGCACGATCTCGCTGCGCTTCCCGCGCGCGAAGCCGAACGGCTCGCAGATCTACTTCATCGGCGCGACGAACGTACCCGTGCAGAACCTCGACCCGGCCTTGACCCGCCCCGGGCGCATGGGCCGGCACATCACGTTCCGCACGCCCACGAAAGAGGATCGCAAGGACATCTTCGACCTCTACCTGGACAAGGTCGCGCACGATCCGGACCTCGACAAGGAGGAGCGGCGCGACGAGATGGCCCGCATCACGAGCGGCTATTCACCGGCGATGATCGACCAGATCTGCTCGATGGCGCTCACGAACGCGCATCACGAAGGTCTGCCCGCGTTCACATGGAAGCACCTCGTCGACTCCATGACCGTGATCGAGTCCGGGACGGCGATCAACGTCAACTACAACGAGACCGACGCAAAGGCTGTTGCGGTTCACGAGGCAGGCCACGCAGCTGCCGCTCATGTCTACGTGCCCGAGGTCGAGTCGAGCCGGCTCTCGATCAAGATGCGCGGCCAGAGCCTCGGACATCACCAGTCGTTCGAGAAGGAGGAGCGCTTCGGCGCCTTCCAGAGCCGGATGTTCGGCGAGCTCATCCACGCCGTCGGCGCCATGGCCGCTGAGCTCGTCTTCTTCGGGGAGAACTCGGTCGGGGTCGGGGGTGACTTGCAGACGACCACGTGGACCGCCACGGGAATGGTCGGAGCGGCCGGCATGTCCCCACTCCCGCTCGATCTGAACGGCAAGACGTTCGCCGACGAGACCGAGGAGCAGACGCGCGAGAGGATCATGAAGCGCCTGGAGGACATCGGCGCGCGACTGATGAACCGCTCCGCCAGCGGGTGGGAGGCGCTCGGCGACCCGAAGAAGCGTGCCTTTGCCGCTCAGTTCATCGGCGAGGCGTTCGTGATCGCCTACAACCTCATCCTTCAGAACAAGGACAAGGTCCAGGCGGTGGCCGACAGGATTCTCGAGGAAAAGGAGATCTACGGCGACGACCTCGTCAATCTGCTGGACTCCCAGCAGTTCCAGCGTCCGGTGATCGACTGGACGGACGAGGCAGCGTGGCCGAAATTCATGAACTGGTCGAGGGACGACTCACGCGACCGCGATAGGGACCGGGACAAGGCCGCCGGCATGTCAGCCACGGTCGACGTCTGATCATCTTCCAGCGCCGGACCGATTGCGAATGACCGAGGCCGATTCACCGCAACGAACCGTCGACTCTCCTGTTCCCGACACGTTCGCGAAGCCGGCGCGTCGGTACAAGACTCGCTTCGTGCTCCTGTACGCCGCGCTCGCGCTGATCGGGATCGCCGCGATCACGGGGTTCGTCGTGCTCGTCGTGAAACCCGCCGCGGGCGGCTCGTCGTCGTCGTCGAGCGGCTGGTCGAGCTGGAAGCCGAGCCACGGCACCACCGCGCAGATGGCGACTCAGATCGCCGACCATGTCGCCCGCGAGTACCACCTCAACAAGTCGGGCGCGCAGCTCGTCGCCGTGGTTGCGGGGCCGCCGCAGGTGACGAGCGGCACTCACAAGATCACCGTCTCGAACCTCGCGGTCAAGAAGGCCGCGAAGAGCACCGCAGGCATCCAGATCATCCCCTCCGGCAAGACGTGGACTGACCAGCTCTGCGGCATCGGCGGCACCGGCTGCTCGATCCCGACGGGGCAGCCGAGCGTGACCCGCGGCCGACTCGTCCGCCGCGAGGCGCTCGAAGTCGCGCTCTACACCTTCAAGTTCGTCCCTTCTATCCAGTCGATCGTGGCGTTCATGCCGCCTCCCGCCGGTCAGAATCCTTCAACGCTCCTCTACCTGCAGAAGCAGAACCTCGAGAAGGAGCTGTCCCAGCCGCTCGACAAGACCCTGCCGCTGAAGACACCCCCGCTGCCGACCTCGCCCGACCTCAAGGAGAAGGCGACAATCGACAAGCTGACGCTCCCAGCGATCTACTCGTACAACTACCAGCAGCTGCAGGACGCATCGGCGCTGCTGGTGCTGAACCCATTCCAGTCGTAGCCCGCGGCTAACGCGGGGGGCGCTCGATGCTGTATCGCTCGATGAACCTGAGCGTGCGCTGCCACGCGTCGTCGGACGCATCGGCGTAATCGGCCTGCTTGCGATCGAAGAAGCTGTGCGGAGCCCCGGCGTAGACGACGATCTCGTGCTCGACCCCGGCGGCGGTGAGAGCCTCCTCGAAGGCTGCGTTGTGCTCGGCGGTGATGTTCTGGTCGTCGCCCGCCTGGAGCGCGAGGATCGGGGCCGTGAGCTCGGCTGCGCGTTGGGTCGCGCCCGGCACGCCGTTCCGCTCGGCCGGCATGCCGTAGAACCCGACGGCTCCCGCCAGTCCGTGACCGCCCGCCGCCGACAGCCACGAGTTGCGGCCCCCGAAGCAAAAGCCGACCGTGAACACCGAAGAGAGGCCTTCGGCCCTCAGCCGCGCCACGGCCGCTCCGACATCGGCCTGGATTCCCTCCGGGGTCGTCTGGGCGACGTGATCCATGTAGCGAAAGTCGTCGTCGCGCTTGGACACGCCCGCGCTGCGACCGAAGTAGTCGATCGCAACCGCGGCGAAGCCCCGCTCGGCGAAGCGGAGTGCCAGCTCTTCGTAGAACCGGTAGAGGCCGCGGACGTCGGGCAGGATCACGATCCCGGCCGCGGCGTCGCCGTCGGGCCGGGCCTCGAACGCGGCGAATTGGTTTCCGTCGGCGGCGACAAGCTCGAGATCGTCGTGCGAGACGGAGGCGCCGGCGATCACCGGGATCGGCGGCATCGAGTCGAGCTCGAAGCACACGGCTCTAATCTAGAGGACGACGGCCTCCGCAAACGACGAACCGTCGGCAAAGCGGTCGAGACGGTACGGCGAGAGGTCGATCGAGGCCTCCCCGTCGAGCAGCTCCTCGGCGATCGCCTGCGCGACCGCCGGTGACTGCATGAAGCCGTGCCCGGAGAAGCCGCAGGCGGCATGGACGCCGTCCGCGACCCTCCCGAGAATCGGATGCGCATCGGGTGTCATGTCGTACAGCCCGGCCCACGCGTCCGCGATCCGGAGTCCGGTGGCTGCCGGGAAGCGGTTGGCGAGCCGCTCGAGCCGGTCGGCGAACACCGACTCGTCCACCGTCGTGTCGAAGCCCCACCGCGGCTCGGCATCTCCCATCGCGAGCACCAGGCGGTCGCCTCGGCGCCGGAAGTGGAAGCCGGACTCGGCCTCGACGACCATGGGAAGCATCGCCGGTGGCGAGGGAAGCCGCTCGGTCGCGAGGAGCTGCCGGCAGAGCGGCCGGACGGGGAGCTCGACACCGACCCGACGACCGAGCGCGGCAGACCAGGGGCCGCACGCGATCACGAGGGTGTCGGCGTCGTCGAGCAGGCTCTCGGCGAGCGTGTGCTCGCGAAGTTCGACTCCAAGCTCCGTCGCCCGGCGGACGAGCTCCTGGGCGACGGCGGGCGGGTCGGCGACACCGTCCTCGGCGCAGAAGGTGGCGCCCAGGACGTCACGCGTCTCGAGCCCTGCCACGAATGCCGGGTCGATCCGCTCGACCGGAACCCCGAGACCGGTCTGGACTTCGCGCCGCTCCTCGAGTGCGGCGAGCCCTTCTTCGGTGGTCGCCAGGAACAGGTAGCCGACTTGGTGGAAGAACGGAGGCCCGAGCTCCGCGAAGAAGGCGATGCTCTCGCGCGCGAGCATGACCTCAGCCGCGGTCGAGAACTGCTGGCGGACGCCTCCCATCGCTCGCGAGGTCGACCCCGAGGCGATCTCGCCGCGATCGCAGAGCACGACGTTCTCGGCGCCTCGAAGGGCGAGCCGGTAGGCGATACCGGCACCCGTCGCGCCGGCTCCGGCGATCAGGATCACGGCAGCTCGAGCCCCCGGAGCTCGGCGTCGGTCAGCTTCCGGAGAGGTGCGCGGACGTCCGGGCCGATCGGCACGCCTCTCCGGGCGGCAACCACCTTCGCTGCTGCCTGGAACGGGAAGCGGTCGAGCGCAGCGCGGAGGCGGTCCGCCTCCTCGGAGCGCTCCTGCGTCGGCTCGCGAACAAGCGCCGCGACGACCTCCGGGAACACCGAGCCGAGCCCGGACACCGTCCCGGCCGCTCCGACGGCGAGCCCTCTCGCGACGAGCGACTCGGCGCCTATGAAGATGTCGAGGCCCTCGAGGAGGTACGGCTCCACGTTCTCCCACGGCCTGTCGGAGACCTTGAGGCCGCGCAGGTTCGGCGATCGGTCCCTGAGCCGCTCGACGACGGCCACCGGTACCGCGTACCCGCTCCGGGCTGCGAACTCGTAGACGTAGAACGGAAGCGGCGCGCACGCCGCGGCAGCGGTGGCGAAGTGAGTCTCGAGAGCGCGCTCGTCGAGCGGGAAGTACGGCGGGCCGATCACAGCCACCGCGTCGGCTCCCGCCTCGGCGGCGTGTGCGGCGAGAGCGGAGGTCTCGGCGGTCGTCTGGGCCCCGCAGTGCACGGCGACAGCCAGACGGCCAGCGGCCGCCTCGACGAAGAGCTCGGCCGCGCGGCGGCGTTCACCGACGCTGAGCAGGATCCCCTCTCCGGTCGTTCCGAGGGCGAGGATGCCGTCCACACCCCCGTCGGCCAGCCAGGCCGTGTACGGCGCGAGCGCCGCCTCGTCGAGGCGCGCACCACCCTCGGAGAGCGGCGTGAGGGCAGCGGCAAAGGCTCCTCGAATCACACGTTGAGCATACGGCTCAGGAGAGGAGATTCCGGAGCTCCATCGCCGCGCCGATGTCGCCCTTCACCTTCAGCTTCCCGGTCATGTAGGCGACCATCGGGTTCAGCTTCCGCGCGTCGATCCGCTGAAACGTCTCGCCGGTCATCGAGAACTCGACATCGCCCTCGAGGTCCGGGTTCTCGGTCACCGTCACCGTCCCCCCGCGTACCTCGACGAGCCAGCGCCCCTCACCGGCGATGTCGAAGAGATACCCTCGATCGACCCCGTCGATCTGCTCCGGGCTGGCGCGGCCTGGAAGGGTCTCGAAGAACTCCCTGGCAACACTCATCAGCTCATCCGCTCCACCGGGAAGCCGTTCTCCTCCATCGCCGTGATCAAGCGAAGACAGTGCTCCTCGTTGCGCATGACCACGGTGAGGTCGAGGCCGACATCGCCGACATCGAGATGGACGCCTTCACGGCGGTGCTCGATCTGGACGATGTTGCCGCGCTCGGCTGCAATCAACTGGCACACGCGAATCAACTCCCCCGGGCGGTCGACGAGCCGCGTCCGCATCGCCAGATAGCGCCCCTCGACCGTCATGCCGTGGCGAAGCACGGAGATCAGCGTCGTCGGATCGATGTTTCCCCCCGAGACCACCGAGCAGACGGGACTATCGCCGCCGCCTGCCTTACCCGACAGCTGCGCGGCAACCCCGACAGCCCCGGCACCCTCGACGAGGAGCTTCGAGCGCTCGAGCAGCAGCGTGATCGCGTCGCTGATCGCACGGTCGTCGACGACGACGAGGTCGTCGAGAAGCCGGCCCAGGATCTCCATCGTCAGTTCACCGGGCTGCTTGACGGCGATCCCGTCGGCGATCGTGTGACCGTCGCGACGAACCTCGACGCCGACGAGCCTCACATCGGGGCGCAGCGCGCGAAGTGCGATCGTGATCCCGGCAGCGAGGCCGCCGCCACCGACCGGGATCAGCACCGTGGCCAGATCCGGAACCTGTTCGGCGAGCTCGAGCCCGATCGTCCCCTGGCCGGCGATCACGAGCTCGTCGTCGAAGGCGTGGACGAACGCAGCTCCGGTCTGCTCAACCCGTTCGAGCGCTGCGTCGAGCGCCTCATCGAACCCGGTTCCG
>DATIYE010000090.1:0-21735 GCA_035517795.1 Gaiellaceae bacterium | reverse complement strand
GGGTGACCGTCACCGCCACGCCGGGCGCGAACGCGAACGCCGTGGCCGAGCTCTCGGTCGCATTCCTCTTCTCCCTCGCCCGCCCCGTCCTCGCCGGGCGCGACCGGGCGCTGGCCGGGGAGTGGCCCGCGCTTCGCGGGGTCGAGCTGTCGGGCAAGACGCTCGGGCTCCTCGGCTGCGGCCGGATCGGCTCGCTCGTCGCGCTCAAGGCGAAGGCTCTCGGGATGCACGTGATCGCGCACGACCCACTCCTGCGGTGGGCGCCCGCCGAGCTCGTCGACCTGAAGACGCTCGCCGCGAGCTCCGACTTCCTCTCCCTGCATGCCCCTCTGACACCAGAGACGAGGGGCATCGTCGACGGGAAACTGCTCGCCCGGATGAAGGAGGGAGCCGCCCTCGTCAACACGGCGCGGGGCGAGCTCGTCGAGACCGAAGCCCTCGTCTGGGCACTCGACCACGGGCCCCTCCGGGCCGCCGCGCTCGACGTCCTCGACGAGGAGCCCCCACCGCCCGGCCACCCCCTGGTCGGACGCGACGACGTGATCGTGACGCCGCACATCGGGCCACACACCTCCGAGGCGACGGCCGCGATGGGGCGGATGGCGCTCGCAGACCTGATCGCCGTCCTCTCCGGCGGAGCTCCGGCTCACCCCGTCCAGGAGGCACCATGACCACCACCGCAGTCGTAACCAGGCGCTTCTCCTTCGTCGGGGTCACGACGGAAAGGTCGGCCATCATGCGCGTCTTCCCGCTCTGGGCCGAGCGCCTCGGGCTGGGGGAGGTCGCAATGAGCGGCCACGACCTGCCGATCCACGCCGGGGCGGGGCAGTACCGGGCTCTTGTCGAGCGGTTGAAGGCTGACCCCCACGAGGCGGGCGGCCTCGTCACCACGCACAAGCTCGACCTCTTCGCCGCCTGCCGGGACCTGTTCGACTGGGTCGACCCGTATGCGGAGCTCCTCGCCGAGACGTCCTGCCTCTCGAAGCGCGACGGGCTGTTCCGCGCGCACGCGAAGGACCCGATCTCGTCGGGCCGCTCCCTCGATGAGTTCGTCCCGCACGGCTACTGGCGCGGGAGCGGCGCCGAGGCGCTCCTCTTCGGTGCGGGCGGGTCGAACCTCGCGATCACGATCCACCTCCTCCAGGGACGCCCCGTGGACGACCGCCCGGCGCGGATCGTGGTCGTGAACCGCTCGCCGGGCCGCCTCGAGTCGATGCGCGCAGTCCATGAGCGTATGGGCGCGGACGTCGAGATCGCATACATCGAGAACGCCGACCCGCGCGAGAACGACCGGCTGCTCGCCGCGGCGCCGGACGGGTCGCTGGTCGTGAACGGGACCGGCATGGGGAAGGACAGCCCCGGCAGCCCCATCACCGCCGCCGGTGTGTTCCCGAGGCGCGCACTCGCCTGGGAGCTCAACTACCGCGGCGAGCTCGACTTCCTCCGGCAGGCGCGTGCTCAGGAGCTCCGCCGCGACCTCGTCGTCGAGGACGGCTGGCGCTACTTCATCCACGGCTGGACCACCGTGATCGAGGAGGTCTTCGACATCGCCATCGGGGGCGCACTCCTCGACGAGCTTTCGGAACTTGCCCTGCGCGTCCGCGAAGGGCCGAAAGGAGGGATTGGACGATGAAGATCGGAATCGACAGCTACTGCTTCCACCGCTACTTCGGCGAGATCTACCCGGATCTCCAGAGCGACCCGGGCATCCGCTGGCGGATGGAAGGCGAGTTCCTCGACTTCGCGCTCGCCCAGCACGTCGACGAGATCGCGCTCGAGAGCTGCTTCTTCGAGGCGCTCGACGACGGGCTGTGCACCGAGATCCGGGCCCGTCTCGACGAGGCCGGTGTCGACCGCGTGCTCGGCTGGGGCCACCCCGAAGGTCTCTGGGGCGGAACGAGCCCCGCGGCTCTCGAGGAGCTGATCGCCCACCTGCCGCAGGTGGAGAAGCTCGGCTCGACCCGGATGCGCATCACCGCGGCGAGCATGAACTACGCGAAGGCGCCGCGCGAGGAGCTGATCGGGCGCGTCGTGCCGATGCTGAAGGACGCCGCCGAGGCCGCCGAGGCGCACGACGTGATGCTCGCGCTCGAGAACCACATCGACTTCACCTCGAGCGAGGTCGCGAGGATCCTCGACGAGGTCGGGTCGGACCACCTGAAAGTCAACTTCGACACCGGCAACACGATCCGGCTGTACGAGGATCCCGTCGAGGCGGCGGCACGGCTCGCGCCGTACACGATCTCGACGCACACAAAGGACATCACCGTGTCCAGGGGCGGCAGCCCGGCGGAGAACTTCACGTGGTGGCCCTCGTGCCCGGTCGGCGATGGCCTGATCGACATGCCGGGCGTCGTCGCGGCGCTGCGCGAGGGCGGCTTCGACGGCTGCCTCAGCGTCGAGATCGACCTGGTCGCGCCGCAGTTCATTGCGATGAGCGAGGAGGAGATCGTGGCGAAGAGCGTCGGGTATCTCCGCTCGATCGTCCCCGCTACGGCGGTCGCGTGAGGGGGTGAGGGACGATGACGAAGACACCCGCCGACTCCCGCAGGCCGATTCGGTTCGGCCTCCTCGGGTACGGCTTCATGGGCAAGGCGCACTCGAACGCTCTGCGGACGATCCCGTACATCTTCTGGCCGTCGGAGGCGCGGCCCGTGCCGACCGCGATCTGCGGCCGTACGGGGCCGAGGGTCGCCGAGGCGGCCACCCGCTACGGCTACGAGTCGTTCACGACCGACTGGGACGAGCTCGTCGCGGACGAGCGGATCGACGTGGTCGACAACGTCACGCCCGACGCGTTGCACGTCGAGCCGACACTTGCGGCGATCGGGCACGGCAAGCACGTGATCGTCGAGAAGCCGCTCGCGAACAACGCGGCTGACGCGTTTCGCCTCTGGGATGCGGCCGAAACAGCCGGCGTGAAGCACCTGACGTGCTTCAACTACCGGTTCTTCCCGGCCGTCAGGCTCGCCTGGGAACTCGTCCACGGGGGCGACCTCGGTAACCTCCACCAGGCTCGCTTCCGCTACTCGCAGGAGTGGCGGACCGACCCGGCCGGTGAGCTGCCCTCGGCGGCGGGGGCGCTCGACATCATCGCCTGCCACGCCGTCGACCAGGCCCGCTTCCTCTGCGGGGAGATCGCGTCGGTATCCGCGGCCGTGACGAGCATCACGCCGGCCCGCAGCTACCGCGGAGACCCGGCCGACCCGACCGACACCGTGACGATGCTCGCGAAGCTCCAGAGCGGCCTCGTCGCCACGATCGACGCCTCCCTCGTCTCGCCCGGCCGGCGTAACCACCTCGCCTGGGAGCTGAACGGCTCGAAGGGCAGCGTCGCCTGGAACCTCGAGGACCCGAACGTCCTCCGCTTCCACAGGCGCGACGCCGGCCGCACCGGAGGCTTCACCGAGGTGATCGCCTGCGAGGCGGACCACCCGCTCGTCGCAGCCTGGTGGCCGTCGGCACACGTGCTTGGCTGGGAGCACGGGCACATCAACATGCTGGCCCACTTCATCGAGGCGGTTGCGACCGGCAAGCCGGTCGAGCCCTTCGGCGCGACGTTCCTCGACGGTCTGCGCGCCGCCCAGGTCGCCGACGCCGCCCGCGAGGCCGCCGTCGAAGGCACGGAGATCGACGTGCCGCCGGCGCCCGTCCCGGTCGGCGTGGGAAAGGAGGCGTAGCACCGGTGGCCGACCCGGTACTTCTCGAGGTCGAGCACGTCGGGAAGCACTTCCCGGGCGTCCAGGCGCTGGACGACGTCAGCATGACGCTCCGCGCCGGCGAGGTCCACGGCCTCGTCGGCCAGAACGGCGCCGGCAAGTCGACGCTCGTCAAGTGCATCACCGGCGTGCACCCGCCGGACGCCGGCCAGATCGAGCTCGAGGGCGACCCGATCACGACCTACATGCCGAAGCGGGCATACGACCTCGGGATCGCCGTCGTCCACCAACGGACGAAGCTCATCCCGTACCTGTCGGTGGCCGAGAACGTCCTGCTCGGCCACCTGCCCACCTACCACGGTGCGGTGATCCAGCGCGGCGAGGCGAACCGCGTCACCCGCGACCTGCTCAAGCGCTTCCGGCTTCGCCTCGACCCCGAGATGCTCGTGCACCGGCTCGGGCCGGCGGAGCGCCAGCAGGTTGCGATCGCACGGGCGCTCTTCCGCCGCGCGAGGCTGTTGATCCTCGACGAGCCGACCGCCGCCCTCGACGCGGAGCGTGCGGAGCATCTGTTCGAGCTGATCGGCGACCTGCAGATGCAGGGGGTCGGAATCCTCTACGTCTCGCACCACCTCGAGGAGGTGTTCCGGCTCGCCGACCAGATCACCGTCCTGCGTGATGGGAAGGTGGTCGCTACGCGGCCGGTCGGCGAGCTCGACCAGAACGAGGTTGTCACGCTGATGGCCGGCCGGCGGCTCGAGAACGGGATCGCCCGGCCGGTCGGTGCAACGGCGCCGGAGAGCGAGCCGCTGCTCGAGCTCGACGGCGTCTCGAACCCGGTCCTGCGCGACATCCGTCTCTCGGTGGGTGCCGGTGAGGTCGTCGGCGTCACCGGCGTGATCGGGGCGGGCGGTCACGACATCGCCCGTGCCCTCTTCGGGCTCGAGCACCTGAGCTCGGGGGAGATACGCCTGCTCGGAGAGCCCTACGTCCCGCAGGGTCCTCGTCAGGCGATCGCGCGTGGGCTCTTCCTCGTTCCCGAGGACCCGACCCGCGACGGGCTCGTCCCGGTGCTCTCCGTCGCGCAGAACATCACCATCGTCGACCTTCCGGGCATCACCCGCGGCGGCCTCCTCTCGCTCCGGAAAGAGCGGGCGATCGCCAGGCGGTACGTCGACGAGCTGAGCATCGCCACGGGGTCGATCGACACCCCGGTGCGAAACCTCAGCGGCGGCAACCAGCAGAAGGTCCTCGTCGCGAAGGCGCTCGCCCTGGGGGCGCAGGTGCTCGTGCTCGAAGAGCCGACCCAGGGTGTCGACGTGCACGCGACCGCGGAGATCCACCGGATCGTCCGCTCACTGGCAGATGGAGGTAAGGCGGTCATGGTCATCTCGACGGACATTCGCGACCTGCTGCAGTTCGTCGACCGCATCGTCGCGCTGCGCGGCGGGCGCGCCGTCGCCGACCTGCCCGCGGGCGAGACGGACTACGCGCACATGCTCGACCTGACAGTCGGCTCCCTCGGGGCGGTGGCGTGATGGCGACGCACACGAACGTCCCGCTGCCGGCTCGGCCCCCGACGGAGGCGCCGGCGCCCTGGTCGGCTCGCCTGCTCGGTCGACTCAGGCACTTCATGGACATCGATGTCTACGCCGTCTGGCCGCTCTTCGTGATGGTGATCATCATCGCCTACACGTCCACGAAGTCGTCGACCTACCTCACGGTCTTCAACTTCGAGAACATCCTGAGCCAGGTCGCACCCCTCGGGATCGTGACGATGGGGCAGGCGATCCTCCTCATCTCGGCCGGCCTCGATCTCTCGGTCGGCTACAACATCGCGCTCTCGAGCATCGTCACCGGCCTGCTCCTCGAGCACGGCTACTCGCTCTGGCTCGCGATCGGAGCCGGTGTGCTCGCCGCGATGGCCGTGGGCTTCACGAACGGCGTCCTCGTGGCCCAGAACCGGGCGCACCCCTTCATCATCACGCTGGGGATGTCGATCTTCCTGTTCGGGCTCGACACCCAGCTGACCGGCGGCGCGCCGGTGAACGACATGAAGGGCCTGTACACCGCCTTCGGCGGGAACCTTGCGAACGGCTTCCCGTTCTTCGGCCTGCCGACGGTGGCGATCCCGCTCGTGATCGTCGTCGCCTTCGCCTACTTCTTCCTGCGCTGGACCCCGCTCGGCCGCCGCGCCTACGCGATCGGCGGCAACGAGGAGGCGGCCTACCTCTCGGGGATCCCGATCAAGCGGACGAAGATCCTCCTGTACACCCTGATGGGCGCGATCGTCGGGCTGACGGGCATGGTGCTCGCCGGCCAGATCAACGAGGCGTCCTTCAACCTCGCGCAAAACTTCGAGCTGGAGTCGATCGCCTGTGCGGTGATCGGTGGCACCGCGCTCTTCGGGGGCCGCGGCGGTGCGCTCCGCTCGCTCCAGGGTGTCGCGCTCTGGGGAGTCGTGCAGAACGCGATCGTCTTCGTCGGACTCTCCAGCAACTACCAGCAGATGGCGCTCGGCGCGATCATCGTGATCGCGGTCATGGCCCAGCGCCCCGAGCGATGAGGGGGTGAGCGAAACGCACACACGTGAACTCGCGTTACCGGCGCTCACGAATGTGGGCTCCGGAACCCCGAAGGAAGGGAAGAGAGGGAAGACATGTCCAAGCTAATCCGGATCGGCATCGTCGCGGTGTTCGCCCTCGCGCTCGCCGCGGCGACCGGTCAAACGTCGGCTCAGGGGCAGCCGAAGGCGGCGTCGAAAGGCACGATCGCCTTCCTGCTCTCCGGGCCTGACCTCTACTACCAGGACGGCATGAACGGGGCGAAGGCTGCCGCGGAGTCCCTGGGGTACAACCTCAAGGTCTACAGCAACCCGAACATCAGCCCGTCGGTCGAGCTCGCCAACGTGCAGAACGCGATCGCCCAGGGGGCGAAGGCCATCACCGGCTACTCGGTCGGCCTCTCCACCGAGGACGCAAGCATCGCCGCCGCGGGCAAGGCCAACGTGCCGATCCTGCTGATGTACGGCTACTCGCCGAAGTACCTGACGAAGCCGTCGGTGGTGGGGTTCGAGCAGGTCAACGTGGTCGACTACGGCAAGGCTGTCGGCCAGTACGTTGCCAAGAACTTCACCGGCCAGCTCGCGATCATCACGGGCCAGCTGGGCCGCGGCGACGCAGAGGGCTACCGGACCGGGTTCCTGCAGGGAGCCGGGTGCAAGGGCAACACGACGGCGGGCCTGCCGCCGATGACCTGCGCCAACGGGAAGATCCAGTACGTCGCGACCGAGACGGGCCACTGGCTCCGGCCTGACGGCTACAAGGCCGCGCAGGACATGATCGCGAAGTACCCGAACCTGAAGATCCTGTTCAGTGAGAACGA
Organism: Gaiellaceae bacterium; assembly: GCA_035517795.1. Lineage (GTDB taxonomy): Bacteria > Actinomycetota > Thermoleophilia > Gaiellales > Gaiellaceae > PALSA-600. The sequence goes on along the minus strand of DATIYE010000090.1, from coordinate 14,692 downwards.
CGACATGGCGGTCGGTGCACACACCGCGCTCGTCGCTGCCCACAAGGATCAGCAGGTCTCCATGGTCTCGATGAACGGCGCTCCGTACGGCCTGGTCGGCGTGAAGGCCGGCTGGATCAAGGCCGAGAACACGGACTCGCCGGCCCTCGAAGGGCTGAACGCCGTCAAGCTGCTGAACGGCTACATCAACAAGCAGGTCCCCGGCGGGAAGCTGTACTACAGCTACACCGTCTTCATCACGAAGGCCAACATGGCCGACGCGGTGGGGTGGAACTTCTTCACGAACCCGCGCATGGTCGCGACGTACATGAAGATGCCGCTCCTGAAGCCGGTTGTGGCCCCGCCCGGAACGTAGGAACGACGACCAGGGTGAGGGGGCCCCTCACGGGGCCTCCTCACCCGGAATCGAGGTGAGCGAGATGGCCACCTTCCGTATCGCCGTGAACATGGAGTTCGTTCGCAGCGCGGACAAGGGGTTCGACGAAGGCGTGAGGATCGCCTCGGAGCTCGGCTACAAGTGGGTCGAGCCGATGGTCCACACCGGCTGGGAGCTCCTGAGCGAGGTGCACTACTTCCACTCCTTCTCGATGGAGGAGGACCCACTCCTGATGCTCGAGATCTGCGACCGTCACGGCGTCGCCGTCTCGAGCCTGAGCGGTCACAGCCCGCTGATGAAGCCGGAGGCCGCGGTGCCGCGGCTCACGCGGGCGATCGTCCTGGCCGACGCGGTCGGGGCGCGGTTCGTCAACACCGACGAGATGGTGAAGCCGGACTGGATGGACGACGAGCAGGCCCACGACGTGATGCGGTACACGCTCACGAAGACCGCTTTCGCCTGCTCCCGGCACGGCGTGTACGTGTGCATCGAGCCGCACGGCGTCTACACGAAGACGGCCGAGGGGCTGCTGCGCATCGTCGAGCTCGTGCCGTCGCCCTGGATCCAGGTGAACTGGGACACCGGCAACGCATACCTGGCCGGGGTCGAGGATCCGTACGAGTCGCTCGAGCGCTGCGTCGAGCGGGTGTTCCACGTCCATGCCAAGGACATCTCGATGGAGCACAGCGATAGGGAGCGCGGCAAGGTCACGGGCACGCCGGTCGGGTGCGCCTGCGGCGAAGGTGTCGTCGACTGGGAACGCGTGCTGCGCACCCTCGACCGCCTCGACCGCGAGATCACGCTCAGCGTGGAGTGCGGGACGATCGAGGAAGCCCTCCGCAGCCGCGTCTTCCTCGAGAGTCTGATCGGAGTGCCCGTCTGAGAGGAGGGGATCGAGATGAAAGCACGGCTCGTACCGATGGCCTTCGACGGCGCCGGATCTGCATCCGCAGCGCAGACCGCAGCGCTACGCGCACTGCTCGCCGAGGAGGCGGAGATCCTCGAGCCGGTCCGGCTCGGCGAGCCGCTCCCCGACGCCGACGCGGTGCTCTTCCCGGAGCTCGTCGGCAATGCATACCGACACGCGGCGGAGATCGGCTCGATCCCGCTGCCGCTCCTCGTCCTCACCTCGGAGTACGGAACGATGGCGATGTGGGACTGGGAACTCATCAGCTACCTGCGCGCCGGAGGCGTCGAGACGCTCGCGCCGTACTCGCTGGCGGCTGCGAGAACGGCCTGCCGCGCGCTCGCGGCCAAGCGCGAGCTCGCGGGCGGCACGTTCATCGTCTACCAGGACCACCCGGGCGAGGCGGGCTTCCAGCCGAGCATCTTCAAGCGCTTCTACTGGTGGGAAGACGAGTGCGCCGAGCGCATCCACGACCGCTTCGGCCTCACCATCGAGAAGCGGAGCTTCGCCGAGCTCGGACGGCGCGCGCGCGCCGTGCCGGAGAGGGAGGCGTTGCACGAGTGGGGAAGGATTCGCGAGCAGACGCCGCTCGCGAACGTCTCCGAGCGTGCGGCGCTCGCAGCCGTCCGCTTCTACCTCGCCATCCGCGATGACCTCGACGAGGCGGGCGGGACCGTGCTCGGCGCCGGGATCAACTGCCTCAACGAGTCGGCATGCGCGGTCGGCACACCCTGCCTCGCCTGGAGTCTCCTCTACGAGGAGCGCGAGCTGATCTGGGGCTGCGAGGGCGACCTGGTCTCGATGCTCACGGCGTTCGTCCTCGAGCGGTCGCTGCACGTGCCGGTCCTGATGACCAACCTCTACCCGTTCCTCATGGGCGACGCGGCCACGGCGCACGAGCGCATCCCGGCCTTCCCCGAGGTCGAGGACCCCGAAGACCACGTGCTCGCGGCGCACTGCGGCTACTTCGGCCTCCTTCCGCACGCGTTCAGCGACGACTGGCGGCTGCGGCCGAAGGTGCTCGCGATCGTCGACGAGGACTCGACCGCCATCGACGCCACCCTGCCGCTCGGCGACCTGACGCTCTCGAAGCTCGATCCGACATTCGAGCGGCTGGTCGTCGTGGAGGCGGAGCTCGAGGCTTACACCGGGTACCCGGGCTCGGACTGTCTCAACGGGGCCGTCATACGCGTCCCGGACGGTCACCGGCTCATCCAGCGGCTGCCCTCGCATCACTCGCTGCTCACGAAGGGTCACGACCGGCCCGGGCTCGACCTGGTCACACGGGTGTTCGACCTCGAGCTCGAGCGCGTCGCGTGACCATTCGGCCGTTCGGCATCGCCACCGACGGCGAGCCAGTCGAGCGGGCCACGCTCGTCGTGGACGGCGGGCTCGAGGTCTCGATCCTCACGTGGGGAGCGGCACTTCAGCGAACCGGGTCGGCGGACCGATCGGGTAATCAGAGGAGGATGCGGAGCGCCGTGTCGGTTGCGCATCCGTTGCGGAGGAGGTCAGTGGCGAGGTGGAGGTCGACGTCGGTTCGTTCCGAGAGTCGAACGGCGTCCTCCCTCGTGTAGCCGGCGGCCCTCAACTGCTCCTCTCGCCACGACAGGACATCCTGAGACGACTCACGGTTGGGTCGGATGGTGGCGGCGTTCATGTCCTCGAGCATGGCGGCAGCAGGGTGGGGTGGCCATCGGGAAAGACCGCTCACGTCGGGGGGTTCACGCGGAAACTGCTTGCGGGATTCCCGCAGGTCGCGTCGCCGAGAAACCCCTGCGACGCCGCACGCCGCTCAGCGCAGGCCGTAGGCGACGAGCTCGAAGGGTGGATGAGGGTTTCGAGAGCTCGCGCTTCCGGCAGGGACGAGCAGGAGGCTGCCGGTCAGCGCCGCGCAGCCGTTGATTCCAGCCGGGGCGCTCGTCTGCCAGAGCGTTGCACCGGTCGCGGCGTCGAGTGCGTAGATGTGGCCGTCGAAGGTCGAGGTGAACACGACCCCGTTGGCCGAGGTTGCACAGCCGAAGTCGGGCTGGGGGAAGGTGCGCTTCCAGAGCACGGTGCCGTCCCGAACGTCGAGGGCGAGAAACTCCCCCGTGCCGTCAACGGGATCGAGAGACGAGATCGGCTCGTATCCACGTGCGCTCCCCCGGGCGCAGAGATTGACCACCGGAACGAACACGACGCCTTCCTCATAGGCGAGCGGGCTCTCGACACCCCCGTAGAAGCCCGGGCAGACGGTGACCCTCCGGGACGGAAGCGGCCCGGAGTCGTTCAGATGCCGACCGACACGGGTCTGCCAGAGACGACGGTGCGTAGCACCGTCCCAGGCGATCACGATTCCGGCCTTACCCGCGCCGACGACGAGGTCAGTGTCGGGCACGAGTACGGGCGGCAGTTGAAAGTCGTAGTCGCGGATGTCGTGGGGGGTCACCTGGTCGGCCCACAACAGTCGACCCGAGCGCCCATCGAGGACGACGAGGCTGTCCGTGTAGAGCACCCGCCCGGGGTAGGCGCCGCCGTTCGGATACCGCGCCGTCCCCCCCAACGGATAGGGGTTGGCGGTACCCCAGTACACGTCGCCGTTGGCCGCGACCGAGGGCGAGTACCATGCGCCTCCGCCGCCTGCCTCGTACGGGTGGCGCCATGGAACCTTGATCGTCGAGAACCTCCAGCGAACGGCGCCGGTGTGGGCATCGAGGGCGTAGAGGGCGCCGCGCCCGCCGGGCGGGTAGCCGACCGTGGCGGCATAGACGAGATTGTTCGCGATCACCGGTGCGATGTCGACGTACTGCTCGAGCGGGCCGACCAGGCGACGCTGCCAGAGGAGTCGCCCGGTCGCCCCGGAGAGCGCGAAGACGGTCGTATCGGTCGCCCCGTATACGCTGCCCGAACTGAAGGAGAGGCCGTTGCGGCCGTGATTCGGCGCTCGGAACCTGTGCTTCCAGCGGAGCCTGCCGGTCGAGCGGTAGATCGCATAGACAGTGCTCGTTGCGTCCTGGATGTAGACGATCCCGCCCGCGACGATCGGCGTCGCGACGACCCCGCGCAGGGCTTCCGGGGCAGAGTTCGGCTCGGAAATCTTCGAGCCGAGGAATCGGAACCGCCAGCGGAGATGGAGCCGGGCGACGTTCTCGGCACTGATCGGGCTCACTTCCGCTGAACGAGTGCTCGCGCGGTCCCCATTCGGAAGAGACCAGTCGAGAGTCGTGCCCTCCGGAGCGGTCCGACTTCGGCTTTGTGTCCCGAACCCGGCGGCCGCCGGTACTCCGAGGATCAACAGGCCGAGCAGGGTCGAGATGAGAAGCCTGCCCAGAACAGCCATTGAAGCACGCCCGATCAGGCCGGCGCGGAGTAGCCGTCGGTGAGAGAGAGTCCGGCGGGTTTTCGGACGGGGTCGATACCGACAGTCAGCTTTGCGCCGGGCGCTCGGAAGGTGAAGGAAGGCGGCCCGTTCCTGCGTGGGGGTGCGATGCTGATCCTCGGCTGACGCCGGCCCGCCTGGTTCGCGCCGAGAGAATACGCAAAGATCCACGGCCGCCCTCGCCGATGAGCAGGAGGAGCGGCACGAGCGCTGCGAGCGCGGCGTAGGGGGCGAGCGCCCGCGTGTTGACGGTCAGCCCTGCACGGGTGGTCGGCCCCCGACCGAGGCTCGCGCGCACAGCGTGCGCCACCGAGCCGAGCTGGTCCTCCCGGAACGACGCGCCGTGGGCGGCCTGGGCGAGAGCGGCGAGCGCCTCGCCGGCGGTTGGATCCGGATGATAGGCGGGCTCGGGGTGTCCGGCGGGGTCGTAGACGTCCTCGTTCGGTGCCGAGATCCGGACGAAGATCGGCGTGACTCCAGGGGTGTGGGCGAGCTGGCGCGCCGTCTGACGCAGATCGAAAGGCCTCGACTCGCCGTCGGTGAGGACGATCGCTACACGATGCCTCGTCGACGGCGCGAAGAAGTTCTGCGTCCCGAGAGCTCCGAGCGAGCCGAGGCTCGTCGCCGTGACCGCCTCCGACGCCGGCGGCGGATCGTCAACGTGAACCGCCTGCCGGATCGTTTGCTCGAACAGGCCGGGGGCCGGCACCGGAAGCAGGTCCGGGAGGACTCGGTTCGTCATGGTCGCGACGCCGGAGGGAATGTCGGTCAGCTCGTTTCGGAGCTGGATCGCGTCGTTGCGCGCCCGTGTGATCCGGGTCCTGGCACCCGGGGCCCGGGAGGCCAGCATCGAGCGCGAGATGTCGACCACGAACAGCGCCTCGGCATCCGTCCTGACCTCGATCGAGCTCGTCGACCGGAGCACCGGCTGGCTGGCTGCGATCCCGAGCAGGGCCGCGACTGAGGCGACGGCGAGCGCCGGCCTCCAGCGCCGTGTCCGGTTCGGCGGTGGAAGCCGGAGGACCGTGCGCGCCCTCTGCTCGCGCCGGGAGGCGAGCGCGAGGGCCGCGAGCGGCACGATGCCGGTGAGCATGAGGAGAGCCCACCTCGGCGTGAGGAAGATGAGGGAGCTTGCGATCAATATCCCCTCCCTGGAATCCCACCCCCGGCGCCCCGATGGCCTCGTGCCGGGCCGCCGGCGCTCGGGTTCGAACCCGGACGGACGCCCTTGGCGAGCAGTTGCCGCAGCAGCAGCTCGAGGTTGAACTTCGCGTCCCCGTTGGACGGGTCGAGTCGGACGGCGGCCTGGAAGTCGGCCACGCTCTCGTCGACCGGCGCGGGAGCGATCGGGCCGGACTGGGTCGAGTCGGTGAAGGCGAGAATGCCGAGCAGGTTGTCGGCCTCGGAGGCGATCACCCGATCCCCGCTCTGCGCAAGCCCGGTGAGCTCGGCCTCGAGCTCACCGCGGTTCTTTGCCTCGGAGAACCCGTTGTCGTAGCCGCGACCGGCCGCCTGGACTGCGGCGAAGCTCTGCTCCGCGGCGCGGAACCGGAGAGGGAGCTCGAGGCCGAGCAGGCTCCGTGATGGTTCGGAAGGCAGCACGGTGCTCGCGCTCCAGGTTGCATCCGCCGGGCTCCGGACGAACTGACGATCACCGCTGCGCATGGCGTCGCGCCAGCTCAGAACGTCGGAAGCCAGGAGCGCGAGGATCGTGGCGGCGGCGAGGAGCAGGAACGCGGCCGCAAGGCGCAGAGCTCTCATGAGGGCTCACCCGCCATGCCCCAGCGCAGCCGCGCCGCCCAGAGGCCGTAGACGGCGAGGATGACGATCGTCGCGAGGATCGCCACCAGGAGCCCCATCGGCAGCGTGCCGGACGGGATCGTCGGGGGCGGAGAGGGCTTCGCCGGGCTGGGTGCAGCATTGGTGATCGCGGTCCCGGCGATGCGCGCAAAGAACGCCGCGTCGCCGGGCGCGGCGTTCAGCGCGACGACTCGAAGCGGCGTATGGCCACGGCCCGGGCCGTACTCGTCGACCACGACCTGATTGAGGCGCTGGATGTCCTCCGGATCGTCGGCGAGGTCGCTGATCAGGACGACGCGCGATCGAGCGAGGTGGTCGGCGACGAGGATCCTGTGAGCGAGGTCGAGGCCGGTCGAGATCTCGGTACCGCTGCTGAACGAGAGCGTCCACGGGTTCACCGGTAGGGCGGTTGCGGTGCCGGGCGTCTGCTGGGTTGGAACCGTGAAGTAGCGGATGAGCGGCCGAAGCGCCGAGGAGGGCGTCCCCGGCGGCAGCGCCTCGTACGCGACGTTGGAGAAGACGACGAGCCCGTAGCGGCCGCCTGTCGCCACGAGCTTCCGCAGCGTCTCGCCGATCCGGCTGAACGTGTCGGACGAGATGCTCGCCGAGAGGTCGAGCACGATCATGTCGCCGGAGTGGACCGGCAGGGCGGTCGGCCGCCGAGTTGCGGGGTGCCTGCTCTCGGCTGCGGCGAGCAGCACGAGTGCGACGAGGGCGACGGCCAGCACGCCCCGGATCACCGCTGTCCGCGTCGCGATCCGCGAGAGCCCTCGTGTCCCCGGGACGGGTACTGCCCTCATCCGGCCGGCGTCCTGATCTCCGCCGCCCGCTCGGCCAGCTGGGCTGCCCCGGCCGGCGTGGGTGGCGGCTCCGACCACGCCGTATCGGCGGCGACGGCGGCGAGGGCCGTTTCGCCCTCATCGTCGACCGCTTCCGACAGGAGGGCGAGTGCGCGTCGTCGGTCGGGACTTGCGCGCCGCGTCGAGTCCCTGACGTAAGCGATCGCCAGATCGAGGCGCGAGAGGCGGGGCCCCCTCGAGCGACGGAAGAGCGTCGCCAGCGGGCCGATGAGGAGAAGGGCTCCGGCGAGAACACAGACGGCGGCACCAGCGATCAGTCCTTCGGACAGCGGTCCGGGTGGGAGGCGGTACGCGGGGAGTGGTGGCGTGGTCGGGCTGTGGAAGCGGATTCGCCCGGAGAGATCGCTCGGTGCCAGGCGTGAGGAGACGCGCAGGATCGGCCACCGAGCCGTCACGCTCACCTTCCGCCCGCCGGCGAGGCCCGTGATCGTGATCGGCTCCAACCGCAGGAGGCGTGGGCCCCGGGTCGGGAGGCAGCCGTCGGTGACGCACGTCAGCTGATAGCGGAGACGAACGACGCCGTTCCCCAGGGGCTCCACGGTGGGGGCCGAACTCGCGACGTACGGGATGAAACTCGGCTCGACGCGGAGACTGGAACTGTCCACAGCCCGCGGGTCGTAGACGATGTCGATCTGTGCGGTTACGGGGTCCCCGTACAACACGGCGGCGGGGTGGAGCGACGCGACCGCTCTCAGGGGTACGGTGGCTGCCTGGCGCGCGGATGTCGCGGCCGCGGACCCCGGCACCACGGCCAGGGCGACCCCGAGTGCGGCCGCCATGCCCGCGATCGCGCCGGCGAGCGGCTGCATGGGCTGCGCCCGAGTCATCGGCGCAGCCAGAGAGCGCGGCGCCTACGCTCTGCCCACTCGTGGAATGCCCCGACGATGCTGTCCTGCTCGCTCGACTCGAGCAGGACGGGATCGAGCCCCTTCGAGGTGATCTTGGCCAGCAGCTCCGACCGGGCGCCCTCGCGGCGTTCTCGCTCGGCCCGGGCCTCCGAGCGCGTGAGCCGCACCTCGAGCACGGCGCCGTCGACGGGGTCGGCGATCGGCACGATCACGGGGCCGATCACGGGAAAGCTCTGCTCCCAGACCGGATCCTGGATCACGACCGGCACGAGCTCCCAGCGCCGCGCCAGGCCGACCAGCCAGAGCCGGTCGGGGGGTGGCTCGAGGAAGTCGGAGACCAGGAAGACGAACGACCCCGTTCCGAGCGAGGTCGCCGGCCGGGTGAGCTCTTCGAGGCCCCTGGTCAGCGACCCTGCGGGCGCGTCGAATGGAGCCGTTCTGATCCGTAGGTCCGTCTGCTCGAGCGGAGAGCGGCCACGTGGGGCGATCCAGAAGGGCCCGTCACTCCCGTCGGGGGAGGTGGCGAGGTCGAGGTACCCGGCGGCACCGCGGGCCGCTACCGCGCTCTCGACGATAGCTCCCGTGGCGACTCTCACGGCCTCGGGCTTGCAGAGCCAGGGTGACCAGTCGGGGTAGAGGCTCATCGACGGACGGCGGTCGACGAAGACGACGACGCTGGGCGCGTCGTCGGCAAAGCGCTCCCTGACGACGAATTCGTCGTCTGCTCGTGCGGTTGAGAGCTTGGCGCTGGCGCGCCAGTCGATCGTCGAGATCGGGTCGCCGGGGACGTACGCCCGAAACCCGGCGAGGTCGCTACCTCGGCCCCGCCTCGCGCTTCTGGCCGAGCCGAACGGGAGACCGGTCAACCGGTATCTCGGAACGAGGGGGAAGGCATTGCGGCCGGACGGCCCCACGGCCGTCTACGTGGGGCTCGAGCCCGGAACTGGCCAGTCAGGACGCGGCGGCGGCACGAGCTCGAAGCATCGGTCGCGCAGGTGAACCAGCGCAGCCCCGTACGACAGGTGGCGTGTCTCGGCGAGGAACGCCGTGCGCAGGACGAGCCGGTGACCGAGCACGGGAACGAACAGGTCGGTGAGGTCAGCCGGCAGCACGTGGTCGCGACCCTGGAAAAGTGCCCATGCTCGTGCGGTCTTTGCGAGTGCGAGCGAGCCGCGAACGGATGCACCCACCTCGACTTCCTCGAGCTCGCGGGTCGCGCGAACGAGCCGGACGATCCACTCCTCGAGCAGGTCGTCCAGGTACACGTCCTCGGATGCGTGTCTCAGCTCGACGAACTCTTCGCGGCTGAGAACCGGTTCGAGGCGGTCGAGCGGATGTCCGTGGTGCTGTTCGCGAACGACCTGAAGCTCGGCCTGCTCGCCCGGGTATCCGAGCGTCGTGCGCAGGAAGAACCGGTCGAGCTGCGCTTCGGGGAGCGGGAAGGTTCCCTCGTACTCGATCGGGTTCTCGGTCGCGATGAGCAGGAACGGGTCCGGCAGGAGTCTGGTGGTGCCGTCGGCTGTGACCTGATGTTCGGCCATCGCCTCCAGCAGCGCCGACTGGGTCTTCGGCGTCGCGCGGTTGATCTCGTCGACGAGCACCACGTTTGCGAACAGAGGGCCTGGCTGGAACACGAACGATCGGCGCTCCTGGTCGAAGATCGAGAGTCCGGTCGCGTCGGTCGGCTGGAGATCGGGCGTGCACTGGATCCGGGAGAACTCGATCCCGCTGACGCTCGCCGCGATCGCGCGGGTGAGGATCGTCTTTGCGGTGCCGGGGACGTCCTCGAGCAGCACGTGGCCGCCGGCGACGAGCGCGGAGAGAACCAGTCGGATCTCTTCGGTCTTGCCGTGGACCACCTGCTCGAGGTTGCTGAGCAGCCGCCGTGAGGCCGCACCGACGTCGTCCAGTCCATGCTCGCCTCGTTGCATGTCGGTTTGTGAGGTCAAGGATCCGAGTTCTGCTGGTTCGTCGAGCGGCCTACCCGGTGCGAAGACCGCATCGGGCGGTACCAGCGTGCATCAAAATGGAAATCGTTACCGAATCGCCACCGGCATAACTATCATGTTCGCGTCCAAGGTACAGATGTGGCGCGCCCGATCGGATGACGGTCGGGGCACAGGAGGTGAGGAATGTTCTCTGGCCGGGTGAGATTGCTCGGGGTGGCAGGGCTGATCGTGCTTCTCACGTTGACCGCGCTGACCGGCTCGTCCGCGGCGCGAAGGACAGGCACGGCCAGCGTGAACTGGCTGAACTTCGGAAATACCCCGAACGAGAACCGGTACTCACCACTGACGCAGATCACGCCGGGCAACGCTTCACAGCTCGGGCGTGTCTTCACCTACGACCTGAACAAGGTCGTGCCCGGAATCAAGAAGGGGCAACAGTCTTACCCCATTGTCGTGAACGGCACGATCTACGTCACCTCGGGCGACGACCAGGTGTTCGCCGTAAACGGCGTCACCGGAGCCACGATCTGGCACTACGCGCCCGACAACGTGGCCACCTTCAAGAACTACGGCATCGTCGCCAATCGGGGCGTCGCATATTGTGACGGCAAGCTCTTCCTGCTCACCCTCGACATGACTCTCGTGTCGCTCGACCCGGCGACCGGGGCCCAGCTGGGTCGGGTCGCGATCGGGCACGCCGTCTCCGGTGCGTATCCCACGTACGGGTACTCGGAGACGAGCGCACCGATCTGTGTGAACCACATCGTCGTGATCGGCGCCGCCGGCTCCGACTACGGTGTCCGGGGATTCGTCATGGCCTACCACACGGATCTGACTCCGGCCTGGGCGAACCCGTTCTGGACGATCCCGCCGAGCGGGACCGAATGGCGCAGCAAGGCCTTGCTCGTCGGGGGAGCCACGAACTGGACCCCGGAGACCGTCGATCCGACCACGAACACGCTCTACTTCGGGACAGCCTCGCCGTCGCCGGCCTACTATCCGTCCCTGAGGCCCGGTTCCGATCCGCGCGCGGACTCCCTGATCGCCGTCGACCTCGCCACCGGGAAGCTCAAATGGTGGCAGCAGCAGCTGGCATTCAACGAGTGGGCCTACGACACCTCGCAGCCTCCGATGGTCTACACGGCCAAGATCGGCGGCAAGAAGAGAAGGATCGTCTCGGTCGCGACGATGGAGGGCATGTGGTTCGCCTATGACGCGGTCACCGGCGCCCCGATCTACCAACGGATCAAGGTTCTCGACAATGTCGAGCATCCGAACCTCGTGCCCGGCCAGCCCGTGGCGGTGTACCCGTCCTCGCTCGGGGGACTCAACTACTCGCCCGCCTCGTACGACCCCGAGACGAACTACATCTACAACGCTGCGGCCGAGACGGGGTCGGCGCTCGAGCAGCAGACCCCCGCGCAGGAGCAGATCCAGCAACTACTCGTCGGCAACACGTTCCTGGGGCTCGCGAACGGGGACTTCGGCTCCTATCTCCAGACGGGCTGGAAGGACTACGGCTCTATCAGCGCGATCGACGTCGGCACCGGGAAGCTCGTGTGGAAGTTCGACACGCCGCAGCCCGAGCGCGGCGGCGTGACGACGACCGCCTCGGGGCTCGGCTTCGCCGGCGGCGGCGACGGCAACCTGAGGGCGTTCGACGCCAAGACGGGTAGCGTCCTCTGGACCTTCCAGACGGGGTTCCAGATAGCGTCGGGGCCGTCGATCTACTCCGTGAACGGCAATGAGTACGTCGCCATCACGGTCGGCGGCACGACGACCTCCTCGAATGGCGGCACGGCCGCAAGCCAGCTCCAGGTCTTCGGGCTCGGCGGCAGCTCGACGCAGTCCACAGGCCCGAGCTTCACGACGCTGCAACGCGCGGGGAGCCCGCCCGAGCGCGTGGCGGCAAGCGCCGCCACTGCTCACGCGCGACAGCGGGTGGCGGCATCAGGTCGCGGGGCCTCGGCGAAGATCGTGGCCGCCGGACCCGTGCTGATCCAGGCCTGGGACCCGAACACCTCGAACACCCAGGACGTGCAGGGCCGGGTCACCCTGGCCGGGAAGCCCGTGGCCGGGGTCGACGTGAGCGTCGACGGCTGGGTTGCCCCCGCTACCGACGGGGAGGGGATGTTCACCTACCCTGCCGACAACACCATGCCGGCCCGGCACGTCGTCAGGGTCGCGAGCGCGAGCGGGGCGACGGTGGACGGGCACAAGCTGACTCCGGTGCAGCAGAAGGAGGTGGCATCGGCAACGACCGGAATCAGCGTGGGATATTCGATCTCCGACGTGGCGACCCATGTCGGGCCCGAGGGAACAATCGTGCTCTCAGGCCTCATCAGCTACGGCAAGGGGCTGGCGCCCCATCCGGTGCAGCTCTACAGCTACGAGCTGACCGGTACGGTCACCGATGCCAACGGTAACCCGGTCAAGGGCGCGATCGTCACGACTCGCACCAATGACCACAAGTTCTGGACCTTCTCGGAGCCGACGGGCGCCAACGGGAAGTACACGTCCTTCCTGGTCGCGGCCGATCAGGAAGGCGACAACCCGGTGCCGATGACCGTGGCCGTGTCCGTCGGCACGAACGCCTATACCGAGCCGACGAGCGACTTCGTGAACTTTGCCGAGCTGAAGAGCTCGATGCTCGATATCCAGCTGCCGTCCAGCCCCGGCGTGACCCTCGTGAAGACCTCACTCAACCCTCAGGCGATTCCCGGGGCCATCTACCGTGGCCTTCTGGTCGGTGTCGTGGGCGGCAGAGGGCGCGTGATCAAGCCCCTGAGCGCCAAGTGGCCCGATGCGAACGGCCGGTTCGAGCTCGTGCTCCCAGCCTCGGCCAGGGGACTCGTGGCGAAATTCTGGGAGGACGAGCGGCAGTTCTTCACCACCACCGAGCCAAAGCCGGGTGGGGCCGTCGATCCTGCGGTCTATCCGAAGTCGCTCGCCACGGACGCTCCACAGGCGCTCGCCACGGTCAAGCTGCCCGGCTGAGCTTCAGTCGGCGGTTGCCCGCCGGAGAGTGACGTAGAGGGCGAGCGCGACGACGAGCGGAAGCAGCCACCACGCCGCGACGTGCTCGGAGGCAAGCGCCGCGGTGGCACCGATTCCGGCAGCCACGGCTACCGCGACGAGCCAGTCGTCGCCGACGACGAACTCCCACCAGAAACGCACGAACGAGACGAGCCGGCTCATGCTTCGACTCCGGCGGGGGCAAGGCTCGCAGCCTTCCGGCGGCGCAGAACGACGACCAGCAACGTCGAGCAGCCGCACACGAACGCGAGCACTCCCGGCAGCGCCAGATCGGACCCTGGCCAGCGTGCACCTGCGCCCTCGGACGCCCAGAAGATCCCGAACGTCGTGAGCAGGGTCCCGACTGCGAACTTGATCGCGTTCTCGGGCACCCGGGCTAGCGGCGCTCGAACCACGAGCCCGACACCCGCGACGATCATCAGGGCGACCAGAGCGCCCACTGCGGCGAGCGGGATGTTCCCCTGCGTGCTCCCGAAGGTGACGACGATGAACGCGACCTCGAGTCCCTCGAGCAACACGCCCTTGAACGCGAGCGTGAATCCGTACCAGTCCACCGGCCCGCTTCCGGCAGCTTCGGCCTCGCCGGCGTGCTCGAGCTCACGCGCGAAGATCGCGTCTTCGTCATGGAGCGGTTTCACCCCCGCGGCGCGGAGGATCGCCTTCCGTAACCACTGAAGCCCGAATACGAGGAGCAGCGCTCCCACGATCAGCCGCAGGTCTCCGATCGGGATGGTGGTGAGCGCCGGTCCGAGTGCCGCGACAACGACCGCCAGAGCTCCCGTCGCCGCCGCGACGCCGACGAGTGCAGAGCGCCAGCCTCGTGCCAGCCCCGCCGCCAGCACGATCGTCAGGGCCTCGACCATCTCGACCGCGCTCGCGAGAAACGCCGAAAGGAAGAGAAGCACGGCACTCATGGCGTGACCTGGATCGTGACCTTCGGGTGCGTGTAGCCGGGGGCCCCCGCCGACGTGGTCGAGGCGGAGATCGTCTGGGCCGAGGGCTCGGTGATCCTCACACCGAGGCGGATCTGCGTCGACTGGAAGGCGGGAAGGTAGTCGAGGTTGCAGATGATGGCGGACGTTCCTGTGCAGCCCGAGCCGATGGTGTAGGCGGGCGGGCCGAGCAGCTGCATGCCCTTCGTCAGGTCGATGTCGAGGAGGAGCTGGTTCGCGACCTCGTGTCCCTGGTAGTCGACCGTGACGACGAAGTCGACCTCGTCCCCGACGGCCGCGGTCTGCCGGTTCGGCGTGATCGTGGTGACGATGTTCACGAGCTCGATCGCCTTGCCCGCCGTCCTGTTGCCGTAAGGGTAGGCGAAGGCGGCGCTGACGTCGGCGACGGCGACGAGACATGCGCCGGCGACGAGAGCGACCCTCCACGGCGTCCGGCGATCGGCTCGTTGCCCGGCCGGGAGCCGTCTCCAGGGGATCGACCCGAAGCCGGCTGCCAGCGACGCAACCGCCAGCCCGGTGATGAGCAACGCGCCGCCCGACTTGCCCAGACCGAACGAGTGGAGCGCCGTCTCGCCCAGGCTCTGGACGTACCGTGAGTTACC
>DATIYE010000089.1:0-2240 GCA_035517795.1 Gaiellaceae bacterium | reverse complement strand
GAGCGCGTTGTCGTAGGCGTCGCCGACCGAGCCGATCGACGCTTGCACGCGATGGTCGTCGAGCGTCTGGCTGTAGTCGAACGAGGTGTACTGGCTGCCGGCGTCGCTGTGATGAACGAGCTCGACCTCGTCGACCCGCTCCCTCATCGCGAGCGCCATCCGGATACTTCCTCGCCCTCGGCACGACAGACCTCCTCCCGCCGGACAACCCGGCGATCAAAGTCTCCGTCAAACCCGGGACGGCTCACGTCGGGCGTCGTCTGCTTGGTCGACCGCGAGGCGGCTGAGGGTGTCGAAGAGCGGGCGATCGCGTCGGCATTCGGTCTCTACCTCCCCGACGGTGGCTGGGCACGCCGGGAGTCGTCCTTCGATGACGAGCCCGACGAGTTCCGAGTCGGTCCGCGTCGCCAGTTCGATCGCGTGGTCGAGCGCACGCTGCCGCTCCGGCGTTCCGGTGATCGCCACGAGGATGCGCCATCGCTTCTCTTCGGATGGCGCGTGCTTGTTCATGTCTGCGGAGCGTGCTCAGTCGTCAGGCTCGTCGGAGACGACGACGATGGGCATCTCGGCGTTGGCGATCATGCGCTCGGCGAGGCCGTGGAGGAGGAAGCGACCAGGGCGTCGGTTGCGGTGGTGGCCGACGACGACGAGATCGACGCCGTGCTCGTGGGCGTAGCGGCGGAGGTCTTCCGCCGGGTTGTCGCCTTCGATGATCACGTGCTCGAGCGGGACGCCGACTCGTTCGGCACGGTCGGCCACAGCCTTCAGCGTCTCTTCGAGGTACGCGCGTGCGGCGTCGACCGACTCGACACGGTCGGCTTCGGTTTCGGCGTGAGCGGGGGAGTGGGCGACTGAGGCGGCGACGAGCTCTGCTTCGTAGCGGCGTGCGAGGTCGATCGCGAGGTCGAGGGCGTAGCGGGCTGGGGGCGAGCCGTCCCAGGCGATGAGGATTTGCTGGATCATCAGTGGTTGAGTGCGGGGATGAGGGCGAGGGCGGCGATCAGGACGACAAGGATGTAGAGCAGGTAGGTCCCGAGCCGTCCCGATTGCAGCCGACGTGTCAGGTCGGAGAGGCGGAGGCCGGCGTGGGCGAGGGGGCGGTAGAGGTACGCCTCGAACGCGGGGGTGATCTCGGTCTCGAGCAGTTGCTGCTGAGGTTCGGAGCCGGGGATCGGCTCGAGGGTGCGGCGGAAGCGGTAGAGGCTCGAGAGCACGACCCGGATCGGGTTGGCGTAGCTGTCGGGTGTGTACTGCACGAGCGCGATGTCGGGCGCGGTGCCGGAGAGCCAGACGGGGGCGCGGCGAACCGGGGGTCGGAGGAGCAGCCGCACGAGGAGTGCTGCGGCGAGCATGAAGGTCGGGATGCCGATCGCGAGCCAGGTCGGGGAGAGCACGGAGAAATGCTTGTAGACGGGGCCGAGTACGAGCGGGAACGAGATGGTGCTTCCCGCGGGGTCGAAGCCGAGGCTCTCGTGGAGGCCGCGGCCGAGCCAGCGGATCTCCCAGGGTGCGATCGCGCCGAGGACGAGCGCAAGGCCGGTGAGGCCGGCGACACCGAGGTTCGCGCGGGGCTCGCGCACACCCGTGAGGAGGGTGCGTGCGCGGCCGAGGAAGATACCGCCGTAGAGCTTGGCGAAGGCGAGGAGACCGATCCCGGCGGTGAGGGCGAGGACCGCCGCGGCGAGTGCCATGATCAGGCGGGCGATGGTGGAGTCGAGCCGGAAGCTCTGGAGCAGCGCCTCGAAGGTGAACCATTCGCTGACGAACCCGCCGAAGGGCGGCATCGCAGCGAGGCTGAGGACGGCGAGGCCGAACGCGATGGCGGTGCGCGGCATCTGGGGAGCGAGGCCGCCGAGGGGGCGGAGCTCCCCCGTCCCGGTTGCAGCCCCGACGCGCGCGGCGGCGAGGAAGGCGAGTGGCTTCGCGATCCCGTGCGTGATCAGTTGGAGTGTGGCGGCGAGGAGCCCGGCGGCTGCGAGGGTGGGCCGGTGGACTGACTCGCCGAGGAGGGCGACGCCGAAGCCGAGCAGGATGATGCCCCCTTGCTCGACGCTCGAGAAACCGAGGATGCGTGGGATTTCGTCGATGGCCACGGCGTAGAGGATTCCAACCAGTGCGCTGATCGCCCCGAGGACGAGGACGACCTCGCCCCACCAGGTCGGCCCGGGGCCGAGTGTGTCGAAGCAGAGTCGCCAGAGTCCGTAGAAGCCGGCGTTGAAGGCGATCGCGACGGTGGCGGC
>DATIYE010000088.1:0-10785 GCA_035517795.1 Gaiellaceae bacterium | reverse complement strand
CGACCACGATGAACGCCGACGAGGCCAACGCGACAACCCGAATCCCTGCCGTGCTATGGACGAATGTCGTAGCTGACGAGCGACCGCGGCGGCAGGGTCGCGGTGAAGGCGCTGTTCCTGACCGAGATCGGGCGCTGTGCGGAAAGCTGGTGGGATGTGTCGGTCAGGTATGGCGTGACGTGTGTGCCGCGGAGGCCGTGCAGCGAGAAGGTCGCGACCCGGCGGCTGTGGGCGCTGTTCAGAACGACCACGGCGATCGACCCGTCGCTGTTGCGGAACGCGCTCACCTCGAGGCCCGTGCCGCTCGTCGTCGTGCCGATGCGCACCGCGCCCGGGCGAATGAAGCGGCTGTAGCCCGCGAACGCCCACAACCGTCCAGAGGCGGCGACGGTGTTGCCCTTGACGTCGACCAGGCCCGTGTTGGGGCCGGTCAGGGAGGTCATGCTCGCGCCCCACAAGTAGAGGAACGCGTCCAGGTTGGCCGCGGTCAAGCCGGTGTAAATGTTCTCCGCCCAGGTGAACCCGGACGACAGCGAGCCGTCGTCCCAGGCCGGGTCCCACGGCTGGAAGCCGAACGGAGCCCACTCGGTCTCCCAGACCGGTTTGCTCCAGCCGCGCAGTGGAGAGTCGGGCGCGACGAAGTAGCCGTGGCTGGTGAACAGCGCCGTCGCCGCGTTCGCTGCCTTGTCGGTCGCGATCGCGGCTGCGTACTGCTGCGCGTAGTTCCAGCCGATGCTGGCGCAGCACTCGGCGCGTGTCGAAAGCCCGGACCGCCCGAGCGCCGCGCCGAGGATCGCCATGAAGTTGGCCGTCTGCGCCGGGCTCATGATCATGCTGTCCTGGGGAGGCGCGATCGTCGTCTCGTTCTCCGGCCCCACGTAGCTGAGCGGCACGCCCGCGGCGGCGTAGTTCTTCGCGTACTGCACGAGGTAGTCGGCGTAGGCCCGGCGCCAATCCCCGCTCTTGCAGCTCGCGCCCGGCTCTCCGCACACCGTGCCGCCGTTGATCGCCGAGTCGTTGGTCTTCATGAACGCGGGAGCGCTCCAGGCGTCGGCGAACACGTTGGTGACGCCGTAGTCGGCCTTGATCTGTTTCGCGAACCACAGCTGCCCCTGGTCCTGGTCGATCTCGGCGAGCGTCAGGTAGGACGGCTTCGCGGTGGGGTTGCTCGGGGGCCTCGGCTCGATCGTGAACCCAGCATCGGCGCTGATCTCATTGCGCAAGATCGTCAGGCCCGCCCCGCGGATCGGGCTGTAGAGCAAGCTCAGCACCTGCTTCTGAACCGCTTCCGGCGCCTTTCGCAGCGCCTTGGCTTGCCCGAACCCCTCGGACACGCCAAACCCGGCGATGCGCTGGTACTGCTTGGCAGCGTCGATCGTGACCGTAGCTCGACCCGTTACGCCGGCCGCGGCGGGCCCGGTGGATGCCGCAGGCGCGGCGGGCGTCGTCTTCTCGAAGCCAGGCGGAAGGTTCTTCTGGCAGGCCTTGTCAGCGGACTGGTACCGCGTTGTATTGGGGTCGAGATCGCTTCCAGGGGTGATGTGGGCATGAAAGGCGTACCCCCCACCCGGCGCGGGGACCGGGTCCGGGAAGTCGTGAATCCCGTGGGCGCGCATGCACTCTGCGTAATTCAGCAACTGCGCCTTCGTAGGCTCCGACTGGCCGGAGGAGCTCGACCGGGCCGGAGCGTTCGACCGGGTGGTCGTGTCGCTTACGAGCCTGCCGACGCCGTTGTGCGCCGACCCACCCCCGCAGCCTGTCACCAGGAAACTCAAGACCGCCAGGGCCCCCAGGACGCCCACAAGCCGGGCACCCGCCTTGGTCACGTGCCTAAGTGTCACCGTCGGCTGAGCGAGTGTCGTTCACGCCCGGGCATGGTTCAGTACGGCTCTGACCGAACGTCTACGCACGCCTGCGGATCTCGGCCCACTGAAGCCCGCGCACGTCCGGTGGCACCGGGACCGTCCCTGCGAGCTCGAGCAGATCCGGCGTTTCGCGCGAGAACGGCGCGTCCGCCTTCGATCAGGCGGAAGACGACCTGATCGCCCCCGGACAGGTTGAGCGCATCACGGACCGACTTGGGAATGGTGACCTGACCTTTGGCAGTCAGGCGCGCGGCAATGTCCACAAGTCCTCCTTACTTGAGTTACCAGTAAGGATGGCGGAAATACGGATGGGCCGGTGACGAGCCCCAGGCCGCCGGCGCCGCCCGCGACGCGAGCAGTTCGCGGCTGACGTTCCGGGCATGGTGGCGGTCGGACCGTCGTCAGCTCGGATGCGACGGCGTCTACACAGCTGCCCGGACTGTCTGTCCGGGGCTGAGCAAGATGGCGGTCATCCCTCTGCCGGGGTGAGGCCGTGGCGGCGCATCGCCTCGGCGATCGCGGCGACGTCCGGCGGGCCGCCGGCCGAGGCGCCGACGATGGCTGCGAGCTCGCGGAAGTACGCGGGGCCGAGGATGCCCGGCGTCACGATCGCGAGCGCCCGGGCATCGTCCTCGCCGGCGTTGTCGAACCGGTGGACGGCCCCGCGCGGAATGACGAGCGCCTCGCCGGGCCCCACCTCGGTCGGCGCGCCCTCGACGGTCCAGGTCAGAACGCCCCCGAGTCCGTAGATGGTCTCCTCGTACCCGTCGTGGCTGTGCGCCGACGGGAGCCTGGCGCCCGCCGGGACGTCGAACTCGAAGACCGCGACCGATCCGGCCGACTGCTCGCCTTCGACGAGGAAGCGGATCGCCAGCCCGCCGATCCTGATCTCTTCGCGCATGCTCGTTTGCATTGTGTCCCTCCCGTCCATCGTAAAGTGATTTGACGATAGCGCATCAGGGGTCGACGGTCAAGTGTTTTTACGAGGTGGCCCTGGGACCCCGGTCGTCTGACTAAGATCAGAGAAAATGGCCGACGGGGCGGTGGATCGTGTACGCAGCTTCAACCGGGTCGTGAGCGAGCGCGTCGGCGCGCTCAATGACCGCTATCTCGCGCGCGAGCGCCCGCTCGGAGAGGCCCGCCTGCTGTGGGAGATCGGCCGCGAGGGATGCGACGTCCGGCAGCTGCGCGCCCGCCTCGCGCTCGACTCCGGGTACGCGAGCCGTCTCCTGCGTTCGCTCGAGGCGGCGGGACTCGTCACGGTCGCACCGAGTGCCGACGACCGACGCGTCCGCACCGCTCGCCTCACACGTCGCGGGCTCGTAGAGCGCGATCTGCTCGACCGGCGGAGCGACCAGCTCGCCCGCTCGTTCCTGGAGCCGCTGAGCTCGTCGCAGCGTGACCGCCTCGTCGCGGCGATGGCGGAGGTCGAGCGGCTCCTCACCGCGGGCCTCGTGGAGTTCAGGGATGTCGATCCTGCCGACGAGGACGCCCGGTACTGCCTCGGCGAGTACTTCGCCGAGCTCGGCCGCAGGTTCGATGGCGGCTTCGACGCGGCGATGAGCACCGAGGCCCATCATCACCAGCTCCGACCGCCGGCCGGCCTGTTCGTGGTGGCGATGCTTCGCACCGAGCCGGTCGGATGCGGCGGCCTCAAGCTCCACGGCCGCGAGCCTGCCGAGCTGAAGCGGATGTGGGTCTCGGAGTCGGTGCGCGGGCTCGGGATCGGTCGCCGCCTGCTCACCGAGCTCGAGAACAGGGCCGCGGCCGCAGGTGTCCGCGTTGTCAGGCTCGAGACCAACCGCGCTCTCGCCGAGGCGATCGGACTCTATCGCTCGGCCGGCTACAGGGAGGTCGCTGCCTTCAACGACGAGGTCTACGCGCACCACTGGTTCGAGAAGCTCCTGGCTTCCGGGCGAGATCGTGTAGACTGACGTCCCGAGCGGCTCGACGTGGGGCCGGGCAACCGGCAATGAGGCCCTTCGGAGCCACTCTCCGAGGGCCTCTGCGCGTCAAGGAGGTACGACATGGCCGTTTCGACACGCCCGACACTGGACCTGCAACGCAGGGCGGCTCGCCGACGCCATTCGACGGCGGCGGACCCGCGGCGGTCGATCGGGTTTGTGAGCACCTTTCCGCCTACGAAGTGTGGGTTGGCGACCTTCACGGCGTCGCTGGCGGCTGCGCTGGAGCCGTCCTGCCGGACCGGGGTCGTGAGCTGCGTCGACGAGCCGGGGGAGACGGCCGTGTCGCCGGGGGTCGTCGCCGAGTGGGTGCGGGGTTCGCGGGCCTCGCTGCACGGTGCGGCCCGCGCGCTCGAAGAATTCGACTCGGTGATCGTCCAGCACGAGTTCGGGGTGTTCGGGGGGCCCGACGGCGAGGACATCCTCGAGCTCGTCTCGCGATTGTCCTCGCCGGTCGTCGCCGTCCTGCACACCGTGCTCGAGTCGCCGTCGCCGAACCAGCGGCGCATCGTCGAGGAGCTCGCCGCCGCGGCCGGCTGCGTCGTCGCGCAGAGCGAGGTCGCTCGGGAGCGGTTGCTCACGGCTCACGAGATCGATCCCGCCAGGGTCGCCGTTGTCCAGCACGGAGCGCCGGCGAACGTCCCGCTCGGCCCGCGGCCCGACGACCCGGGTCGCCGGCCGGTCGTCCTGACGTGGGGACTGCTCGGGCCCGGGAAGGGAATCGAGTTCGCCATCGAGGCGCTCGCCGAGCTCGGCGATCTCGATCCGCTCCCGCGCTACCTCGTCCTCGGTCAGACTCATCCGAACATCGTCCGTCACTCCGGCGAGGCCTACCGCGAGTCGCTCCAGGCGCTCGCGGCGAAGCGCGGAGTCGTGGAGATGGTCGAGTTCGACAACGCCTACCGCGACACCGCCGAAGTGCTGGCCGAGATCCGAAACGCGGACGTCGTGCTCCTGCCGTACCTCTCGCGGGACCAGGTCGTCTCGGGTGTGCTGGTCGAGGCGATCGCCTCGGCCAAGCCGGTCGTCTCGACGGCCTTCCCGTACGCGGTCGAGTTGCTCTCGGCAGGGTCGGGCATCGTCGTCCCGCATGAGGATCCCGGGGCGATTGCGACCGCGCTGCGGACGCTGCTCACCGACCGGGCAGCGGCCACCATCGCCGCAGCCGTCGCACGCGGCCAGGCCGCCTCGCTCACCTGGGAGAACGTCGCGGTCCGCTACAGGGAGCTCGCACGTGGGGTCGAGCACGCCCGGGCGCTCGCCGGCTAGAGCCCCCGCTCCGGCCTTCGCTCACCTCGCCTCGCTCACCGACAGGGTCGGGCTGTTCGAGCACGCCCTGTTCGCCGAGCCGCGACGCGAGCACGGGTACTGCACCGACGATGTCTCGCGCGCCCTCGCTGTCGTCGTCCGCCAGCCCGATCGGCACGCCGATCTCGATCGGCTGCTGGGCGTCTACCTGACGTTCGTCGAGGACGCCCAGCTTCCCGACGGGCGCTTCCACAACCGAAGGGCGGCCGACGGGGCATGGGTCGACGACGTCGGCTCCGGCGACTCGCAGGGCCGGGCGCTCTTCGGGCTAGGCGTCGCTGCGGCAGGGGCTCCACCGGAGTACGCGGCCCGCGCGCTGCGGGCCTTCGAGCGCGGGGCGGAGTCGTTCCACTCGCCGTCTCCCCGCGCCAACGCCCATGCCGCGATCAGCGCCGCTGAGGTGATCGAGCGGCACCCGGGTCATCCCGGCGCCGTCGCGCTCGCCTCCGCTGCCGCCGCAGGGTTCGGGGCTCGGTCGGGCGATCCGCAGTGGCCGTGGCCCGAGCCGCGACTCGCCTACGAGAACGCTCGCCTGGCCGAGGCCCGCCTTGCCGCCGGCGTCGCCCTCGACCGGCCCGACCTGGTCGAGGAAGGCCTTGCGCTCCTGCGCTGGCTGGTGACGATCGAGCTCGCAAACGGCCACTTCAGCTTCACGCCGGCAGGCGGGTGGGAACCGGGCGAGCCGCGGCCGGGCTTCGACCAGCAGCCGATCGAGGCCGGGGCGATGGCCGAGGCGTGCGCGCGTGCCTACCGGATCACAGGCGAGAGCCGCTTCGCCGACCTCTGCCTGCTTTCGGTCCGCTGGTTCCTGGGTGCGAACGACACGGGGGTCGCGCTCCTGGATTCCGACACCGGCGGCTGCTGCGACGGCCTCGAACGGGACGGCCGGAACGAGAACATGGGCGCCGAGTCGACGCTCGTGGCGCTCGCCGCCCTTCAGGCCGCCGCGCGGAGCGCCCCGAGCAGCTCGTCCGCGGACACAAACGCAGCTCCGACGTTCCGGTCGGCCGCGCCGTAGGTCATGTAGATCGAACCGTCCGGACGCGGGACGGCCCCCTGGACAAAGACGACGTTGTCCACGTCTCCGCGGCGCTCCCAGTCGAGCTCGGGTTGCATGATCGGCTCGTCGAGCAGAGCCTTCACGGCCCCGGTCGACTCGTCGAGCAGCGCGGCCTTGGTGCAGTAGCGCTCGTGACCGTCGCGCTCGTGGAAGAGCAGGAGCAGCCCGTCTTCGGTCGCAACCGGAGGCGCCCCGGCTCCAACCCCGAGTGCGGTGTCGACCGGGCGGATGATCGTGTGCCGCTCGAGGTCGGCCATGTGGGCCTCCCAGTAGCCGGGCGGCGGATCCCAGAGCTCGTCGAGCGAGTCGAAGATCGCGAGCTGCATGTTCGGGTAGATCCTGTGGATCAGAGCCACGCGGCCGTCGCGCAGGTTGAAGACGATCCCGTCCTTGTCGGGCTCGCCCGGGGGCCCGATCACCCGCGCCGAGTTCTCCTCGAGCCCGAAGCGACCGTCGGCATAGGTGAGGCGATGCACGCCGATGCGCCAGAACTCGTCGGCGTCGGGCGGCGGTAAGTTCGTGTAGGACATGACGAAGTGCTCGCCGTTTCCGGAGCTGACGCGGTGAACCCGCGGGTCCTCGTAGGACCAGACCGCCTCGACGGATCCCTCCGCCAGGACCTGCTGGAACTCGTAGAAGCGGCCGTCGGGCGAGGTGAAGACGAGCAGATCCGAGACGTAATCGAGAAAACGGGCGCCGATGCCCTCGTTGCGGCGGTAGTGGTCGCGCACGGCCCGGGCGAACAGATGAAAGCGGCCGTCGTGGAACACCGCCCCGGCGTTGAAGATGGGTCCGTAGCCGGGAACGGAGCCGTAGGCGACGACAGGGCCCTCGCCGACGCGGCGAACGGCGACCGGCCAACCGTTGTGCTCGGGCCTACCGGTCATCGAGACGCGGGAGCGTACCGGCGCGCTCTGACGGCGCCCACGAGGAGAGCGAACCGGGGAGAAGGTGAGTGAGCATCGACGTGCTTCTCCGATATGACGGCAATCCGGTGCTCGAGGTGAGCGGCTGGCCGGAGACGGCGAACGCCGTGTTCAACCCTGCGGCGGTTTTCCACGAAGGGGAGACGTTGCTCCTCGTGCGAGTCGAGGATCGGACCGGCATCTCGCATCTCGGGGTTGCGCGGAGCGCAGACGGCCTGACCGGGTGGGTGGTCGAGCCCGAGCGTGCGCTCCGCCCCGATCTCGCCTCGGACGGCGAGCGTTTCGGGCTCGAGGATCCCCGCATCACGCGGTTGGGCGATGAGTACCTCATCGTGTACACGGGGTATTCGACCGAGGGGCCTCTGATCTTCCTTGCCGCGACGCGAGATTTCCGCGAGTACGAGCGGCGCGGAGCCCTGCGTCCGCCGCGGAACAAGGACGCGGCGCTCTTCCCACAGAGCTTCGACGGCCGTTTCGCGCTTCTCCACCGGCCGATGGCGGATCCGAGCGGGACCGGCAGCGGGATCTGGCTCTCCTGGAGCTCCGACCTCGAGCATTGGGGAGACCACCGGCCGCTGCTCGAGGTGGGAGGTGCCGGCTCGTGGGAGTCCGAGAAGATCGGGCTCGGCCCGCCGCCGCTTCTGACTGACGACGGCTGGCTCCTCCTCTACCACGGCGTGCGTGTCACAGCGTCGGGCTCGATCTATCGCGTCGGGGTCGCGCTGCTCGACCGGGAGCGGCCCGCGATGGTGCTTGCGCGGTCACGGGAATGGGTGTTCGGCCCGACGGCTCCCTACGAGCGGATCGGCGACGTGCCGAACGTCGTGTTTCCGTGCGGCTGGCTGCTCGGCGAGGATGGGGACACGCTCCGCGTGTACTACGGCGCGGCGGACACCACGGTCTGCGTGGCGACCGGGAGCCTCCGCGCGCTGCTCGCGCACCTCGGCTGAGGCAGACGATCAGCCGAGGGTGGCTGCGACCGCGTCAGCGATCACCTTCATCGGGCGGCCGGACTTCTGGCTCGCGCGTCGCAGACGAGCGAATGCCTCGTCCTCGCTGATCCCCTCCTTCGCCATCAGGATCCCCTTCGCACGCTCGATCGCCTTGCGTGCCTCGAGCGCTTCGAGGAGGGAGGCGGCCTGCAACTTGACCTCGGCGAACTCGGCATGGCGGGCCTGAGCCGCCACGAGTGCCGGAACAACGTCCTGCTCGCGAAACGGCTTCGCGAGATAGCCGAAGACACCGGTGTCGACGGCGCGGGCCACAAGCTCGTCCTGCCCAAACGCAGTCAGCATGACGATCGGAACGGCCTGCCGCTCGAGGATCCGTCGCGCTGCCTCGACCCCGTCGAGCCTCGGCATCTTCACGTCCATCAGGATCACATCCGGCTCGAGGGACGACGCGAGCTCGACGGCCTCGACCCCGTCGCGGGCCTCGCCGCAGACGTCGAAGCCGTGCGTCTCGAGCAGTGAGCGAAGGTCGAGACGGATGATCGTCTCGTCCTCGGCGATCAGGATCCGCTTGCCGTTCGTCATGCCGGAGCTTCCCGCAGGAGGCGGACCCTGCTTCCGGGCCCGTGCAGCCCGAGCGTGGCCACCGCGACTCTCATCAGGGCGCTGAGCCGGTCGAGCTCTGCGGAGACGAAGGGTGCGTGGTCGGCGCGGACAAGTGCGAGGGCGAGCTCGGGAGGAGATCCGCCGGGAACGATCGCGACGGAGCCCGCTGGTAGCCGGTCGCGGAAGCTGGCCGGGGCCCACGGGATCCGGCCGTCGGCGGTCAGGCATTCGCCGCTCGCGAGGGCCGAGGCCACGAGCGGGGCACTCGACCGTTCGACCGCCGCCGGAAGATCGGGCTCTGTCGCCGCGGCGATCGAGTAGACGCCGCCCTCCCGGGACACCGCGAGTAGACCGGCTTCGGCGACCACGAGGCCGAGTGCGGCGGCGACGAGCCGGCGATGAGCGTCTCCTTCGGTCCGCGCGGCGCTGATCGCCTCACATGCCGAGGCCATCGCGAGCCCCGGGTCGCGGAGGTCGGCGCCCGGCCGCCGTCCGAGCAGCATCGCCGTCGAGCCCAGCGTGGCGAGTGCCGAGTCGACGGCCGGGCCGGAGAGGAGGAGGTCGTCGACGGCTGTCCCCGAGCCGCGGTCGACGACCTCGAGGCGGAGTACGTCGACTCCGCAAGCGGCCAGGTGCGCCGTCACTGCCGCCAGGCTTCCGGGACGGTCGGAGAGGCGCAGGCGGACCAGCTCTGTTCCTCTCGGTGCGCGAAAAGGCGGAGGGTCGACCGCCGCAGGCCGGCGCACGCCCTGGGCGCTAAGCGGTTGCGACGAGCCGGTCATACGAGATGCCCTCTCCCTCCAGCAGGGCCTGGATCGTGTCGCGGAAGACGTGCGGATTGTCCTGGTTGGCCGAGTGCCACCGGCGCTCGTCGATGTACGCAGGCAGATACTTGACGCTGAATGCGTGATGCGGCCCGCCGACGACGCGCCGCATCCGCGCCACGACACGCAGGTTGGCGCGGTCGAGCTCGGAGAGCCGGGGCGGCGAGGCGGCCCCGACCTCCCGGAGCTCGGCCTCGACCAGGCTCCTGAGGAGCTCCGCTCCGTGGCCGCGCATTGCTGCGCGGATCCGGTGGGCGGCGAACCAGGCTGTCTTGTAGCTCCCTCCGATCGTCCGCCGGAGCTTGTTGGCCGACAGGCCCTCGGGAGCGTTGAGCATGAGGTGAACGGCAACGAACCACTTCCAGACGGGTAGATGCGAGCTGTGGAAGAGCGTGCCGGCGGTGACGCTGAACTGGTACCGGCACGAGTAGCAGTGCCATTTCGACCTGGCGGCCAGCCAGAGCAGCCGGCTGCGCTCCGAGCAGCGAGGGCACTCGACGCCGCCGGGCCAGCGGAGGTCGGAGAGGTAGTCGCGGCAGGCCTGCTCGAACGCCGCGTCGGCGGTGCAGTCGGGCAGCCCGAGGCGGGCCGCCACCTCGGTGCGGAGGTGGCTGAGATCGGGTGAATGGTGCGTGCGCATGACGAAGCTCCTTCGGATCGAAGTCGGAACACGGATCCGGAGCCGTTGGAGGCTCCCGAGCTACGTCGCTCATCGAGGGGCGGGCATCGCCCGTGCGCCACCGTTCTCGCGATGACGCTTCGCCGGCGACAACACCGGCCGGCGGCCCGGTCATTCGCACCGCCGTCTCCGACGGTAGCCAAAGAACTGGCCGGTGGCAAATCGGTGCCGATCGTCACGTTGTCGCTGAGTCCGAGGGCGGCGCGTTGCAGATCACCGAGAGTCAACTGTGAGTGCGGGTCGTGCAACAAACCGGGGTCAGGCCCCGGGTTTGTTGCATCCCACGCTCGAGCTGCCCGTCTGGTTCGAAGGTGTCAGCTTCGAAGGTGTCAGGCGTCCCCGAGAGCGACTAGGCTGAGCGATTCGGGGCGGTTAGCTCAGCTGGGAGAGCGCCTGCCTTACAAGCAGGAGGTCGGCGGTTCGATCCCGTCACCGCCCACTCGAAAACATC
Organism: Gaiellaceae bacterium; assembly: GCA_035517795.1. Taxonomy (GTDB): domain Bacteria; phylum Actinomycetota; class Thermoleophilia; order Gaiellales; family Gaiellaceae; genus PALSA-600. The sequence continues at coordinate 152 of DATIYE010000088.1, read as the reverse complement.
CTGCTTAGAGGCTGTTGCACAAAGCCTCCGCAGGGGATGATCGGACGGGCGCGGCGCTCGGTGGCGGCCGCTGTCTGCGCGCTCGGTTCTCGAGATGCTTGGGTGCCGTTATTTAGGCGGCCGCTGGGATCGGGGTCGCGCGCCAGAGCTTG
>DATIYE010000087.1:0-12374 GCA_035517795.1 Gaiellaceae bacterium | reverse complement strand
GACGACGACTTCTTCCGGAGCCCGCCGGCGTGAGCGCCTCGATCGACACTCGGCGCTTGACCGCGGAGGAGGCACGGGGGCTGCTCGACCGGGGTGAGGTCTCGCCGCGTGAGCTCTGGGACGCCTACCGCGCCGCGATCGACGGGTCGAACGACGAGCTGAACGCCTTCCTGACGCTAGTCGACGAGCCCGAGGGAGGCGGCGTGCCGATCGCGCTCAAGGACGTGATCTCGACCAGGGGCATCCGAACCACCGCCGGCTCGAAGATCCTCGACAACTACGTCCCGGTCTTCGACTCGACCGTGGCGGCGCACTGCAAGGCAGCCGGGATGCCGGTGCTTGGGAAGACGAACACCGACGAGTTCGCGATGGGCTCCTCGACCGAGAACTCGGCCTACGGGCCCTCGCACAACCCCTGGGATCTGAGCCGGGTGCCGGGCGGCTCCGGGGGCGGCTCGGCGGCGGCCGTCGCGGCAGGGTTGGCGCCGTGGGCGCTCGGCTCGGACACCGGCGGCTCGGTCAAGCTGCCCGCTGCCTTCTGCGGCGGGGTCGGGCTCCGGCCGACGTATGGCACGGTCTCGCGCTACGGGATCGTCGCGTTCGCCTCGAGCCTCGACCAGGTCGGGCCGGTGACGCGGAACGTCCGCGACAACGCGATCCTGTACGGGATCATCAGCGGTCGAGACGAGAACGACTCGACCACGGTCGACGTTCCGCCGGTCGTCGTCCCGGTACCGGGAAACCTGAAGGGCATTCGCGTCGGGCTGCCGCGGCAGTTGAACGAAGTCGAGGGGATCGAGCCGGGTGTGAAGGCGGCCGTCGCCGCGGCGATCGCACACGCGGGAGCACTGGGCGCCGAGATCGAGTCGTGCGACCTGCCGCTGTCGGTCGAGTACGGCATGCCCTGCTACTACCTGATCGCCCCGGCGGAGGCCTCGGCCAACCTGGCCCGCTACGACGGTGTCCGCTACGGACTCCGCTCTCCGGGCGACGACTTCCGCGAGATGGTGATGAACACGCGCCACGACGGGCTCGGCGACGAGCCGAAGCGGCGGATCATGCTCGGCACCTACGCGCTCTCCTCCGGCTACTACGACGCCTACTACGGAACTGCGCAAAAGGTCAGGACGGTGATCAAGCGCGAGCACGACGCTCTGTTCGAGCGCTTCGACGTGCTCGTCTCCCCGACTTGCGCGACGACCGCGTTTCCGATCGGCGCCAGGTCACAGGACCCGCTCGCGATGTACCTGACCGACTTGCTCACGATCCCGTCGAACATGGCCGGTCTGCCGAGCCTCTCGATCCCGTGCGGCCTCTCGGACGGCCTCCCGGTCGGCCTGCAGCTGATCGGTCCTCAGTTCGCAGAGAACACGCTCTTCCGCGTCGCCGCGGCCCTCGAGGAGAAGATCGGGTTCGATCCGGTTCCGGTGCGACTGCGGTGAGGTGGGAGCCCATCATCGGCCTCGAGGTCCACGTCCAGCTGAAGACCCGGACGAAGATGTTCTGCCGGTGCGAGAACGGCTTCGGGGGCGGGCCGAACACCCAGACCTGCCCGGTCTGCCTCGCGTTTCCGGGCGCGTTGCCGGTTCCCAATCGGCGGGCGATCGAGGAGACGATCAAGCTCGGGATCGCGCTCGGCTGCGAGATCGCACCGCGGGCGGTCTTCCACCGCAAGAACTACTTCTACCCCGACAACCCCAAGGCGTACCAGATCTCCCAGTACGACGAGCCTCTGTGCGCTCACGGGCGGCTCGCCGTTCCGACGCCCGGCGGTGAGATCTCGGTCGGCATCGTGCGGGCGCACCTGGAGGAGGACGCCGCCAAGAACGTGCACGTCGCCGCTTCGGGCCGGATCCACGGCGCAACGGCGACGCTCGTCGACTTCAACCGGTGCGGTACCCCGCTGCTCGAGATCGTCACAGAGCCCGATCTGCACTCGGCGGACGACGCCAAGCGCTTCTTGCAGTTGCTCCGGCAGACGGTCGTCGAGCTGGGGCTCTCGGACGCCGAGCTCGAGAAGGGCTCGATGCGGTTCGACGTCAATGTGTCGGTGCGGCCCGAGGGCTCGAACGAGCTGCGCACGCGCACCGAGCTGAAGAACATGAACTCGTTCAACTTCGCTGCCAGGGGGATCGAGAAGGAGATCGAGCGGCAGATCAAGATCTACGAGTCCGGCGGGACGGTCGAGCAGGAGACGCTCCACTTCGACCCGGGCAACGAGGACTCGCCCCCGCTCCGTTCGAAGGAAGAGGCCCAGGACTACCGCTACTTCCCGGAGCCCGACCTGGTGCCGATCGAACCGCCGTTCGAGCTCGTCGAGGAGCTGCGAGCGCAGGTCGGCGAGCTGCCGAGCGAGCGGATCGAGCGGATCGCGGAGACCCTCTCGTTCTACGATGCCGACGTGCTCGTGACGGGCGGGCTCGACCGCCTCTGGAGCTTGCTCGTCGCCGAAGGGATCGATACCAAGGAGGCGGCCAACGTCCTGGCCAACGACTTCGCAGCAACCGGCAGCGATCCGGATCGCGTCAATGCGGTGGAGTTCGCGAAGCTGATTCGCCAGCGTCACAGGATTCCCCGCAGCTCGTTTGCCCTCGGGGTGGCGAGCACGACGAGCGAGTCCTTCGCAGCCGCCGACTACACGCGCGAGGCCATCGTCAGCGACACCGCCGAGCTCGACCCGGTGATCGACGAGGTGATCGCTGCCAATCCGGCGCAGGCCGAGCAGTACCGCGGCGGCAAGGAAGGCCTGCTGGGGTTCTTCGTCGGCCAGGTGATGAAGGCGACGGGCGGTAAGGCCGACCCGCGCGTGGTCAGTGGGCGCGTTCGCGAGAAGCTCGGCGGGTAGCCTGGCCTCATGCAGAAGCGCTACCTGTTCACGCCGGGGCCGACTCCCGTACCGCCCGAGGTACTTGCGGCAACGGCCGAGCCGATGGTGCACCACCGCGGGCTCGACTTCCGGGCGGTCTACGAGCGCTCGCTCGCGCGGCTCGGGGATGTGTACCGGACGGAGGGGCAAGTGCTGCTATTCAGCGCGTCAGGTACCGGGGCGATGGAGTCGGCCGTGACCAATTTGACAGGCGCCGGCGACCTGGTTGCGGTGGTCGTCGCGGGCGCTTTCGGTGAGCGCTGGACGAAGATCTGCGCCCAGCACGCGCTCGAGGTGCAACGGATCGACTACGAGTGGGGCGAGATCCCGGATCCCGGCGAGATCGGGTCGGCGGTGGCCGAGAGCGGCGCCGGCGTCGTCTTCTGCACGCAATCCGAGACGTCGACCGGGGTCGTGGCCGACGTGCAGGCGATCAAGGCCGCGACCGGTGGCGCGGTGCTGGTCGTCGATGCCGTGTCCTCGCTGGGCGCCGTGCCCCTCGAGACGGATGCGTGGGGCATCGACGTTGCGGTCTCCGGCTCGCAGAAGGCGTTGATGTGCCCGCCCGGGCTCGCGATGGCGTCAGTGGCCGATCACCTGTGGGACACACTGCCGCCTGCGCGCACCTTCTACTTCGACTGGCGGGCGACGCGGAAGGCCCAGGAGATCTTCGACGCGGCATTCACGCCCGCCGTCTCGCTGATTCGTGGGCTCGATGTCGCGCTCGGGATGCTTCTCGATGCCGGGCTCGAAGCCGGGTTCGAACGGCACGTCCGACTCGGCCGCGCGACCCGCGCCGGGCTGAAGGCCATGGGGATCGAGCTCTTCTCGCCCGACGACGACTCGTCGGCTGTCGTGACTGCCGCGCGGACGCCGGAGGGGATCGAGGCGCCGTCGCTTCTGCGTCACCTGCGCGAGCGGCACGGCGTCACGCTCGCGCCCGGCCAGGGCGAGCTGAAGCCGTCGGTCTTCAGGATCGGCCACATCGGCTGGTTCGACATCTTCGATATCGCGGCTGCTCTGGCGGCCGTCGAGCTTTCGCTGACCGAGCTCGGCGCGGACATCGAACGGGGCGTCGCCGTGAGCCGGGCCTTCGAGGCGTACGAGCAGCGCGTCGCCGCCTAGTGTGGCCGGAGCCGGTCGAGCGAGTCGCCCGGGAGCTCCGCGCCGCCGCGGTCGCGGAAGCGACGATCCAGGAGTTCCCCGAGGGAACGCCGACCGCCGACGCGGCTGCACGGGCGATCGGCTGCCGACTTGACCAGATCGTGAAGTCGATCGTGTTCGTGTGCGACGGCGGGTACGTGGTTGCGATGGTGCCCGGCGATCGCCGCGCCGACGAGGGCTGTGTCGCCGAGGCGACGGGGGCGAAGTCGATCAGGGTCGCGCGCGCCGACGAGGTCGTGGCGGCAACCGGGTTCGAGCCGGGCGCGGTGGCGCCGTTCCCGCTCCCTCGTGTCGATGCGGTGCTGCTCGAGCGGATGCTGCTCGCGAACGACCGTGTGTGGGTGGGTGCCGGCACCTCCTCGCACATGGCCGGGCTCGCTCCGGGTGAGCTGCAACGGCTGGCCGGGGCGCGAACGGCGGATCTCGTAGGCCCTCGCTACAGTTCGAAGACCGACCGCTAAAGGAGATTTCATGGAAGCCACCGAGAAGATCTGGATGAACGGCGTGCTCGTCGATTGGGACGACGCGCGCATCCATGTGGGAGCTCACGGGCTCCACTACGGCTCGGGAGTCTTCGAGGGCGTGCGGTGCTACGACACGCCGAAGGGGCCGGCGGTGTTCCGGCTCACCGACCACATGCAGCGGCTGCACGACTCGGCGCGGCTGATCAACATGGAGGTCCCGTACTCGGTCGAGGAGCTACGCGCCGCCACGAACGAGCTGCTCGCTGCCAACGGGCTCGCCGAGTGCTACATCAGGCCGATCGCGTTCTACGGTTTCGGGCAGCTGGGTGTCTCGGCGCGGGGCAACCCGGTCGAGACGGTGATCATGTCGTGGCCGTGGGGCACCTACCTCGGGGACGAGGCGCTGCGCTCGGGGATCCGGGCGAAGATCTCGACCTGGCAGCGCATCCCGGCGAACGTCGTTCCGCATGCATCGAAAGCGACGGGCGTCTACCTGAACTCGATGCTGGCGGTGCAGGAGGCGCAGCGTGCTGGCTACGACGAGGCGATCTTGCTCACACCGGACGGGAACGTCGCGGACGGGCCCGGCGAGACGATCTTCGTCGTCTCGAAGGGGAAGATCTACACCCCGGATCTCTCGACCGGGATCCTGCACGGGATCACGCGCAACTCGGTCATCCAGATTGCGGCCGATCTCGGCTACCAGGTCCTCGAGAAGAACTTGATCCGCACCGACCTCTACCTGGCCGACGAGGTGTTCATGTGCGGCACGGCCGCCGAGGTGACGCCGCTGCGGTCGATTGACGATCAGGAGATCGGGGTCGGGCCGGTGACGGTCGAGCTGCAGAAGGCGTATCTCGACACCGTTCGTGGCGCCAGCGACCGGTGGGCACAGTGGCGCGAGCTCGTGCCGAGCATGACGCGCGCACGAGCGTAGGCTTGACGGTGCTCGAAATGGAGCGGAGGCACCGGCTTCGCCGGCGCCGGGAGCGGGGATGAGCGTCGCTTCGCGGCGCATAAACCTGTCTGCGCCCTGGATCGACGAGCGCGACGAGGAGCTTGTGCTCGAGGTGCTCCGGTCCGGGCAGCTCTCGCTGGGGCCCGTCGGGCCGCGGTTCGAAGGGCTGCTCGCTGACGCCGTCGGCGCACCGTTCTGCGCCGGCCTCTCGTCGGGCACCGCCGGGCTGCATCTCTGCATGCGCCTTGTCGGTGTGGGTCCCGGGGATGAGGTGATCACCTCGCCGTATTCCTTCGTCGCGTCGGCCAACTGCGCGATCTACGAAGGAGCGACGCCGGTATTCGCCGATGTCGACCCCGCGACGCTCAATCTCGATCCGGCGGCCGTCGAGGCGGCCGTGACGCCGCGGACCAAGGCGGTGATCGCGGTTGACATCTTCGGTTACCCCTGCGAGCTCGACGAGTTGCGCGCGATCTGCGACCGGCACGGTCTGGCTCTGGTCGAGGACTCGTGCGAAGCGCTCGGGGCGGTCTACAAGGGACGCCCGCTCGGATCACACGGCCATCCGGCCGTGTGGGCCTTCTACCCGAACAAGCAGATCACGACCGGTGAAGGCGGCGCGGTAACGACGGGCTCGGCCGAGGAGCACGAGTTGCTCGTGTCGCTGCGCAACCAGGGGCGGCTCGAGACGTCGAGCTGGCTCCAGCATGGCCGTCTCGGCTTCAACTACCGGCTCGACGACGTCTCGGCGGCGCTCGGGATCGGGCAACTCGAGAGGCTCGGCTCGATCCTCGCCGCGCGCCGCGAGGTCGCAGAGCGGTACACCGAGCTGCTGGCCGGCGTGGAGGTCGAAACGCCGCTTCCCGATGACGCCGACCACGTCCGCTCGTGGTTCGTCTACGTCGTCAAGCTCCCGGCGGCAGCCGATCGCGACGGCGTGATGGCCCGCCTGATCGCGGACGGGATCGCGTGCGCACCGTACCTCCCGTCGATCCACCTCCAGTCGTACATGCGCGAGCGCTACGGGTTCTCGGAGGGCCTCTGCCCGGTGAGCGAGGAGGCGAGCGCCCGCACGATGGCGATTCCGTTCCACGGGCGACTGCCGCGGGAGGATCAGGAGCGAGTCGTCGAGGCCCTGAAGGCCGCGCTCAGCGCCGCGTAATCGTCCCGCCGGGGACGCGTCCGTGGCGGCCGAGCTCTGGCCCCCTCGGGTGTCAGACACCGAAGTCGAAACGCCACGAAGGTGTGACGATTGTGGAAAATCTGCTGGCCATCGGCTCGCCAGAGGACCATCCTCTGGTGTCAGACACCGTTCAGTTGCGGGTGGCGGCTCGGCGCGAAAAGCAGGCGGGCGCCAACGATCCAGGCGCTTCGGCGGGTTCGGAGAAGAGCTTCCGAAGGCGCCCGACTAGGGCTGGACCGGCGATAATCCCGAACCGTGGCTGACGTCGCGCCCAGGATGATCTTCCTCGGCTTCGGCAAGTACGTCCGCGCCGACAAGATCTACGCGCTCGAGCCGCTCGGCGAGGGCGAGCGTGGCCACGGTGCGCGGACGCGCGTCTGGGTGGACGGGATCGCGGAGCCGATCGTCGCCTCGAGGACGGAGCGTGCGATCGTCGCAGCGATGGGAGCCAACCCGGCTGCCGAGGCGAGCAGGATCGTCGACGGCGCTCTCGACCTAGCTCAGCGCGTGGCCGACGCCGCCGAGCAGGGCCGCTTCGACGTCGTCGACCTCGGCCGGAGGGCGCGGCGGCTCCTCGAGTCCACCACCGCCCCAGCCGATCCCGAGGGTCTGTTCTGAGGGGTTGAACCGTGATTTCTTCGTTCGCGGAGTCCATGAGGTCGCGCGGGGGCTGATCGGCGCCGAGCTCCTTGTCGACGGTGTCGGAGGGCGCATCGTCGAGCTCGAGGCCTACTCGCCCGGCGATCCCGCTTCGCACGCCTACCGCGGGCGCACTGCTCGCAACGCATCGATGTTCGGCCCTCCCGGGCACGCCTACGTCTACAGGAGCTACGGTGTTCACTGGTGCCTGAACTTCGTCTGCGAGCCGGAAGGTATCGCGAGCGCAGTTCTGATCCGCGCGCTCGCGCCCGGCCGAAATATCGAGGTGATGCGCGCACGGCGCGGGGTGGAGGACGAGAGATTGCTCTGCTCGGGTCCCGGCCGGCTCTGCCAGGCACTCGGAGTCACCGGCGAGCACGACGGCCTGCCGCTCGACCGGCCGCCGTTCGAGCTGCGTCCCGCGCCGAGCCGGGTCGAGATCGCCGTCGGCACCCGGGTCGGGCTCACCAGAGCGGTCGAGCGGCCGTGGCGGTACGGACTCGCCGGCTCCGCGTACCTGAGCAGGCCGTTCAGGCCGGTTTGACTGTTAGCAGCACCCGCATCCCAGGCTCCGCAGCCACGCCGGGGGGCGGGACCTGGGCGATCACCCGGCCATGGGCGCCGCCTGTGAGCTTCGCCTCGAGTCGCATTCGGGCGAGCGCCGCACGGGCTCGAGGCACGCCCATGCCGACGAGCCGCGGCACCACTCCGTAGACGGCACGCGAGACGGTCAGCTTGACCTTGTCGTACGCCGAAAGCGTCCCGTCGGTCGGCCACTGACCGACGACGATCCCGACCGGCCTGCCGGGCTTGGCAGGCGTGTAGGTGACGGTCTCGAGCAGCGGCTGCCCGATCAGCCGCGCCTTCGCGGTCTCGAGCGTCGCCCCGCGGACGTCGGGGACCTCGACCTCGTTCGGCTTGCAGGGCGCAACTGCGGTGGGTGCCGTCCCGCTGAAGAACTGCAGCGACGCCGCGCCGCGGCAGTTGCCGTTGTCGAGCTCGAGCCGGTGGTTGCGGAAGATCACCGTTGCTGGAGAGGAGTACGGCACGGAGGCGCTCGGGAACGTCGTCCTGACGTCATGGAGGTACGGAAGCGCCTTCTCCATGAACGCCTTCCAGATCTCCGCGGGGAAGGTGCCTCCCTCGACCTCCTTGCCGTGGAACTCGCTTAGCATCGGGATGAGCTTGTTCGGATACCCGACCCAGACCGCCGTCACGAGGTCGGGCGTGAAGCCGACGAACCACGCGTCGCCGAAGTTCTCGGTCGTCCCGGTTTTGCCGGCGACCTCGTAACCCGGAATCTGGGCGGCGGTGCCCGTCCCGTACTGGACGACACCCTGGAGCATCTGATCCTCGATCCACGCGTTGCCGTTCACGAGCCAGGGGATCGACTGCGGCACCGGCTCGTTCGTCTGGGTCGCGAACCGGCCGGGCTCGCCGCGAACCGGCGTCGAGATGCTCTCGACCGCGACCGGCTGGTCGGCGAACAGCGAGCTGTCGAGCCGGTAGCCGCCGTTGGCGAGCGAAGCGTAGGCGCGGGCCATCTCGAGCGGCGTCGCGGGCTCACCGCCGAGGCCGATCGAGAAATACGGCTCGAGGGGGGTGGTGATCCCCATCTCGTGGGCGGTCGCCGCCACGTTTGCCGGCCCAACCAGATTCGTGAGCTGCGCGAAGACCGTGTTGTCCGAGTATGCGATGGCGGTCGAGAGGTTGATCGGTCCCATGCTGTTGTGCTCGAAGTTGGTCACGCTCCAGGCCCGGCCGCCAGCGTCGAGCACGACAGGGTGCGAGGTGAGGATCGACGAGGGCGCGATCCCGTCCCTCAGCGCAGCCGCAAGCACGAACGGCTTGAAGGCCGAGCCCGGCTGACGCTCGCCCTGCGTCGCGAGGTTGAACTGGCTGACGTGGTAGTTGCGTCCACCGATCATCGCCAGGACGTCGCCGTTGTGCACGTTGATAGCAACGAGCGCCGCGCTCGGTCCGATCGACGCCGGGAGCACCTGGTTGATCGCCTGCCGGGCTAGCTTCTGCAGGCCGAGGTCGATCGTCGTCGTCACACGGAGCCCGCCGCCGAAGACCTTCTTCCCGTAGCGGTTGACCAGCTGGTCGGTGACGTAGTTCGTGAAGTATGGCGCCGCCGGGCTCTGGGTGCCGGGGAGGCTGACCGACTGGGGCTTCGGCATCGGCGCGCGCAGCGAGTCCAGAAGCTCCCGGTAGCCGAGGTAGTGCTGCAGGTACATCTCCCTCAGGACGAGGTTGCGCCGCTCCCTGGCCTGCACCGGATGCGCAACGGGGTCGTAGAGCGTCGGGTCCTCGGGGATCCCGGCGAGCAGCGCCGCCTCGGCCGGCGTCGCCTCCGCGGCCCCGTGCCCGAAGTAGATCCGGCACGCCTCCTGGACGCCGTAGGCGCCGTTGCCGAAGTAGATCGTGTTCAGGTACGCGGTCAGGATCTGGTCCTTCGTCCAGACCTGCTCGAGCTTCCAGGCGAGCGCCGCCTCCTTCAGCTTGCGCGTCAGCGTCGGTGCGTTGCCGTTGATCGCGTTCTTCACGAACTGCTGGGTGATCGTGGAGCCGCCCTGGACCGGCCCACCGGTGATGTCCGACCAGAGTGCGCGCAGGATCCCGTGCACGTCGACGCCCCGGTGGTCGTAGAAACGCTTGTCCTCTATCGCCACGATCGCCTCCTTGAGCCGGGGCGAGATCTCCTGCGAGGGGACGAGCACCCGCGCCTGCGACCCGCGCAGCACGGCCAGCTCCGTATGGCCGTCGCTCGCGTAGATGTAGGTGTTCTGCTGTGGCGTCTGCTGGTGGTTCGGGTCGAGCGCCGAGATCTGCGCCGCGACCGCCGTAAGCATCCCGTACGTGAACGCGCTCAGCCCAAGGAGCCCGAGCATGACGAGCAGCGCAAGCAACCTCAGCTTGCGGATTCGGCGCCGCTTGGGCGGGCGGGTCCTTTTTCTGAGGAGCGCCAGAGCGCGGATAGTGTAGCCCCGTGCCTCTCCCAGACCTCACCCGCAACGCCGTCGACGTGCTCCCCGAGGGGGCTCTCGAGGCGAAGCTGAGGCTCGGCCGGCCGCTGCGCGTCAAGCTCGGAATCGACGTCACTTCGCCCGACATCCACATCGGCCGGGCGATCCCCCTCCAACGGATGCGGGCGTTCCAGGACGAGGGACATCTCGGCGTGCTGATCATCGGCGACTACACCACGCGCATCGGCGACCCTTCCGGCCGTTCAGCCGAGCGCCCGATCCTGTCCGACGAGGAGATCGACGCGAACGCGAACACCTACCTCGAGCAGGCGATGGTCGTCCTCGACCGCGACCGGACCGAGGTTCGGTACAACGGCGAGTGGCTGGCGAAGCTCTCATACGCGGAGGTTGTGAGGCTTGCGCGCACGATCACGGTCGCCCGCCTCCTCGAGCGTGACGACTTCGCCAAGCGGATGGCGGCCCGCGAGCCGATCTCGGTCTCTGAGCTCCTCTACCCGCTCATGCAGGGATACGACTCGGTCGCGATCGAAGCCGACGTCGAGCTCGGGGGCACTGACCAGCTCTACAACCTGCTCGCCGGCCGCGACGTGATGACGCAGTACGGGCTCGAACCTCAGGTCGTCCTGACCACGCCGCTGCTGCTCTCGTGGGACGGTGAGAAGATGAGCTCGTCGGTCGGCAACAACATCCCGCTGGCGGCGGCGCCGGACGAGATGTTCGGCCGCACGATGCGGATCCCCGACGAGATGCTCCCCGACTGGTGGCGGCTCGTGGCCGAGCGCGAGCCGCCCGGCGGCGATCCGATGACTTCGAAGCTGGCGCTGGCTCGGGCGGTGGTCGAGCGGTCGCACGGTGGTGAGGCTGCGGCTGCTGCCGAGGAGCATTTCACCCGGGTGGTCCGGCACGGGGAGGCGCCCGCGGAGGTGGGCGAGGTCGAGCTCCCGCCGGCGGATCCGGTCCATCTGCCATTGTTGCTCGTCGCATCGCTCGGGATCGCCTCCACCTCGGAAGCCCGCCGGCTGATCGGGCAGGGGGGAGTGAGACTCGACGGCGAGGTGGTCTCCGACCTCGATGTGCCACGGGAGAGGCTGCGAGGAGCCCTGCTCCAGGCCGGGAAGCGGCGCTTCGTTCGTCTCGTCTGAAGGGCGCCCGGTGACGGTACTGCGGAGACCTACTCTTGCCCAGCCCTGGCCGGCGCGCTATAGTTGACGGGCTGCCCTCCGGGGCGGCGGCAAGTCAGTCAGTCATCGACCTCACGACCAAGGAGCCTCCTGGGCCGACTCGTACAGGATACGATTCGATCGCAATGTGGAGGCCTCTGGCGCGAGTCGGGGGCTTTTTTTCGCCGTCAGGGACGGCACCGGTCTTTGAAAACTCAACAGCGTTCATACGTCGAGACCCAGACGGTCTCGCCGCTTTTCGGCGACCCGTCTGGTCTAGAACCTCGTCGCATCTTCGGATGTGACCTTTGAGCATCAGCTCAAAGTGCTGAACTGCCGGCTTCGGCCGGTGACAAGTTCTTCACGGAGAGTTTGATCCTGGCTCAGGACGAACGCTGGCGGCGCGCTTAACACATGCAAGTCGAGCGAGAACCGGTCCTTCGGGACCGGGGAAAGCGGCGAACGGGTGAGTAACACGTGGGTAATCAACCCCCGGCACCGGGATAGCCCGAGGAAACTCGGATTAATACCGGACGGCCCAGCAGCCTTTCGGGGCGGCTGGAAAAGGTAGCTTCGGCCTCCGGCCGGGGACGAGCCCGCGGCGGAGTAGCTTGTTGGTGGGGTAACGGCCCACCAAGGCGACGATCCGTAGCTGGTCTGAGAGGACGATCAGCCACACTGGGACTGAGACACGGCCCAGACTCCTACGGGAGGCAGCAGTGGGGAATCTTGCACAATGGGCGAAAGCCTGATGCAGCGACGCCGCGTGAGGGAAGAAGGCTTTCGGGTTGTAAACCTCTTTCAGGAGGGACGAAGCTACTCGGGTTAATAGCCCAGAGGGTGACGGTACCTCCAGAAGAAGCCCCGGCTAACTACGTGCCAGCAGCCGCGGTAATACGTAGGGGGCAAGCGTTGTCCGGATTTATTGGGCGTAAAGAGCGTGTAGGCGG
>DATIYE010000086.1:0-17808 GCA_035517795.1 Gaiellaceae bacterium | reverse complement strand
CCGGCCTGCGGAGCTTCGACCTCTCGATGCCCGAGGAGCGAAACCGGGTCGAAGTCGATCATCTCTCGAGACTCCTCTTCTGTCCCGACGACCGCGCGGCCCGGCAGCTCGAGAGCGAGGGCGTGGCCGGCGAGCGGCTGGTCGTCGGTGACGTGATGGCCGACGCCAACCGTATCTTCGGACCGATCGCGCGGGCACGCTCGACGCTCCTCGAGCAAATCGACGTCGAGCCCGGCCGGTACGCCCTCGTAACGGTGCACCGCGAGGCGAACGTGCGCTCCGAGCGACTCGCACGCATCGTCCAAGGCCTGAATCAGATCGACGACCCGATCGTCTTTCCTGCACACCCACGCACGCGTGCGATGCTCCGAGGGGCCGGACCGCTGCGATTCGACCCGATCGACCCCGTCGGCTACCTCGACTTCGGCGCGCTCGCCTCACAGGCTCGCGTGATCGTCACGGACTCGGGCGGCGTCCAGAAAGAGGCCTACTGGCACCGGGTGCCGTGCGTGACGCTCCGGCCGAACACGGAGTGGATCGATACCGTCATCGCCGGGGCCAACGTCCTCGCCGACGACGATCCGGAGAAGATCGTCGCAGCCGTCCGGGACGCGAGGTTCCCGGCGACCGCCCCTTCCCTCTACGGCGACGGGCACGCGAGCGGTCGCATCGCAGCCGCTCTGTACGCTAGTTCGCCGTGAGGCGGACCTGGGACCTTGCCGTCGTCGGCGCAGGCTACGTCGGCCTGCCGCTGGCCCAGACCTTCGCCGAGGCAGGGCAGAAAGTGCTGCTCGTCGAGGTCGTGCCCGAGCTCGTCGAGTCGATCAACGCGGGGCGCAGCCACATCGAGGACGTCCCCTCCGCGCAGCTAGAGCCGCTCATCTCGACCGGCCGGATCGCGGCCACGCTCGACTACGAGCAGCTGAAGCACACCGACGCGATCCTGATCGCCCTCCCGACCCCGCTCACGCCTCAGCGCGAGCCCGACCTCGGCTATGTGACCGCCGCAGCGCACTCGATCGGCGCGGTGCTCCAGCCCGGCCAGCTGGTCGTCCTCGAGTCGACGACGTACCCGGGCACGACACGTGAGGTGGTGAAGCCGATCCTCGAGGAGTCGAGCGGCCTCGAGGCCGGGAAGGACTTCCATCTCGCGATGTCGCCCGAGCGCGTGGACCCGGGTCGCACCGACTGGACGACCAAGACCACGCCGAAGGTGGTCGGCGGGCTCACCCCGGCGTGCACCGCCGCAGCCGCCGCGCTCTACCGGAAGGCGATCGACACCGTCCTGGAGCTTTCGGCGCCGGAGTCGGCCGAGCTGACGAAGCTGCTGGAGAACATCTACCGCTCGGTGAACATCGCGCTCGTGAACGAGCTCGCCCAGCTCTGCGACCGCATGGGAATCGACGTCTGGGAGGTGGTCGAGGCCGCCGCGACCAAACCGTTCGGCTTCCAGTCGTTCCAGCCGGGCCCCGGCCTCGGCGGACACTGCATTCCCCTGGATCCCTACTACCTCTCCTGGAAAGCGCGGGAGTACGACTTCTCGGCACGCTTCATCGAGCTCGCGGGCGAGGTGAACAACAACATGCCGTACTTCTGCCGGTCGGTGATCTCGCAGGCGCTGAACCACGGCGCCCAGCGCTCGGTTTCGGGCTCGAGGATCCTGATCGTCGGCGTCGCCTACAAGGCCGACATCGGCGACGTGCGTGAGACGCCCGCCGAGAAGCTCGTACAGCTCCTCCGCACCGCGGGGGCCGACGTCTCCTACCACGACCCGCACGTACCGGAGTTCGGCGGGATGCGCTCGGCGGAGCTCGACCCCGAGGCCTACGACTGCGTGGCGATCGTCACGGCGCACTCGGCGATCGACTACCCGGAGCTGGTGCGGCGCGCCAAGGTGGTCGTCGACTTTCGCAACGCCACCCGTGGGCACGAGGTCGAGGGCAAGGTGTGGAAGCTCTAGGCGGCGACCCGGTTCGAGTTGCACAGATCGGGCTCGGCGCCTGGGGCCAGAACCTCGTACGCAACCTCGACGTCCTCGGCGACCTGGTCTGGATCTGCGACGCCGACGGCGCCCGACGCGATCAGTTCGCCCGACGCTTTCCGAGCGCGCTCGCGACTGGCGCCTACGACGAGCTGCTCGCCGACCCCCGGCTCGAAGCCATCGTGATCGCCACGCCCGTTCCGACGCACTACACGCTCGCCAAGCAGGCGCTCGAGGCCGGCAAGCACGTCTTCGTCGAGAAGCCGCCGGCGATGCGCGCCGACGAGATGGAAGAGCTCGTCGAGCTTGCCGAGGCCGGCGGACGCGTCCTCATGCCCGGACATCTGCTCCTCTACCACCCGGGCGTGCGCAAGCTCAAGGAGCTCGTCGAGTCGGGCTCGCTCGGGGATGTGCTCTGCATCTACGGCAACCGTCAGAACCTCGGAACGATTCGAAAGGACGAAAACGCGCTGTGGTCGCTCGGCGTCCACGACCTGTCGGTGATCCTCCATCTCGTCGACGAGGAGCCGTCGGAGGCCTGGGCACGCGGGAACGCGTTCCTCAACCCCGGTGTGGAGGACGTCGTGTTCTGCTTCCTGCGCTTTCCGAGCGGCAAGATCGCGCACCTCCACCTCTCCTGGCTCGATCCCCACAAGATGCGCAAGCTGACTGTGGTCGGCCGGGACAAGATGGCCGTGTTCGACGACATGGAGCTCGAGCGCAAGGTGACGATCTACGAGAAGTGGCCCGAGCAGGCGGCTCAAACCTTTGGCGAATGGCAGACGAGGACCGGTGACATCCTGAGCCCGAAGATCGCCACCGACGAGCCGCTGCGCCTCGAGCTCTCACACTTCCTCCGCCTCGTTCGCGAGGGCGGGTCCGGTGCCGAGGCGCGAGACGGGCTCGCGGTCGTACGCGTCCTCGAGCAGCTGCAGACCTCGCTCGCCTCGGACCGCCCATGAGCGCGGAGGTGCACGCGACGGCGATCGTCTATCCCGGCACGGTGCTCGGCGAAGGCGTGAGGGTGCTGGAGAACGCGGTGGTCGGCAAGCAGCCGTCCCTGTCGGCGCGCTCGACGGCGAAACGCGAGCCTCTCCCGCCGACTGCGATCGGGGACGGCACGATCGTCTCGACCGGCGCAGTGGTCTTCGCCGGGTCGACCGTCGGAGCGCGCGTCGTGCTCGGGGATTCGTCGTGCGTGCGCGAACGGGTGACGATCGGCGACGACGTCGTCCTCGGACGTGGCTCGCTGATCGAGAACGACACCACGGTCGGCGCGATGACGAAGATCCAGGCGGAGGCATACATCACTGCCTACTCGACCCTCGAGGAGCACGTCTTCATCGCCCCCTGCGTCGTCACCTCGAACGACAACTTCATGGGTCGCACCGACCGCCGCCGGGACCTGATCAAGGGGCCGACGATCAGGCGCGGAGCCCGCGTCGGAGCCGGCGCGGTCCTCTGCCCGGCCGTCGAGATCGGCGAGGAGGCGTTCGTCGGCGCCGGCGCGATCGTGACGAAGGACGTGCCGGCGAAGACGCTCGTCGTCGGCAACCCGGCCCGGCCGCTGCGAGCGGTGCCCGACGAGGAGCTACTCGAGGGCTAGGCTAGATCGCCTCGAGCAGCCGGTGGCTCTCGAGCCGCTGCGCCGCCGCGAGCACCGCGGAGTACGAGAGGCCCGACCGCTCGGCGATCTCGATCAGGTCGTTCGCGCCGTCCGAGAGGTTGAGCACCCACAGCAACGCCGTCTCGACTCCGGCGCCGTCGGGCACGCTCGGGTAGAGCCCCCGGCGGCCGAGCTGCGGCTCGCCGAACGGCGACAGGTTCCGGTACCGCCCGTTCGTCTCGACGATGTCGATGATCTCGAGGACGGCCCGCAGCGACCCGGCGAGCGCCCCGGGGGTGACCAGATCGAGGTTGTCGGCCGAGGAGTGGTACTCGGGGAAGAGGCCGTGAGGGGTCCTGGAGAATGTGCCGACGGGGAGATCGAAACCGGGTGAACAGAACTGGCGCTCGTCTCCGCCGGTCGGCGCCCAGGACGTCACGAGTGCGTCGGGATGCCGGCCGAGAACGTGTGCCGCAGCCCGGTCGACTGTCGCATCAGCTCGCCTGCTCCGCTTGTAGCGAAGCGGGCCCGGGTCGCCGACGCACGAGATCGCGAGCCCGTGGTGAACCCGGTCGAGCGAGTCGCGATTGCGGTCGAGCCAGCACAGGGGGCCGAGCGTTCCCGGACTCCAGAGCAAGCGAAAGGTGTGGCGGAGCCCCTGCCCGGCGAGCGCACGCCCGAGTGCCCAGAGGAGGACGACGCCCGAGAGGTTGTCGTTCGCCAGGGCAGGATGACAGATGTAGGTGCTGAGCAGGAACTCGGCGTCGGACGATCCCTCGAGCAGCAGCTCGCCTGAAGTGAGCGAGCCGGCCGTCAGCTCGGAGTCGATCACGACCCGGTAGTCCCCCTCCGGCAGCGAGTCGAGTTGGCTCCGGCTCATGCAGAAGCCCCACTGCTCTTCCCAGTAGGACGTCCGGTAGGGGACGAGATCCGCATCCTCACTGTGCGTGAAGACGTGCGCCCGCAGCTCGTCGAGACCGACGACGCGATCCACGGGAGTGCTGTAGCCGAGCACCTGGAGCGTCGATTCGCCGAAATCGAGGATCCGCTCGCCGCCGGGCGCGTCGATCCAGGCGCCCCGGATAGTCCACTCCCGCGGCACCGTCCAGTCGAAGACCTCGACCCCGGACGGCGTCTCGATCACGTCGAGCGGGAGGTCGCGGCCGAGCACATCGAGCGTTCTCCGGACTCCGTCGCCACTGAGGCTGCGGGGCAGCGGGAAGAGCTCGCGCATGAGCTCGACCATCTCGTCTCCGACGGTAGACCCGTCCGGCACCGTATCCCAGTCGATCGGCATCCGAGCTGGGCCGCTCAGCCGGGCTTGACTGCGAGCGAGAGCTGATAGCGCTCCGGAGCGCGGGCGGGCGAGCCTACCTTGACCTCGATGAAGTACCGGCCGGTGGCCGGCGCCGTGTAGCCGAGGCGCTGCTGACCCGCGACGTCGGTCGAGCGGCCGGCGAGCTGGGAGAGGAGCGTCCGCACCGCTCCGGTCACGTCGGTCGTTCCCGGCTTCCAGAGGAGCACGGTGATCCCGGGAGCGCTCGCACGGCCGAGGCGCACGAAGAGCTCGCTCCCCTGGTCGAGGTGGATCGAGTAGACATCGATCGGGTCGTCCCAGTAGTCGAGAGTGGCGAAGATCGTCCGCGGCAGCGAGGGCAGCCGATCGGCCGAGGCGCCGATCGTGTCCGCGTCGTCGTTCGGCTCGAGCTCGTCGCGCACCGGCAGGTTGTGCTCGTCGCCGAGCAGCTTGAGAGCGGCGTCGACGTCGAGCGTCCCCCAGCCTGTGAGCGAGTCCCGGCCGGCCGGGCAGATCGCGCAGCCGGTGGACGGGTTTGCGTCGGTGGCGGAACGCTCCAGGAGCCATTCGACCTGCGAAGCGGCCAGGGTCGGGTCGACGCCGAGCACGAGCGCCGCCGCAGCCGACACCTGCGGCGCTGCGAACGATGTTCCGATTCCGTCCTTGAACTCGGACGGCCCGCAGTTCGAGAATGGGCTTCCGGCACAGCCGGGCTTGGAGTCGTTGACCAGGTCCCGTGGAATGGTCGACAAGATCGGCCCGCCCGGCGCGGCGATGTCGACGAACTGCCTGTCACGGTTCGAGTAGTCGGGAACCGCGCCGCCCTGGCGAACCGCCGCCACGCCGAGGACATGCGGCAGTGCCGCCGGGTAGTCCGCGTAGTCCCACGGCGTGCGTGGCGCCTGCGGTCCGTTGCCGGCTGCTGCAACGACGAGCACGTCCTTCGACCAGGCGTATTCAACGGCGGCTTCCTCGGGCGGCGAGAACGAGTCGAGCTGGAGGTCGTTGGGGTCGCGGATGCCGCCGATGCTGAGATTGATCACCCGGGCACCGTGGTTGACAGCCCAGGTGATGGCGTGGATCTCGCCCAGCGTCGAGACGTTGCAGTCCGACTGAACGACCTTCGCGACCAGCAGCTGCGCGTTGAAGGCCAGCCCCGCGATCCCGAACCCGTTCTCCGGGTTGGCGGCAATCTCGCCGGCGACGAAGGTGCCATGGCCGCAGGAGTCGGTGCGCCAGCTACCGCCGACGAACGAGACGCCCGCGGCGATGCGGCCGGCGAACTCCGGATGGCCGGCGTCGATCCCGGAGTCGATCACCGCCACCTTGACCGGTGCGAGATTCGGCATCGTCGCCCAGTACGTCCAGGCGTCGTCCTGGGTCAGATACCACTGCTGCGACGCGTCGGGCTCGGTGTTGTCGAACTGGAGCGACCGCCGTGTTCGATCGACGTCGACGACGTAGGCGGCCCCGTCGACGCGGGGGCGGGCGCCGTGGACGAGCAGCGCCCGGCCGGGGACGAGCGTCGTCGCGCTCGGGAGCTCGGCCCTCAGCTCGGCCATACCTCCCGGGCGCGCACCGACTGCCCAGTTCGCACCGAACGCAGAGGCCGGGCCGCAGAGGGTGGCGGCGAGAAGGCAGAGAAGAGTCTTGGTCACGACTGGACGGAGATCACGGACGACGCGCCCGGCGCGGGTCCGCGGCCGGGCGTGCACCTCACACGGTACGCGCCCGGGGCAAACGGCGGTCGGAAGTCAAACGATCCGTCCGCTCCCACCGTCGCCGTCGCGACGGTGATCCAACCTGCTCCGTCCTTTCGATCCAGGTAGACCGGGGCTCCCGCATCCTGCGCCCCGACCGTGCCGGTGATGCCGTCGGCGCCGACCCTGGCGCTCACCACGGGCTCGGCTCCGCTCACCTCGACCTCGATCAGGGCGGCCCTGGCCGGGCCGCTCGCCAGCCGGTACCACGTCGTCGTCTGCGGCGTGACCTGCACCGTGAACGCGCCCGTCGGGCCTGCCTTCACTCTGCCGGCCACCATCCAGCTGTGGCCGGAGGTCCGAGACTCGACCGAAACGTCCTTCACCCCGCGGGCGGTGCCGGTCAGCATCAGCGGCCGGCCTGCGGTGACCGTCCCGGCGGGCGGCGTCAGGGAGAGCAACCCGAACTCGAACCAGCTCGAGCGAAGCCCGAGATCGCTCTCGACCGTGGCCCCGGACAGGGTCAGGCTGGCGCCGGCGCCGACCGCGGTCGCGGAGCTGACATGCCCTGGAGCGCCGTCGGCGGGCTCGAGGTCGAGCAGCGGCCCGCCGAGGCCGAGCGCCTTGCCCGCGGTCTCGGCGCTCACGAGCACCGGCCCCCAGTCGTGGTAAGGCGAGAGCGTGTCGTAGGGGTCGGGCACCGAGACGAGGTACGGAATGGGCAAGCCGTTCGAGCCGACTGCCGTGACGGTCTCGCCGCCGGTGCTTGCCGAGTAGTACGTGGTCGCGACCTTCCCGTCGTAGAGGACGATCTTGCCCCTGGTCGCGCTGACGGCGGCCAGGACCGACGGCGACTCGGAGTCGATGCCTCCGTACACCTGGCTGCGGGTGTCCGAGTAGAGATCGAAGGGGCTCGCGGTGACGACCGTCTCGATCTGCGCGAGGGCAAACGAGCGGGCGGCGACCGCCTGGGCCTCGAGGGCGGCGGCCGGCCACGTGTAGGGCATCTCGGCTCCGACAACTCCGTCGAGGTACGACTCCAGATCGACGTCGTTCACGACCTGGAGCGTCCTTCCGTTCGAGTCGACGGTGAAGTCGCCGTGGTACGGCTTGGTGCCCAGCTGGAGCGGCGAGGTGGGCGACGCCACGGTCAGCGGCGAGACGAACCTGTGCCCGCGGATCACCAGCGAGGGCCCGATCACGAGCTCGCCGGCCGGAAGCACGAGCTTCGTCCCCGCCCCGTCGACGAGGTGCCAGCGCGTGGCCGCGCCGAGCGAAACCTTTCGCTTCTTGTCGGCGAGCAGGACGCGAACCATCTGCGGCGGGTCGTCGCCGATCGTCGTCCCGGTGTAGTAGTGGAGCAGGATCTGCTGGTAGCTCCAGCCGTGAAGGGCGTAGCCGTAGGCACCCCATTGACCCATCCCGACGCCGTGGCCCCACCCGTGGCCGGTGATCACGAGCGTGGCCGAGGGCGCGCTCGCGGTCTGCTCTGACGGGGCCGCTGACGCCGTTCCTCCGAGCCCGAGCGCGATCAGGACCACGGCTACGAGCGCACAGCGGACCATCGGGCAACCGTAGCAACGGCCCCCGGGCCCCACTTCCCCCGAAAGCGGGAGCCGAGCGACACGCACGAGGGATTCCTTTCGGCCGCGAGCCGCCGCTCCCTCCCACTTGTATTGCAAGTTACAAGCGCGGCAAGTTCGCTACTTGCAACACACGCGCGGTTCAGGCGCCGAGCCGCGCGCCGTACTGCTGCCGGTAGTAGGCGAGGTACTCGCCCGACTTGATCGGCCCCCACCAGTCCCGGTTATCGCGGTACCAGTCGACCGTCTCCGCGAGCCCGCCGTCGTCGAACGAATGCACCGGCGTCCAGCCGAGCGCCCTGACCCTGGACGAGTCGACCGAATAGCGGCGGTCGTGACCCGGACGGTCCTCGACGTGGCGGACGAGGTCGGGCGAGGCGCCCGTCAGGTCCAGGATCCGCCTGACGACCTCCATGTTCTCCCGTTCCTGGCCACCGACGTTGTAGACCTCGCCCGCCGACCCGTCGCGAAGCACGAGCTCGATCGCCGAGCAGTAATCCTCGGCATGGAGCCACTCCCGGCGCTGCCTGCCGTCGCCGTAGACGGGCAGAGGCAGCCCCTCGAACGCGTTCGTGACGAACAACGGCAGGAACTTCTCGGGGTACTGCCGGGGCCCGTAGTTGTTGGCGCCCCGGGTGATGCACGCATCGACGCCGTAGGTACGAAGATAGGCCAGCACCTGCAGGTCACCGCCGGTCTTCGACGCGGAGTACGGGCTCGAAGGCCGGAGAGGCGCATCCTCGGTGCACGGCGATGCGTCGAGAGGGATGTCTCCGTACACCTCGTCGGTCGAGACCTGGACGAGACGGATCCCGGCGTGGCGGGCCTGCTCGAGCAGCACCTGCGTCCCGAGGACGTCGGTGAGGATGAACTCGGCCGGCCCGATGATCGAGCGGTCGACGTGCGACTCGGCTGCGAAGTTGACGATCGCGTCGCAGCCCTTCGCGGCGGCCGCAACGGCCTCCGGGTCGACGATGTCTCCCTGGTGGAACTCGTGCTCGACGCCGGCGAGATTCGCCGGATTGCCCGCGTAGGTCAGCTTGTCGAGAACGACCACCTCGTCGCCGGCCGCGGCGAGGCGGCGCACGAAGTGGGAGCCGATGAAGCCGGCCCCTCCGGTCACGAGCACGCGCATCGATGAAACTTAGATCAGCCGTCCCGGACGGCGCGAACAGAGGGGAGGGCTGCAAGCGCGAGCGAGGAGACGAGGAACCAGCTGCCTGCGACGGCGAGCGTCTTGGTCGTGCCGGCGCTCAGAGAAGGCGCGCCAGGCACTCACGGAGCCCGTCCCGCCAGTGCGGCAGCTCGGGTGCTCCCCTCTCGGAGCGGAGCACCGAGTATGCCGGCCTCGGGGCCCGCGCCCCGAACTCCGCGGTCGAGATGGGCCGGACCCCGCAGTCGAGCCCGGCCTCCGCGAAGATCGCCGCCGCGAACTCGGCCCACGAGCAGTCGCCCGCCGCAGCCACGTGGTAGAGGCCGAACGGGAGCTCGACCACGTCGGCGGTCGCGGCCGCCAGGTGGCCGACGTAGGTGGGACACCCGCGCTGGTCGTCGACCACGCCGACCTCGGGAAGCTCGGCGCCCAGCCGGAGCATCGTGCGGACGAAGTTGCTGCTCGTGGGGCCGAAGAGCCAGGACGAGCGCACGATCCATGCCCGCCCGCCCACTGCGGCCTCGCCGTGGAGCTTCGTCCGCCCGTACGCCCCGAGCGGATTCGGAGCGTCGGATTCGACGTACGGGTCGCGCTTGGCGCCGTCGAAGACGTAGTCCGACGAGAAGTAGACGACCGGAACGCCGAGCGCGGCAGCGTGCCGGGCACCGCCGACGTTCACCGCTGCAGCCCCCTGCGGGTCGTCCTCGGCGCCGTCGACGTCGGTCCAAGCTGCAGCGTGGAGAACGAGCTCGACACCGGTTCCGAGGTGCTCGGGCAACGGAAAGCGCACATCCCACGCGTCCCGGTCGAGCGCCCGGGCCTGGGGGAAGCCCTCCGCAAGCGCGGCTCCGAGCTGGCCGCCCGCGCCGCTGATCAGGACGCCGCGACCCTGTCCCGCTCGGAGAGAAGAGGCGATCGTGTGCTCCAGAGTTCGACGACGCGGGGGTCGTTCCAGGGGATCCCGCGCTCGTCGGGATCGTCCGGGTCGTACTCCTCGGTCACGAGGTAGCAGAACAGGCAATCGGTGAGCGCCTCGTAGCCGTGGGCGTGGATGCCCGGGACGTAGATCGCCTCGGGGTTGTCGTCGCCGATGTCCTTCGTGAAGGTCTCCCCGGTTGCGCGGTCGAGCACCACCACCCGCACCATTCCGCGGAGACACACGAAGAGGTCGTCCTGGCCCCGCTCGTGGAAGTGCAGACCCCGGATCACCCCCTGGCGCGACCACGCCAGATTCGCCTGCCGGACCGGCTTGGGCAGGCGGCTCTCCCGCGCGAGCTCCGAGAACCACCCGCGCTCGTCCTCGTGCCGGGCGAGCGGAAAGACCTCGACGTTCACCGTTCGACCTTGTTGACGCCCGTTTGCTCGATCAACCGGCCGACGTCCGCGAGGTCGCCCCAGTGCTTGCCCCCGTCGTGCCACCAGCCCTCGACGCGCCGGACGTTCAGCTCGCCTCGCCGGGCGTAGACACGGTTCACGTCGGTGATCTCGAGCTCGCCGCGCCCGGACGGCTCGAGCGAGTCGATGATCTCGAACACGTCGGGCGGGTAGCAGTAGAGCCCGACGACCGCGTCCCGCGACGGCGGCTCGGGATACCGCAGGTCGACCACGCCGGCCTTCTCGACAATGTCGGCGACCACGCCGGCGTCGTCGTAGGCGACGACGCCGAAGCTCACGGGATCGTCGACCTCGGAGACGAAGACGAGCGCACCGTCGCTCCACGAGCCGATCGCGTCTGCCTGGGCGTTCTCGAAGATATTGTCGCCCAGGCACACCACGAGCTTCTCGCCCCTCGCGAAGTCCCGGGCCATCCCGACGACCTGCGCGATCCCGCCCGGCTCGACCTGGACCTTGTAGGTGAGATCGAGATCGAAGAGGAGCTCGTCGGTCGAGCGGCTGCGAACCCGGCCGTCTCCGAGCAAATCGATGAAGTCTCCGGCATGACGCGAGCCCGTGACGAGCAGGATGTCGCGGACGCCGACTCGCTGGAGCAGCTGGAGCGGGTAGTAGACCATCGGCCACGCGCCCACGGGCAGCAGGTGCTTGTTCGTGACCCGGGTCAGCTCCTCGAGTCTCGTGGCCGACCCGCCCGCGCAGATGAGACCTTTCATCGACCGGCGCGATGCTACAGCGGGGCGACTACGGCACCGTCACCTCGACCGGGGATCGCACGCGCGAGTCGAGCGGCGAGGGCATCACCCGCACGAGGCGCGCGAACGGCATCGGCAGCCACCAGTTCCAGCGGCCGAGGATCGCCATCATGCTCGGCACGAGGATGCAGCGGACGATCGTCGCGTCCACGAAGATGGCGACGGCGAGTCCGAGCCCGAACTCCTGCAGCCCGACGATGCTCCCGGCGATGAAGCCCGAGAACGCGGCGCACATGATGATCGCGGCCGCCGTGATGATCCGGCCGGTGCGTTCGAGCCCGTACGCGACCGCGGTGTCGTTGTCGGCGCCGTCGTCCCAGGCCTCGCGCATGCGCGTCACGAGGAACACCTCATAGTCCATCGAGAGCCCGAACAGCATCGCGAACAGGAAGATCGGGATCCAGCCCTCCACCTGCGCGAACTGGTAGAGGCCGAACAGGCTCTGGCCGACGCCGAAGCGGAAGAACACGACGAGCATCCCGTAGGCGGCTGCGACCGAGAGCAGGTTCAGGAGCACCGCCTTGAGCGGCAGCAGCACCGAGCGGAAGGCCCGCATGAGCAGGAAGTAGGTGAGCACGAGCACCGCCAGGATCAGCCACACGAAGTAGGTGTAGGCCCGGTGCAGGAAGTCGACGCCCTGCGCGGGTCCCCCGCCGACGAGGACGCGCGAGGACGCCGGGAAGCCGGCAGCGGGGATGATCGAGCTGCGCAGCCTCCTGACGAACGACTGGGCCTGCGGGAAGCCGTAGTCGTGACGACCGGCGACGAGCACGATCCGGAAGGTGCGCGTCGAGTCGACGAAGGTGCTTCCGGTCCCCGCATACACCTTCGCCACCTCCGGGTCGCGGCCGAGCGCGGCCACGAGCCGGGCCACGGCCGCCTGGTTCGAAGCCGCCAGGACGGTGCCGCGCGGAGCCTGGATCAGGATCTGGGAGGGAGCGACCGCGCCGGGTCCGACCGCCTGGCGCAGCAGGTCGAAGCCCCGTACCGACTGCGAGCTGCGCGGGATGCCGAACGTCGATCCCGGCGTGAGCTGGATCCAGAAAGCGGGGATTGCCATCGCTATCAACACCGACGCCCCCGCGACGAGAAAGAGGACGGGGCGCTTCATGATCCTGCCGGCGAGCCGCGCCCAGAAGCCGTCGTCGGGATCGGCGGGCTTTCCGCGCAGGACGGGGTGCCGGACGATCCCGCGCCGGCCGTAGAGGCTCAGGAGCACCGGCTGCAGCGTGACTGCGGCGAGGATCGAGACGACGGGGATCAGAAAGCCGGCCACGCCGAGCATCCGGATGAACGGGAGCGGCATCGCGACGAGGAGCGCGAGCCCGAGGGCGACCGCGATCCCCGAGAAGACCACCGCCCGGCCGGCCGTCTCCATCGTGCGAACGATCGCGGCCTCGACCTCCCGGCCGGCGGCCAGCTCCTCCCGGAACCGGTAGACGATGAGCAGCGAGTAGTCGACCGCGATTCCGAGCCCGATCAGCTGGACCAGATTGGTGGCGTAGGTCGGCGTCGCCCAGACGCTCGCGACCCCGTAGACGATCCCGAGCGTCCCCGTGATCGTGCAGGCGGCGAAGACGAGCGGGATCGTCACCGCCCAGGACAGGCCGAAGACCCCGAGCAGCACGAGCAGCGCGATCGGGACGGCGATCATCAGCTCGCCGTGCTTGAGATCACGGTTGAACACCGGGTCGAGGTCGTGCTGGATAGCCGCCGCCCCGGTCACGTAGACCGCCCGCACGCCCGCGGGAGTGCCGAGCGCGGCACGCACTCTGCCCGTGTACCCCTTCGCCTGCG
This sequence comes from Gaiellaceae bacterium, assembly GCA_035517795.1. GTDB lineage: Bacteria > Actinomycetota > Thermoleophilia > Gaiellales > Gaiellaceae > PALSA-600. The sequence continues at coordinate 4,544 of DATIYE010000086.1, read as the reverse complement.
CCAGGTTCAGCGCCGACTGGACGTCCCCGTAGACGACTGTCGCTCCAGCCGGAGTCCTGGCGAGGTTGAACTGCCCGGTCGAGCCGTGCGGCAGGACTGCGGTCGCCCGGGCAACGGCCCGTGCGATACCCGAGCGCAGCTCCGCCGCGGGAACCGTGCTGCCCGCGCCGGGGGCGAGCTCGAACACGACCGTGAACGACCCGTCCGACCGCTCGCCGAAGTGCGCCTGAAGAGTGTTCCGGACCTGCTCGGCGGCCGTGCCCGGCACCGAGAACGTGTTCGAGAGGATCGCCGAGAGCTTCGAGCTGGCGAAGCCGCCGGCGAGGAGCACCAGGATCCACACGGCGAGAACGATCCGGCGGTGCCGGACTACGAAGCGCGTCCACGCGGCCACGGCCACAACGCTACCCAGCGGATACCGTTACGGGCGATGCCCTCGCGACGCGACAAGCTGACCCCGCACGGTCTTCAGGCCGAGATCGAGGAGCTTTTCTCCGAGCTCTGGCAGGTGCCACGCTTCGCCGGTCTACGACGAGGGTTCAGACCGAACGTCGACAGCTACCGAACCGATGATCCTCCGGAGCTGACCGTGGTGGTCGAGGTTCCGGGCATCGACCCGAAGAGCCTGACGATCGTCGTGAACGAGCACACGCTCGTCGTGGCGGGAGAGCGGGCCCGCGACCGTTCCGACGGGCGCGTCTACCAGCAGATGGAGATCGAGTACGGCCCCTTCCAGCGGCAGGTCCGGCTCGCCGAGGACGTCGACCCCGAGCGCGCCTCGGCCCGGTACGAGCACGGGATCGTCACCATCTCGCTGCCCGTCGCGAGCGCGCCGACACCTGCGGTGCGCTACGCGATCGTCGTGGAGCGCCCCTGATGTCGGATGTCGAGTTCGAGCTCCCCGAGGAGTTCGAGGCCGATGTCGCGCTGCCGGCGACGCTGCCGGTCCTGGCACTCAAGGACACGGTCGTCTTCCCCCAGTCGGTGATGCCGCTCGCGATCGGGCAGGAGCGCTCGATCCGGCTGATCGACCACGTCGTCGCAGGCGACCGCTTCCTCGCCCTCGTCACCGCGCGCGACGCCTCGATCGACACGCCGGGCTTCGACGACCTCTACCACGTCGGCACGGTCGGAATCGTCCACAAGCTGCTCAAGATCCCCGACGGCACTCTCCGGATCCTGGTCGGCGGGCTCCACCGCATCAGACTCGAAGCTCCCGTGTCGAGCGATCCGTACCTCGTCGGACGGTTCGAGGCCCTGCCCGACGTCAACGACAGCTCACCAGAGGTCGAGGCCCTGACCCGGAACGTGCAGGGGCTGTTCGCGAAGATCATCGGCCTCTCCCCCTACCTGCCGGCCGAGCTGCAGCTCGCGGCCACGAACGTCGACGACGGCAGCGCCCTCGCGCATCTCGTCGCCTCGACCCTGCGGACGATCCCCACCGAGGAGCGCCAGGAGCTGCTCGAGGAGCCCGACGTCGAGCAGCGACTCCGGCGCATCTCGGCGATCCTCTCGCGTGAGGCGGAGGTGCTCGAGCTCGGCTCGAAGATCCAGTCGCAGGTCCAGTCCGAGATGGAGAAAGGGCAGCGCGAGTACTTCCTGCGGCAGCAGCTGAAGGCGATCCAGGCCGAGCTCGGCGAAGGCGATCCCGAGCAGGCCGAGGTGAACGAACTGCGGGAGCGGCTCGACAAGATCACGCTGCCCGAAGAGACCCGAAAGGCCGCCGATCGCGAGCTCGGACGGCTCGAGCGCCTGCCCACCGCAGCGGCCGAGTACGGCGTGATCCGCACCTATCTCGAGTGGATCATCTCCTTGCCGTGGGACACGGCGACCGAGGACGACCTCGACCTCGACAACGCGCGAAAGGTGCTCGACCACGACCACTTCGACCTCGAGAAGGTGAAGGACCGCATCGTCGAGCACCTTGCCGTCGCGAAGCTCCGCAACGAGATCTCGGGTCAGATCCTCTGCTTCGTCGGCCCACCCGGCGTCGGCAAGACCTCCCTCGGCCAGTCGATCGCGAGAGCGCTCGGGCGAAAGTTCGTGCGGATGTCGGTCGGCGGCGTCCGGGACGAAGCCGAGATCCGCGGTCACCGGCGCACCTATATCGGCGCCATGCCGGGGACGATCATCCGCTCGCTTCGCGACGCCGAGTCGCGCAACCCGGTGATCCTGATCGACGAGATCGACAAGATGGGCTCCGACTTCCGTGGCGATCCATCGAGCGCAATGCTCGAGGTGCTCGACCCGGAGCAGAACAGGTCGTTCCGAGACCACTATCTCGACCTGCCGTTCGACCTCTCGAAGGTGCTGTTCATCTGCACGGCGAACACGCTGGACACGATCCCGGGGCCGCTCCTCGACCGGATGGACACGATCGAGCTCTCCGGCTACACGGAGGCGGAGAAGCTCGCGATCGCCAAGCGCTACCTGCTGCCGAAGCAACTCGCCGCCGCGGGACTGAAGCGTTCGCAGCTGACCCTTTCCGACACGGTGCTGCGGACGATCATCCGCGAGTACACCCGCGAGGCGGGAGTGCGAAGCCTCGAGCGCCGACTGGCCGACGTCTGCCGCAAGGCCGCCACGCAGGTCGCCCGGGGCAAGACACAGAAGACTCGGGTCGACGACAGACGCCTGCGCGAGTGGCTCGGCGCGCGCCGCTTCTCCGGCGAGGTGCGCCGCCGCACCTCGCAGGCCGGGGTCGCGACCGGGCTCGCGTACACCCCCGCCGGCGGGGACGTGCTGTTCATCGAAGCCGCCGCCTACCCGGGGAACGGCGACCTGATCGTGACCGGGCAGCTCGGAGACGTGATGAAGGAGTCCGCGAAGGCTGCGCTCTCCTGGGTCCGGTCGCACACAGCGGAGCTCGGAGTACCCGAGAACTGGTTCGAGCAGCACGACCTCCACATCCACGTCCCTGCCGGGGCCGTGCCGAAGGACGGCCCGTCGGCGGGGGTGACGATCGCGACCGCGATCGCCTCGCTCGTGCGCAACGAGCGCGTCGCCGACGACGTCGGCATGACCGGCGAGATCACGCTCACCGGGCAGGTTCTGCCGATCGGCGGTATTCGTGAGAAGTCGCTCGCCGCGCAGCGCGCCGGACTCAAGCGTGTCGTCCTGCCGCGCGAGAACGAGAGCGACCTCGGCGAGCTGCCGCCCGAGACACTCGAGGGGCTCGAGTTCATCCCGGCCGACACGATCGAGGACGTGTTCGCAGCGGTCTTCGACGGCGCCAGGCCGTCCAGGTCGCAACGGGGCCTACGCTCGACCGACCGCCAGGCCGCCCGCAGCAGCGACGGCTAGCGTCCTAGCCGAGGGCGAAGGTCGAGAAGAGCTGTGCACAGGTCGCGTCGGCGGCGGCGGCGGCACGACGGCAGAGCACCTGGAACTCGTTTCGGCCGTCGAGGACGAAGGCGATCTCCTGTGTCTTCCCCGGCCCGTAGTCGATCCGGTATGACCTCACCTTCCTGCCGGCGACGTCCGAGGTCGTGCTCTCGGCCACCCGTCCCGAGAGCTGGCCGGCAAGCCGGCCGGCGACGCTGTCGAGCTCCCTCGACACGGCGGCGAAGAGCTCGGGCCGGTACGGCTTCTCGAGCGTGAACCGGAGCACCTCGAGGCGGTCGACCGGCCCACTCTCGGCGGCGATCGAGTTCGACCTCCGAACGATCGCCCACGCTGCCGGAGCCTGGAACGAGAAGCCGCTCCCGTGAACCGTCTGCACATTGCTCGACCTCGACCCCCCGCAGCCTGCAAGGATGGGGGCTGCAAGAACGAGGGCCGAGAACGGCCAGAGCCGGAGGACGCGACTCCGGGGACGAGCGAGAAAGGAGCGGAAGCTCATGCCGAAGGCAAAGGACACCTTGCTCACGAGGGCGGACACCGTGAGACCGTACGTCGAGAGGGCGATGAGCGACGAGAAGCTCCGTCGCGACGTCATGCGGGCGTTCACGATCGCCCGCGATCTGTACGGCGAGCTCGCGACCGACCGGGACCGGCCGATCACGATCGCAAGCCGTGTTGCGACCGACGACGAGATCCGCGACAAGCTGCGCGATGCGATCGTGGAGCTGCGGAGCGCGAGCGACAGGCTCCAGGGGAAGGCCGAGCGGAGCGGACGCGGGTCGGCGGTGCTGATCGCGGCGATCGCCCTCGCCATCCTGTTCAACCCGGTGACGGGCGCGGATACCCGCAGGTTCATCCGCGATCTCGTCTCGGGCGGCGGCGGCAGCCACGACGGCCATTCGCATTCGAGCTCGAACGGCTTCTAGACCCGGCAAAGAGAGCCATTAGCCCGTGGACCGAGGTCGAAGCGCCCGGCGCAGGGATGCCGGGTCGAGCCCGCTCGCGGTCGAGATGTCGGTACCACCGATCAGCATCGCCGCCGGCTGCGGCGCGGAGATCGTTCCGGGAACCTTCGGCGCCCACCCGGTCGCGACCGGGAAGGAGAGATTCGCCAGGTGCCGCCACGATGCCAGGTACGAGCCGGCGTCGACGGCGCCGTCGGCGCCGAGGAACAGCATCGACACGGGGTGAACCTCGAAATA
>DATIYE010000085.1:0-4338 GCA_035517795.1 Gaiellaceae bacterium | reverse complement strand
GCCGTCGCCGTACACGTCGGCGGTGTCGATGAACGTCACGCCCGCAGTGACCGCGGCGTGCAGCGCCTCCAGCGACTCGCGATCGTCCACAGCGCCCCAGTCGGCGCCGATGCCCCAGGCTCCGAAGCCGATCTCCGAGACCCGGTATCCCGTCTTCCCCAGCCTTCTCGCGTTCACCAGAGATCTCTCATACGCTTGTCAGGCCTTTCCATTATCGTCGCAAGCGACGATAATACGCTCGATTCCGAAGCCATGAAGTCATTGCCAAGGCACGTGCTCGTCCATTCCGACGGAAGACGGCTGCTCGTTTACGGGGAGCTCCGGGGCTCCCTCGACGAGGAGGGGCCGGGCGCGGCCGGCGACGGCGCCGAGATCCACAAGCGCCTCGACGTGTTCACAGAGGCATGGGTGGGGATCGCGCCGGCGCGGAACACGCGGCCGCTCGACTCGCCGGCGAAGAGCGCGGGCCTGGAGCCCTGCCCTTTCTGCCCGGGCGGAATCGAGGTTCCTTTCTCGTACGAGGCGGCCGTCTTCGACAACCGGTTCCCGTCCCTCCGTCCCGACCCGCCGCCGGCGCCGCCCCTCCACGGCCCGACCGGACCGGCGCAGGGCCGCTGCGAGATCGTTCTCTACACGGACAGGCACGACGCCTCGTTCGGCGGGCTGTCGCCGATCGAGCTCGCCCGCGTCGTCGCGATCTGGATCGACCGCGGACGCGAGCTCTGGGCGGATCCCGCGCACGCATACGTCTGCGTCTTCGAGAACCGGGGCGCCGAGGTCGGCGCAACCATCGCGCACCCGCACGGCCAGATCTACGCGCTCGACCACGTCCCGCCGGTCACGGCGGCAAAGTCAGAGGCCCACCGCCGCCACCGCCGACGCGAGGGAGGCTGCCTCTCGTGCGCGGCCACGCAGGCCGACGACCGCTCCGACCGGGTCGTCTCCCCGAACAAGAGCTTCGTCGTCGCCGTCCCCTTCGCGGCGAGGTGGCCATTCGAGGTGGCGGTCCGGGCGCGCCGCCACGGGCTACGGCGCCTGGCCGACCTCGCCCCCGAGGAGCAGCGTGACCTCGCCGTCGCCCTGCGCGATGTCGCGCGTCGTTACGACGCGCTCTTCGACTTCCCGCTGCCGTACATGATGGTCGCTCAGGAGGCGCCGCACGATGAGCCGGACTGGCACCTGGCGTTCGAGCTGTACCCGCTGCATCGCGCGCCAGGAGTGACGAAGATCAGGGCCAGCGTCGAGACGGGGCTCGGGCTCTTTCTCAACGACGTCGCGCCGGAGGACGCGGCGCGGCAGCTCGCCCGCCTCGATGTTCCCGCCGAGCCGATCGAGCTCGACCTGCTCTTCACGGTCACGCAACCGGATGAGGCGGTGCTCTCGTGAGGGCGAAGGCCACAGAGGCGCCCGTCCCCGCGCCGCTACGGCGCGAGCGTATGCTCGCAGAGATCAAGGAGCGCGAGTTCGTGCGCGTCGGCGAGCTGAGCAGCCGTTTCGGGGTCTCGGAGGTGACAGTACGCGGGGACCTGGACTCCCTAGCCGCCAGGGGCAAGGTGCACCGCGTCCGCGGTGGCGCTATCCCGCGGTTGATACCGCGCCAGGAGCAGCCGTTCGAGGACAGCATCTCGAGCTTCGCCGCGGAGAAGGTGGCGATCGCCCAGGCCGCAGCCGCCTTGCTGGAGGACGGCGACACGGTGCTCGTCGACGTCGGGTCGACGGCAGCAGCAGCAGCACGCGCGATCGCGGCGCGGGCAGAGCTCAGCGACGTGGTCGCGTTCACCAACGGGCTCAAGACGGCGCTCGAGCTCGAGCCCGCCATTCCCCGGATCAGCGTCGTCGTTCTCGGAGGCACCCTCCGCCCGCTTCAGCACTCGCTCGTCGATCCGCTCGGAGCGCTGATCCTGGAGCAGATTTCCGTCAAGACGGTACTGCTCGGGTGCAACGGCGTCCATCCAGCCGGCGGCGTCACCAACATCAACCTGCCCGAAGCCGCGATGAAGAAGCGAATGCTCGCGAGCGCCCAGCGTCGGGTCGTGCTGGCGGACGGAAGCAAGCTCGGGCGGGTGGAGGTCGCGAAGCTGTGTGCGATCGAGGAAATCGACATGGTGATCACCGGCACCTCCGCCGACCACGGTGTCGTCGGTGCGCTCCGCGATCGGGACTGCGAAGTCGTCGTTGTGGGCTAGACCTGCTTCACCCCGAAGCTCGCCGCTCCGGAGGACGATCCGCCCGTGTAGCCCGCGCCCAGCTCGTCCGCGATCCTGGCGACGAGCGGCTCGGCATCCCGGTGGCCGAGCACGACGACGGTCCCGCCGCTCCCGCCTCCACTCAGCCTCGCACCGGCCAGACCCCGCTCCCAACCGAGACGACGGACGGCGGCAACAATCGCGTCCGTCTTGGCTGTTCCGATCCCGCAGCGTCCGTAACTCGCGTTCGACTGGTACATGAGCTCACCCAGCAGCCGAGTGCGTCGATCGGTGACGGGCATCGCGAGCAGCTCGGCGAACATCTGGACTCGTACGTGCTCCTGGATCGGATGAAGCGTCGCCGCACGCACCGGATAGGTGACCTCAGGCTCGACGGAACTGACCTCGTCCTCGACCTGCTCGTACCGTCGAAGAAACTCGCGGCCCGTCATCTCCTCCGGAAGGCGCTCGACGTCGCTCTCACGGCAAGAGCTCGTCGCGAGATGCCCGCGGCAGCCGAGCAGCGCCTTGCCGATGAAGGAGGCGCAGCGGACCCGTCGATAGCCCGCTCCTGCGACAACGTGCGTCGTTCCGGAGTCGATCCCCCAGAGCGCGAACGGAGCCGGAAGCGTCAGCGACGCGACCACCTCGGCAGGCTGACAGAGGATGGCGAGCAACTTCCCGGCTTCTCCCCTCGCCGCCGTCAGCTGGTCCATCGGGCCGCACGGTGCACCCGCGAGGATGTGCTCGGCTGTCTGAGCGAGTGCCGCAAGCTTCTCGATCGGAACCTCGAGTCCGAAACATGCCGATGCCGCATAGACAGACGCGATCTCGACCGCAGCCGAGGAGGCGAGTCCCTTTCCTTCGGGAACGGTCGACGAGACCACAACCCTGATACCCGCGGGCCGAACAGCGAGCTCGCGCGTCAACGCGGCGACAGGCCCGAGTACGTACGCAGCCCACGCATCGCGGCCGGAGAACCGGCGTGCGAGGTCCTCGAGGGGTAGGTCGAGCAGCTCATCAGCCGCTATCGCGATCCTCCTGGCGCCGCTGACTGCAGCGGCACGACCGTCGCTCATGGCCTGGACCGCGACGAAGGCCGCGTCGGCTGTAGGCAGGGCGAGCACAAGAGACCCGGAGTAATCGGCTATGCCCCCGAGCACGTCGAACCGGCCCGGAGCACGAGCGGCCCAGATCGGCACGCCACTCGCGAAGAGCGGGTGCCGCCTCATGGCGTCGACGAAGCGAGCTCGTTCCCGGTCGCGCTCCGCGGCCGTCCGACGCTCCAAAACGCACGCCGGCCCAGGCAACTGCGAACCGGATCCCTCGTATAAGGCGCTCAATCGGGCCCAAGCCTATCCGGTGGCAGCGCACGAGCTTGACCATCGGCGGACGGCCGCGACTCTAGGCTATTGGCCATGCGTTTCCGAATCGATGGTGCGGACTAGTCCGCGCGTGGCCGGTGCTTGGCTGAGGAGGCGAGCGCGGCGGAAGGCCACCCTGCCGCCTGCGGCTACGAAGCCGATCTTCCTGGTCGAGATCGTCGTCTCCACGGGAGCGGAGATCGGGCAGCGACTCGCCGAGCAGGGCCTTGCTCCCGACGAGGTCGTCCTCAAGTACTGCTGGCCGAGATTCGCCCCGCCGGCCGACTCGGGAATCCGCCAGATCGGCAAGCTCGAGAACCTCGGCGTGCAATTCGAGCGGCTGATCGCAATGCACAGGGCGGTTCCCTCGTCGATACCCATGCCCGTGGGGGCGGTGCGAAGCCCCGAGGGGGAACTCGTGGGCTACGTCCTCGAGTACACAGCGGGCGACACCCTCGAGACGCTGATCTCGATCGGTCTCATCGACGAGGCAGAGAGACGGCTCCGCCTCGTCGAGGAGACGATCGCCAAGCTCCACGCCGCGTCGATCGCACACGGCGACGTCAACCCGTCGAACGTGATCGCTGCAGATGACGGCCGGACCCTCCTCATAGACCCCGTTCCCGTCCCCGGCCCCGGAGCCAAGCTCCAGGACGGGCTTTGCATCGGCGAGATCCGCCGCCGTATCGACGCTTTGCGACGGCCGGACTGATGTCGGGAGCCCGGTCCGTGTTGCGAGCAAGTCCGGAGGACCCGCCCCGTCGAGGTGCAGACGGAGCGGGTCCCCG
>DATIYE010000084.1:0-9831 GCA_035517795.1 Gaiellaceae bacterium | reverse complement strand
AGGTTTTCTTCCTCGAGACACCCGACCTCGCTCTCGACAAGCAGGGGGTGGTGGCGCGTGCCCGGAGGATCCAGGGCAAGGGAGACGACTCGGTGGTCAAGCTGCGTCCGGTGGTGCCGTCCGAGCTGCCGGCTGACCTGCGGCGCTCGGCCGGCTTCCGCGTCGAGGTCGATGCGATGCCCGGCGGCTTCGTCTGCTCCGGGACCCTGAAGGGGGCCCTCGGCCCGAGCGACGTGAAGGGCGCGGTTGCCGGGGAGCTTCCGCTGCGCAAGCTCTTCTCCAAGGAGCAGCGCGCCTTCTTCGCCGCTCACGTGACGGGCGAGATCGCGCTCGACGACCTCGTGATCCTGGGTCCGATCTTCGTGCTCAAGTTGCAGTTCACGCCGCCCGAGATCCAGCGCAAGCTGGTCGCCGAGGCGTGGCTCTACCCCGACGGCTCCCGCGTGCTCGAGCTCTCGACCCGGTGCGGGACCGACGAGGCTTTCCAGGTCGCCGCCGAGCTGCGCGCGTTCCTCGGCGGGCTCGGTATCGACCTGTCGGGCGAGCAGGCGACGAAGACGCGAAAGGCGCTCCAGTTCTTCGCCAAGAACCACAAGGCAGCCGCAGCAGCCCCGGCGTGACGTGACGGTCGTGCCGCGCTGGGAGTGGCGCACCTTCGGCGACGACTTCGGGTCGGCCGAGAGCCGGTTTGCGGCGCTCGCTCCCGAAGCGGTGGGGGAGAGCGACGAGGTCTATCTCCTCTCGACCGGCAGCGATGCCTCGGTGAAGGTGCGCGAGGGCCTGATGGACGTCAAGCAGCTCCAGGAGGTGAGCGAGGACGGGCTCGAGCAGTGGCTGCCGGTGCTCAAGGCCGGCTTCCCGCTCTCGGTCGACGACACGCACACGGTGCTCGAGACGCTTGCGGTCGGGGCTCCTCGGCTCGAACGAGGCGCCTCCGGCCTCGATGAGCTCGTCGCCCTGAGCGTCGATCTGCGCGCGGTGCCCGTTCACAAGCATCGCGAGCACTTCACGATCGGCGCCTGCATGGCCGAGCTGACCGAGCTGCACGCTTCCGGCCGCGAGGTGCGTACGATCGCCGTCGAGTCCGAGGATCCTGACGCCGTGCTCGCGGCCCTGCGCGAGCTCGGGTTCCAGGCGAGGCCGAACGTGTGCGTTGCCCGGGGGCTGAAGACCCTGCTCGGGCTAGGGGCCCGCCGGTACGCCGTGATCGACGTCGGGACGAACTCCGTCAAGTTCCACGTCGGCGAGCGGCAGGCAGACGGGCAGTGGCGCACGATCGTCGACCGTGCCGAGGTCACCCGACTCGGCGAGGGACTCGACGAGGCCGGCAAGCTCGGTTCGGAGCCGATCGCCCGGACGACCGAGGCGATCGCAGCGATGGCCGCCGAGGCGAAGCAGGACGGCGTCGAGGCGATTGCGGCGGTCGGAACCGCAGGGCTCCGCATCGCATCGAACAGCTCCGAGCTGATCGACGCCGTCGAGGCCCGCTGCGGCGTTCGCATCGAGGTGATCCCGGGCGAAGAGGAGGCGCGTCTCGCCTATCTCGCGGCCACCGCGGGTCTCGGGGCAGGCGAGGGCTCTAGGGTCGTCTTCGACACCGGTGGGGGTAGCTCGCAGTTCACGTTCGGGACGGACGACCGGGTTGACGAGCGGTTCAGCGTCAACGTCGGCGCGGCCCGTTTCACCGAGCGGTTCGACCTCGACGGCGCTGTGTCCGAGGAGACACTCGTCGACGCTCTGGCCGCGATTGGAGGCGACCTCGCGCGGCTCGAGGGTCGACCCAGGCCCGACACGCTCGTCGGGATGGGCGGGGCGATCACGAACCTCGCCGCCGTCAAGCACGGGCTCGCCGCTTACGACGCGGACGTGGTGCAGGGAACGATCCTCGACCGCGATGAGATCGACAGGCAGATCGAGCTCTATCGGAGCCGCAGTGCGAGCGAGCGTCGAGAGATCATCGGTCTCCAACCGAACCGCGCCGAGGTCATCCTCGCCGGAGCGTGCATTGTCCGCACGGTGCTGGGGATGCTCGACCGAGAGTCGCTCAGCGTGAGCGACCGAGGCCTGCGGCACGGGTTGCTCGTCGAGCGTTTCGGACGTTAGCCAGTCGCGGCCGCCTCATCGTCGGCGTGATAGGAGGCGAGCAGTTGCTGCTCGCGCTCCAGACCCGGGAAGAAGAAGAACACGACCGCCGCGCCGATCAGGACCGCGACGATTCCGGCGGTGTACGCCCACTGATCGCCTTGCAGGAACGAGGTCTTCGCCGCGGCGATGATCTGGCTCGAGTAGTGCGGGTACTCCTGCGCGATCGCGGACGCGCCGTCGAACGACTTCGTCAACTGGCTCGCGACGCTGTCGGAGACGTGCGTTCCCGACGAGGCGATCATTGCCGACGCTGCAGCCGCGTAGCCCGCCGTGAGCAGCGCTCCCAGGATCGACTGCATGATCGCTCCGCCGAGGTCGCGCTGCAGGTCGGCGGTTCCGGACGCCATTCCGGCCCGCCTCACCGGAACCGATCCGGTGAGCGAGTGGGAGGCCGGCGTGCCTGCAAACCCGACGCCGATCCCCACGAACGCATACCCGAGACCAACCTTCCAGTAGGCGATGTTCTCCTTCCAGAGCAGCAGCATCGTCACGAAGCCGAGCAGCACGAACACATATCCGAGGAGGAGGGTGAACCGCGCCCCGCGCGCTTCGACGATCTTGGCCGAGCGCGGGGCGACAATCACCATCGCGACCGCCGCCGGGAGGATCGACAGACCGGCCTGCAACGTCGAGTACCCGAGCACGTTCTGGAGGAACTGCTGGCCCACGAACATCGCGGCCATCAGCGATCCGAATACGATGATCCCGGCGCAGGCAGCGACCCAGAACGGCGGCCGCGCAGCCACCTCGAGGTCGTAGAGCGGGTTCCTCGCCCGGCGCTGTCGGAAGAAGAACAGCACCAGGGCCCCGATCGCGATCAGGGTGAGCGCGATCTTGAGCGTCTGGTCGTTCGGGACCGGAGCGAAGTTGATCGCCAGGATCAGCGAGCCGACCAGGACGACAGAGAGGATGCCGCCGAGGTTGTCGACCGGCTCGGTGCCCTCGTTGACGTGCGCCGGAACCACCTTCCACGCCAGTGCCACCGCCACCAGCGCGAGGGGCACCGTGAGCAGGAACACCGAGCCCCAGTAGAAGTGCTCCAGCAGCAGGCCCGACAAGAGCGGCCCGAGTGCCGCGATCGCACCTCCGAGCCCCGACCAGAGCGCGATCGCCTTCGTGCGCCCGTCGCCGGGCGCCCACAGCGCCGTGATCAGAGCGAGCGTCGTCGGGTAGGCCATTCCCGCCGCCAACCCGCCGCCGACGCGCGCGATGAAGAGCACCGTGTCGGTGGGTGCGTAGGCCGCGAGCAGGGACATCGGAATCGCGAGCGCCGTCCCGAGGACGAGCATCAGCTTGCGCCCGTAACGGTCGCCGAGCGCGCCCAGCCACAGCACCGAGCACGCCAGCCCGAGCGAGTAGCCGACGGCGATGAGGTCGAGGGTCGTCTGGCTCGAGTCGAAGTGCTGACCGATCGACGGCAGTGCGACATTCGCGACCGCGAGGTTCAGGTTCGCGACTGCGGCGACCAGGATCAGTGCGATCAGGACGACTCCGGCGCGCTCCGGCTCCGACGGCCGGGCGCTCATCTCACCCTCGCTTCCGAGCCGTGACAGCTCTTCCACTTGCTTCCGGAGCCGCATGTGCAGGGCTCGTTGCGGCCGCGTCTTGCGTCTTCGGTCGTGTAGAGGGCGACGATCTCGGATGGGGCTCCGCCGTGCCGCAGACGCTCCGTCATCAGCTTCATCGGTCGGTCGATGTGGTGGAAGAAGGCCTTGTAGCCGGCGCAGAGGTAGTTGAGGCCCGGTTCGCCGTTCGGCGTCTCGATGAACCGGCTGCCCGGGCAGAGCATCTCCTTCGAGAGGAAGAAGCAGTAAGCACAGTCGAGGTTGCAGACCGCGCCGGTCGACTTCGCGAGCAGGTGGAACGCCGTCGGGCGCTGAGCGGTCACAGATCTTTCAGGACGTCGATCCTTCCCGCTTCCACGGCGGCCTGGAGCGCCGCGTAGTCCTTCTCGTTCTGGTCGGCGTAGAGCTCGGCGAAGCTCGCGAGCGCCTGGTCGAAGGAGTCGCTCGACCCGAGGTAGCTCGAGATCGCGATCGCATCCCCCGATCGGGCGTGCGCCCGGGCGAGGGTCTGCCCGCACAGGCGCCCGTAGACCTCCATCGTCGCGGGTTCCATGACGTCGACGAGCGCGGAGGCCTTCGAGTCCCAGAGCTGCCGCACGTAGAACTCCCGCTCGACCCCGTCGATGCCGTCGGCGCGGAGCCAGCCGAGCATCATGTCGCTCGCGGCCTGCATGAGCCTCTGGCCCTCGACCACACGCTGGCCGTGGTTGCCGAACTCGCTCTTGCCGAGGGACGGCTCGAGCACCGAGGACTGGGCCTCCTTGACCTGCAGGACAAGCGGGTCGTCGTCGTCGCGACCGACGAAGAGCACGACCCAGGCTCGGGTGCCGACGCTGCCGACGCCGACGACCTTGCGCGCTGCGTCGACGAAGCGGAACCGTTCCAGGAGCCGGCGACGGTCGCCGAGCAAGGTGGCCCGATAGGACCGGAGCACCAGGTGAAGCTTCTCGAGCGTGTCCTCCCCCGAGATGAGCTCGCGAGCCGGAACGATCAGCGGTGGGTCGCTGACGAACCGGCGCTCGCCGTCGACGACATGGGTCAGCTTGGAGAACGCGGCCAGGCTGTCCTTCGTGCGCGCCTTCGCCACGTTGCGCTCGAACCGCTGCACGGCCTTCGGGCTTACCGCCGAGGCCCACTTCCCCATGAACTCGTCGACGTCGAACCGCGAGTACCAGAGATCGAACGTGCGCATTGCGGCGAACTCGGCGATCGACTCGCGGTAGGAGCGGATCACGTGGAGGGCGATCGTGCGACGCTGCTTGGCGTCGAACCCGCGGCTGCGTCCCGCGACGGCGAAGCTCGCCACGAGCCGTTTGAGGTCCCACTCGAACGGTCCGGGCAGCGTCTCGTCGAAGTCGTTGATGTCGAAGACGAGCCGCCGGTCGGGCGCCGCGAAGCCGCCGAAGTTCGAGAGGTGCGCGTCGCCGCACAGCTGGACGTGAAGCCCGGTTCGGGGCATCCCGGCGAGGTCGGCGGCCATGATGTACGCGGCGCCGCGGTAGAACGTGAACGGCGAGACGAGCATGCGCCCGTAGCGGATCGGTACGAGCTCCTCGACCCGTGTCTTCGCCTGCTCCTCGAGCAGCTCAACAGGGTCGGGGCGGAAGCTCGACGGCTCCCACTCGGCGTGGAACTTGCGCGGCACCTCTGCCCGCGCCGCTTTCCCTCTCGCTACGCGCTCGGCGACGCTGAAATGGGCGACGGGCTTGATTGCCGTCTTCCCTCGCTGCGTCCCCCCGCTCTCGGTGGTCGTCGAGCTCATCTCTGGCTCCTCTCGTGAGATCCGGATACGCATGACCCTATGCCCCTCGGGCGGGAGGCGCAACTGTCGGTCCGGTCATGGAGGGGTGGACGCGGTGCCGTCTCGACTTCTCGTTTGGGGTCCACTAGACTCGCTCTCCGTGAGCGAATCGTTCCAACGCGCGGAGGCGGGGATCCTCGGCTGGATCGACCGGGACATCACCGGGCCGATCCAGGACTTTCAGAACCCCAGGCAGGAATGGCGACGGCTGTTCTCCGAGCTCTACGGAACGTTCCTGCTCGTGATCGTCGCCGCCGGCGGCGGCATGATGGGGGAGGCCTTCCCGAACACGATCACGCGCACCGCCGCGGTGGTCGCGCCGGGCCTGATGGTGATGGGGATCATCATGTTCATGGGCAAGATCTCGGGTGCGCATCTGAACCCGGCCGTCAGCGTGGCCTTCTCGCTGCGCGGCGACTTCCCCTGGCGGCGCGTGCCCGGGTACGTGATCGTGCAGCTGATCGGGGCAACCCTCGCCGCGCTCTTCCTGCACGAGGTGATCAAGGTCTCGGCCAAGTTCGGCTCGAACTACGTGGCGCACGGCTTCTCGGGCTGGCAGGGGTACCTGATGGAATCGCTGCTGACCCTCGGACTTGTCAGCGTGATTCTCGGAACCGCCTCGGGGGCGCAGAACATCGGCATCTTCGGCGCGATCGGAGTCGGTGGCTACATCGCCCTCGCGGGGCTCTGGGGCAGCCCGATCTCGGGCGCGTCGATGAATCCTGCCCGCACGTTCGGCCCCGATCTCGTGGGCCGCGACTTCGGGAGCTACTGGGTGTACGTTGCCGGCCCGCTCACCGGCGCCGTCCTCGCGGTCGCGATCGCGTTCGTCCTCCGCGGTGCCGGCGGCGGTGAGGCTGGATCAGCCGCCGCGCAAGGAGGTCTCTTCACCGAGGAGCGGCGCCCGGCACAGGAGTAGGAGAGCCGCGAAACATCTGAGCTCAGCCCGACGGCAGCTCGGTGCGCCAGCGCACCTCTCGAACTTCTCCCGACTCGGGTTGCAGCCGCGGATGTGACCCGACCCAAGCGGCGTACCGGCGCGCGAGCGGGGCTGCCGACAGCCCATGGAGGAGCACCGAGAGGCCGATCGTGAGGAAGACGGTGGTGAGGAGGGTGCCCTCGTGCGGTAGCTCTCCGGGCGCCTCGATCAGGAGCACCGCGAAGACGATCGAGGCGAGCCCGCGCGGCCCGAACCAGCCCAGGAACGCCACCGTGGGCGGCCGCATGCCCGTTCCGATCATTGCGATCGCCACCGGTGCCATGCGCACGACAGTGAGGCTGAGGAGGGCATAGCCGGCGACGGCCCAGCCGAGGTCGTCCAGAGCCGGCTCGAGGAGCGTGGCCCCGAACACGATGAAGGTCGTCGCCCCGAGCAGAGCGCCGACCTCCTCCATCAGGTAGCCGACCTCGCCTCCGATCCGACGCCGGACACCGCCGAACACGATCCCACCGATGAAGGCGGCGATGAACCCCGAGCCTCCGACGGCGGCTGCCGAACTGTAGGCGAGCGCAGCGGCGGCGGCCGGTACGACCTGGAGCCATGACCGACTGACCAGGCCCCGCGTTCCTGCGAGCAGGATCACTGCGGCCCCAAGTGCCCCGGCCGCGACGCCGAACAGGGTGCCGTAGCCGATCTCCTCCACCAGGATCCTCGCGGCATGCGACTTCGTAGCGATCCCGGCCTCGGTCGAGGCGATCGCGAGCACCACGACGAAGACGGGAACGCAGAGGCCGTCGTTAAGGCCGCTCTCGACGTTGAGCCCCTGCCGGATCCTCGACGGCAGGCTCGGCAGCGTCACTACGGCCTGTCCGAGCGCGGCATCGGTCGGTGCCAGGATCACCGCGAGGAGCAGCGCCTCGGGCCAGCCGAGCGAGCCGAACACGAGCATGGCAGTCACGAAACCGGCGGCGATCGTCAGCGGAAGGCCGATGCCGAGGAGCCGCGCCGGAACCCTGAGTTCCTCGCGAAGCGCGCGCAGGTCGATCCGGGCCGCATCGGAGAAGAGAACGACGGCGAGCGTCGCCTCGGCGAGCAGCTTCACGGTCTCGCCGGAAGGGTTCGGGTCGACGAGGCCCGAGACACTGTCGCCGGCGAGCAGACCCGCCGCGGTGAACACCATCGCCGCGGTGATCGGGGTCCTTGCGAGCCGCCGCGAGACGGCTGCATAAGCCAGTACGACGAGGGCGATCGCCGGCAGGGCCCACTCCACATCGTGAGCCTACGCGCTCTGCAGCAGGCCTATCCCGTCACTTTGGGCTTTTGGTGCGTCACCGCCAGGTGGGGCGGCTTCTTCTTCGCGGCCGGCTTCGGCGGTACGACCGTCACGGGCGCGTGGCTATGTGAGGTGACGCTGGAGCCGGTCGGCGGCTTGCCGCTGACCCTGGCGACGTTGACGAAGCTCGATTTCACGTACGAGCGGCTGCAGGAGTAGGTGCGCGAGGCTCCGGCCGCGAGCGTTCCGAGGCTCCTGTCGCAGTCCTGCGAGAGCGAGTCGCGGACGGTGACGTCCTTCAGCACCACGTTGCCCGTGTTTCGAACCGTGACCTGGAAGACGGCCATCCCGCCGCGCGCGATCTTCTGCTTCCTGGGACTCTTGACGATCGAGATCTTGGGCTGACTCGGGGGAGGCGGCTTGAGCTCGCCGGTCGTTCCGGGGTGCTTGGGGCCTGGCTTCTTCGCAGGCTTTGTCGGGCTGGCCGGGCTTGCGGGCTTGGTCGGGGTCGTCGGCTTGGTCGGGGAGGTGGTCGGAGGGGCGGACGTCGACGGCTTCGGCGTTACGGTCACGTGGGCCGTGTCGCTGGAACTGACGTTGGGCCCGGTGGGCGGGGTGCCGGTGGCGATCGCGACGTTGGTGAAGCCGCTCGTTACGCCGGCCCGGGAGCACTGGTACGACAGGGTCGCGCCCGGCGCCAGGGAGGCGAGTCCCGGCAGGGTCGCGCTCGTCCTCGCACAGCCCGGCGCCTGCTGGTCGGTCACGCGCACGTTTGAGAGCGTCACGTTTCCGGTGTTCGAGACGGTGATCATCCAGGCGGCCGTGCCGGCGCTCTCGACCGTCTGCTCCTTCGGGCTCTTGGTGATCGTGATCGCAGGCGTCGCGACGGGTGTGGTCGGTGTCGGGGTCGGGGTCGGTGTCGGAGTTGGCGTCGGCGTGGGTGTGGGAGTCGGAGTCGGAGTTGGAGTCGGAGTCGGAGTCGGAGGGGTCGGAGCCGCGCTGACCGTCGATGACTCGTTGGCGTCGTTGCAGGACGTGCTGATCGCAACGTTGTTTGGGTCGCCGGCGAAGAACGCGCGCCAGCGGTAGATGCCGGCAGTTGCCGTCGTGAACGTCTGGGAGGCGTAGGTGCCGTTGCCGTTCACATCCACCGAGCTGCTCGCAGTCGAGAGCGTGGCGACCGCCGACGAGCACGAGGCGTCCCCCGGTGGGTAGAGCTTGAAGGTCACCGTGCCCGTTGCTCCTACGGCCCCGCTCAACGTTGCGCGATCCTGGATCGTGCCGCCGAGCGTCGCTGCTGCGACGGCGCTCGTCGTGATGGCAGGTGTCGCCTGGTTGCTGGTCGAGCTCTCGTTCGGGTCGTTGCAGTTCGTGCTGACCGCCGCGTTCCTGGCATCACCGGCGAAGAACGCCCGCCAGCGGTACACGCCCGGGGACGTCGTGGTGTAGCCGGCCGAGGTGTAGGTCCCGTTGCCGTTGGCATCGACGCTCGTCGAGGCCGGAGCGAGGGTCGCGAGCGCGGTCGCACACGACGAGTCGGACGGCCCGTAGACCTTGAAGCTGATCGCGCGGGTCGCGCCGACGGCTCGGCTCAGGGTCGCCGTGTCATGGATCGAGCCGCCCACCGTCACAGGCCCCGAAGCCACCGTCGTGATCGCCGGCGTCACCTGGGCCACTGTCAGCGGCTCGCAGGGCCCGTCCGACGGGCCGTACGACGAGTCGCCTCCGTAATGGGCCGTGAACGCGTAGGAGCCGGGGGCGCTCGGCGTCTGGGCAAAGCCCGTCGCGTTTGCCTTGCCCGCGACCAGTGGAATGCTTCCGGAGCTCGCTGCCGCGGCACCCGAGCAGGTGCCGTTGGTGAACCAGGCGACCGTCACGCTTCCGGTCGGTGTGGCGCCACCCGCCAAGCCCGACACGGCGACGAAGTCGTGCACGGTCGTTCCCGGCACCACGCTCGAGACCACGTTGTCCGCGGCGTCGTGGACGGCTGTCGCGGTCGTCGACGAGAGCGGGCAATCCACGGGTCTCGTGACGGTGACCGAGCTCGATGTCTGCTCGATGTGGCCGTCACCCCACGGGCCGAGCGCGACCGCCGTCACGGTCACGG
>DATIYE010000083.1:0-17873 GCA_035517795.1 Gaiellaceae bacterium | reverse complement strand
GTCCGTCCGTGGCGGGCGAGGTGGATGGCGAGCGGGCCGGCGGCCGAGCCGGTGGCGGCGTCCTCGTCGACGCCTTGCCCGGGCACGAACACCCGGTTCTTGAAGTGCGGCCCCTCGCGGGCGAAGCAGTTGACGCCTGCGCGGGTGATCCGCGCGACGGCGGCGAAGTCGGGGGCAAGCCCGGCGACCTGCTCCGGAGCGCCGACCTCGACGAACACGTGGTCCGGGCCGAGGTGGTAGAGCTCGACCGGCAGCCCCGAGCGCTCGAGGCCCAGCACGGCGAGCAGCTCGGCCGCCGGCGCGAACGGCTCCCACGGTGGGATCGGCTGCTCCATCCAGCCGAAGGTGATCCGGGCCCCGTCGCGCGCGAGCTCGACCGGGACCACCCCCGCGCCGGTCTCGAGCCGGATCACGATCTTCTGGAGCGGCGCGCCGAGCACGAACGCCGAGCCGAGCGTCGGGTGGCCGGCGAACGGCAGCTCGCTTGCCGGCGTGAAGATACGGATGCGGACGTCGGCGTCCTCGCCCGAGGGCGGCAGTACGAACACGGTCTCCGAGAACGCCATCTCCTTCGCGAGCGCCTGCATGGTGAGCTCGTCGAGGTCGCGCGCGTCGGTGAACACGGCGAGCTGATTGCCCGTCAGCGCGCGGTCGGTGAAGACGTCGACGACGACGTAGCGGAGAGTGCGCATCGGCCGAGACTAGACGGTTGGGAGCGAGAGGGCCCCGATCGCGCTCCTGTCTACACTCGACCGATGGATCCCGACACGCTACCCGGCGAGGGTGTCGACCCGGCTCTGCTCCCGATCGAGGAGCTCGCAGACCGCGCCGATAGGGTGGCGCCGTGCTCGTGATCGTCGTGCGCCACGCGAAGGCCGCCCCCGGCGGCCCCGACACGGCGAGGCCCCTCACCGACTCGGGACGCGAGGCGGCCCTGATGCTCGGCGAGCTACTCGCCGAGCGCGAGCTCGATGCCGTCGTCTCGAGCCCGCTTCTGCGGGCCCGCGAGACCGCCGAGGCGATCGCAGCGGCCGCCGGACTCGAGGTCGAGATCGACGAGCGGCTCGCTCCCGGCGCCGACGCGGACAGCTTGCGTGCCGCAGTCGCGGGCCGTGGCGAGACCGTGGTGACGGTCGGGCATCAGCCCGACTGCAGCGAGATCCTGCTCGAGCTGACCGGCCGCGAGGTGCGCTTCCCCACCGCGGGCTTCGCCGAGGTCGAGCTCTGACCGTGCCTGCCGCGGTTCGCGTCTCCGGCCTCCGGAAGAGCTACGGCTCGCACGAAGCCCTGCGGGGTATCGACTTCGAGATCGGCGCGGGCGAGGTGTTCGGCCTGCTCGGCCCCAACGGAGCCGGCAAGACGACGACGGTCGAGATCCTCGAGGGCTACCGCGGCCGGGACGCCGGCGAGGTCGAGGTGCTCGGGGTCGACCCGGTCCGGGCCGGCAAGGAGTGGCGCGAGCGCCTCGGCGTCGTGCTGCAGTCCTCGTCGCTCTACCCCAACCTGACCGTGCGCGAGAGCCTCGAGCTGTTCGGCGGCTACTACGCGAGCTCGCGGGACGTGACCGAGGTGATCGAGATCGTCGGCCTCGGCGACAAGGCCGACGCGCGCTGCCGGACGCTCTCCGGCGGCCAGAAGCGGCGCCTCGACCTCGGGCTCGCCCTCGTCGGCAACCCCGAGCTCGTCTTCCTCGACGAGCCGACGACCGGCTTCGATCCCGGCGCGCGCCGGGCCGCCTGGGAGACGATCCGGAACCTCCGCTCGCTCGGCACCACGATCCTGCTCACGACGCACTACCTCGACGAGGCCGAGCAGCTCTCGGACCGCGTCGCGGTGCTGCGCGAAGGCCGGATCGTCCGCGTCGGCTCGCCCGCAGAGCTCACCGGCGGTAGCTCCGAGACGGAGATCCGCTTCCGGCGGAACGGCGAGGTGGTGGTCGAGCAGACGACAGAGCCGACCCGCCGCCTGCACGAGCTCACCGCCGAGGCGCTCGAGCGCGGCGAGGAGCTGCTCGAGCTCGAGGTCCGGCGCCCCACCCTCGAGGACGTCTACCTGGAGCTGACCTCTGCCCAGGAAGAGGCCGACGCCGAGGCGCGATGAGGCTCTTCGGCCACGAGCTCCGCGCCGAGCAGCTGCTGTTCTGGCGCAACCGCGAGGCGGCGTTCTTCACGTTCTTCCTGCCGGTGATCTTCTTCCTGATCTTTGCATCCGTCTACGGGAACGACCGGATCACCAAGGAGGGCGGGATCCGGGCGGCCTCGTTCCTCGAGGCGGGGATGATCGGCTACGGGGTCGCGGCGACGTGCTTCGCCGGCCTGGCGATCACGCTCGTCGTCCGGCGCGAGTCCGGGATCCTGAAGCGGATCCGCTCCACGCCTCTGCCGGCGCCGACCTACCTGGTCGCCGTGCTCGTCTCGACCTTCGTCGTCTTCCTGATCGAGGCGGGGCTGATCATCGGCGCCGGGCGGCTGTTCTTCTCGGTGGCAGTGCCCTCACGGTTGCTCTCGCTCTTCGTCGTGCTCGCGATCGGCGCGCTCTGCTTCGCGGCGATGGGGCTCGGGATCACGGGCCTCGTGCGCTCGGCAGAGGGCTCCTCGGCGGTGATCAACGCGGTGTACCTGCCGATGGCGATCATCTCGGGTACGTTCTTCACGCCGAAGGACTACCCGGCGTTCCTGCGGGTGATCGCCGAGGTACTGCCGCTGACGCACTACACCCAGCTGACGCGCGACGTGATGGTGCGAAACCAGCACCTGTGGACCGACCTGGGGGCGATCGCGGTCGTCGGGGTCTGGGGCTTGATCGGCCTCGTCGCCGCGATCCGCGGCTTCCGCTGGCAGCCCGTCGAGGGCTGAGGCCGCGGCTCATTCCCGCCCCGGCTCTTCAGGGCTCCTCGCCGGCCCGCATCGCCGCGACCCACTTCGAGTGCCGCCGTGCAGCCCAGTCCTCGCGCACCCAGCCCCGCGTGATGCCCGAGAGCGCATGGCGCGTCGACGGCATCAGGAGCGACAGCCAGAGGTGACCGAGGAAGAGGATGAGCGAGACGTACATCAGGTAGTCGTGCACGAGCAGCGCGTCGGCCAGGCGGAACCGGGTGTCGCGCTCGCCGAGCCACAGGAAGAAGCCGCTGATCGCGAAGAGGATCGCGAATGCGGCCGTCGCCACCGTGTTCAGCTTCTGGCCCGCGTTCAGCCGCCCTTGCGGCACGCGGCGGCCGCGGAGCCAGGCGCGGTCGTCGGCGTCGAACAGGTCGACTTCTCGGACGGTGCGTCGAAGCGCCCGCCGGTCGCCTACGACCACGACGAGCGTGAGCGCGATCGCCCAGGCGATCGCCGTGTAGATGTGGATCGTCTTCAGGAGCGGCCGCCGTCCGACGGCCTCCGCCAGGCTCGGCAGGTAGAGGCAAAGCCCCGAGCCGAGGAGCACGCAGAACGCGGCCGCGTGGATCCAGTGCACCGCACGCTCGGTGCGACCCCAGCGCCTGATGCGGCCGCTAGGTGCCGTAGCCATTGGAGTGGCCCACCCAGGCGTCCTGGTCGTAGCCGAGGCCTTCCCAGTAGCCGGTCGGCTGGTGGGAGACGAGCTCGATCTTCGACAGCCACTTGACGCCCTTGTAGCCGTACATCTCGGGTATCACGACCCGGGCCGGGGAGCCGTGGGGGCGCGAGAGCGGCCGACCGTCCATCTCGAGCGCGAGCATCACATCGTGCAGTCGGACCTGCTCGGTCGTGAGCGAGTCGTTGTAGGGAACCTCCAGGGAGTCGAAACGGAGCGCCTTCGCGGAGGGAAGCGGCTCGACCAGGTCGAGCAGATGCTTGAAGCGCACGCCCGACCAGCGGACGTCGTCGACCGTCCAACCGGTGACGCAGTGGAACGTCGAGACCTGGTGTGCGCGCGGCAGGGCGAGCAGCTCGTCGTAGGTGAAGCTCCGCGGCCTGCGGACGAGTCCGCTGATCTCGAGGCGGTAGCTCGCCGGGTCGAAGATCGGCATCGAGCCCGAGATCGTGTAGATCCGCCAGCCGCCGACCGGAAACAGGTTGCCGACGAGCTGGGAGAAGGCGGAGGTGACGGGGGAGAGGACATTGCTCGCCCTCGACGCCCACCAGAACGACGAGATCCCCCCTGCGAGCAGAATCAGGAATGCCTGCCTCCCGTACGGCTTCGCCTCCGGGTCGGCCATGCTCTCAAGGTATCGCGCTTCTCAGGGGACCGCGCTGCGTCCTCGGCCGTGCGGCCGGGCCAGGATCTCGATCAACCCCAGCACCAGGAGTACGACGATCGCGATCTCGACACCGAGCCGGAGCGTCTGGTGGTGCGCAGCGAGCAGGACGAGCAGTCCGAGCACGACGGCGACCGTTCGCAGCGTGCTCTTGTTCGCCGCGACCCAGGAGCTCGTGGCGCTGTCCCCCACGGCGGTATCGGCGAGGCCGCCGGCCGTGCTCAGGGTGGTGGCCCGGATCCGCGTCGCGCTGCGCGAGGGGCCTGCGACGATCGCGACGAGGACGACGCCGATTCCGGCGATGCAGGTGATCTCGTAGGCGAGCCGGAGGGTCCGGAAGACCGTGTTGTAGAACGCGCGGGCGGCGTCGGCGGGCACCTGCGTCCCGACGACATCGTGGAGGTAGAACCAGCGTCCGGCGAGGACGGCCGCGATGCCGAGGATCCCGGCGACGGCGAGGCCGACGCCGGTACGAAGAAGCGTCCGTCGCCGCTCACGCGAGATCAGGAGGGCGAGGCCGTAGAGAACGGCTGCGGCTACCGGCAGGGCGATCGCGAGCTTCCTCAGCACCGAGACGGCCTGCCGCCCCTTGCGAAGCGTGTCCGGCCGGGCGATCGTGAACCGGTGGCCGAGCTCGTTCGGGTCGACCTTCTCGAAGATCGTCAGCCCGTGGGCGACGAGCGCGTCTCTCGCCGCCGCGACCATGTTGGAAAGGTCGAGGTCGACGCTCCCGTCGGGTGCGACCAGGGAGCTCCGCTTGCCTTCGAGCGCCGCGACCAGCGCCTCGTGCGCCTGGGTGTTCACGATGACCCAGAGCTGCTTGAACTGGGTCGTGCCCAGGAGCCTCTCGATCGCCTGCTGGACGTAGCCGTGTGCGGTCGCGCCGAGCAGCGGCGAGAGGACTCCGACCTCTTTCTCGACGACGGAGGCATCGACCTGGTCGAGGAGCCGGGTCGCGATCTGATCGGAGACGGCGGTGATTATCGCCTGGTTCGAGGCGAGCGGAGTCACCGTCGCGACGTAGCGGTCGGTGTTCAGGAGCTCCTCACGCAGCCAGACGGCCGCGATCGCAACCGGGGTGATCGCGGTCGCCGTGATCACCAGCAGGGCCACCGTCTTGCGGAACCGGGCGCGCGGAGGCTTTCGGCTCACGCCGCCATTGTCGCGCGAGCGGGCGAGCACGCCGCCCCCTTCCACCTACGGCGTCGGCTCGACGCCGATCGCGTCGTCGATCACGCCGGCGACGGCGGCCGGCGGCCGGCGCGTTCGTGCGCGCGCCCTATCTGATCAGTAGGCGAGCGCTCACACGACCGGCGGTGGAGTCCCTTCGACGGTCGCGGCAAGCACCGGATCCCAGCCGCAAACGGCGCATGCATGCCTGACCGTCGAGCGCGCGAACGCGAGCGCGGTCCCGTGGGGATCGAGATTCCCGCGGACGTCGTCCCAGTCGAGCACGAACTCGCCCAGCGAGTCGTCCCATCGAGCCGTCGCCGGTGTGAGCGAGCCTGAAGAGAAGCCCTCGGGCGCGGGATGTGCGTACCCGTAGAAGGCCGGGCGCGGATACCTCTCGTCGCCGGGCCACCAGCCGATTGCGACCTCTTCTGCGTCCATCGAGTTGCGCATGATGAAGTCCTCCGACGGAGGCTCGGCCGGCCGGCCGGAGAAGAGGGACACGGCGAGATCGAAGGATCCCCACCACGCGTTGACCGGTGTCGAGCGACCCCGGTAGGGAGCCCGAAGCGAGGCCAGCACCTGGGCAGCGCGGGTCGCGGCCTCGAAGTACGTGCCGACCTGTACCGGGTCGAAGGTCGCGTGCTCGTCGTCCTCGTCGAGCGGAATCGTCCAGGGCGTCTCGCGCGGTCTCGGGTCGATCTCCACCTCCCCGCCGAGCGACCGGACGGCGGCCAGCACCTCGCGAGTGACCGCGCCGACCGGCCGGTCGGGGACGAGCGCGATTCGCCTCGCCTGCCCGCCGCTGTGCTCGACGACCGCCTCGCAGCTCCGCAGGTCGAGCAAGACGGCCAACGCGCCCGAGCCGTTCGGAGCAGGCAGGGGAAGCGTCTCCCAACCGCGAGCGCTCAGACGTAGCGCAGCGTGCTGAAGCTGAGGCTCGGGTGGAGCCAACGCCGCCGCCAACTTTCCCAGCACCTGGGTGTGCGCATGAAGCGTGTCGCACGTCTGGCGCCACTCCTCGTACCGAAGCGCAGGCCATCCCTCAGCCATCGCCGCAACGCTACCTCTGAGCTACCCCGATTGCTCACGCCGAGGCAACCGGCGGAGCCTGATAGACGTTGGCCGGTGAACTCGATGGTGACCGCCCTGGGCCGGCGTCTACGGACTCGCGATCCGGGACTGGCGGCATTGCGGCGCGCGGGGCGGGCTGCGCTCGTGATGCCGGCGATGTTCGCGTTCGGCCAGGAGGTGCTCGGGCGCCCTGCGTTGGCGACATTCGCTGCGTTCGGGTCGTTCGCGATGCTGCTGCTGGTCGATTTCGGTGGCCCGATGGGCGATCGGCTCAAGGCGCAGGCCGCGCTCGGGGCTGCGGGCGCCGGGTTCGTGTGTCTCGCCACCTTGGCGTCGCGTCCTGCCTGGGTGGCGGCGTCGGCGATGGCGCTGGTGGGGTTCGGGGTGCTGTTTGTCGGTGTCGTCAGTTCGGTGCTGGCTGGCGCGACGGTGTCGCTGCTCCTGGCGTTCATCCTTCCGGTCTCTCTTCCCGCACCCGCGTCATCGATTCCCGACCGTCTGGCCGGGTGGGGTCTGGCGGCAACCGTGTCACTGTTTGCGGTCGCGCTTCTGTGGCCGGCGCCGGTACGCGATCCGCTGCGCGACGCGGCAACGACGGCCTGCCGTGCCCTGGCCGAACGGCTGCGCGTCGATGCCGCCTACCTCCTGTCTGGGAAGAACCGGCCGTCGGAGGTCGAGCGGGACGGTGCGATCGCACGCGCCGGCGACGCGGTCGCGACCTTGCAGGGAGTGTTCTTCGCGACGCCCTATCGGCCCACCGGGCTGAGCACGAGCGCGCGCACCGTCGTGCGCCTGGTGGATGAGGTGAAGTGGCTGAACGCGATCATCGTCCAGCCGCCGCGACCAACGGTGATCCCGGCCGATCCGGAGGTGTGCGAGGTGAAGTCGGCGGCCGCACGGGTTCTCGAAACGGCGGGCGATCTGCTCGCGATCAGGGGTGGGCCGCCGGAAGCGCTGAGCTCGAGCCTGGACGAGCTGCGACTCGCCCTCGCGCGACTCGAGCGCCGCACGACCATCGCCCCGTCCATTCGCCGCGAGGCGGATTCCCGGACGGCGGCCGGCGAGCAGCCGGTCGACGAGATGGTCTCGTCGCTCGATCCGAGCTTCCGGGCGCAGGAGCTGAGCTTCGTGGTCTCGCAGATCGCGAGAAACGTCGAGCTGACCGCGGCTGCCGAGCGACGCAGCTGGCTCGAGCGAATGCTCGGCCGTCAGCCGAGAGGGATCGGCGGGCCTCTCACCAGTGCGCAGGAGCGCGCCGGCGCCCACCTCGAACGGCACTCGGTCTGGTTGCACAACAGCCTGCGCGGCGCGGTCGGGCTCGGCCTCGCCGTTCTCGTCGCTGATCTCTCGGGTGTGCAGCACTCGTTCTGGGTGGTGCTCGGCACCCTTTCCGTGCTCCGCTCGAGCGCGTTGAACACCGGGCAGAACATCGTGCGTGCCCTCGTCGGCACTGCGGTCGGCGTTGCCATAGGAGCCGGTCTGGTCACCGCGATCGGGACGAACACCACGCTCTTGTGGCTGCTGCTTCCGCCGGCGATCCTGGTTGCCGGCTTCGCCCCGGCGGCGATCTCGTTCGCCGCGGGCCAGGCTGCGTTCACGGTCACGCTCGTGATCCTCTTCAACATCCTCCAGCCGGCCGGGTGGCACGTCGGGCTGCTTCGCGTCGAGGACGTCGCGATCGGTTGCGCGGTCAGCCTTCTTGTCGGGCTGGCGCTCTGGCCGCGAGGGGCAGCCGGGGCGCTGGCGCGAGCACTGGCGCAAGCCTACGCCGAGAGCGCGCGCTACTTCGCGGCCGCAGTGCGATTCGGGATCGGCCGCTGCGACAGCGGCCTACCGTCCCGACCCGGCCCGGATGCCGAAGCGACCCGAGCTGCGGCTGCCTCACGACGGCTCGACGATGCGTTCCGGAGCTATCTCGCCGAGCGCGGCACCAAGCCGGTGCGGCTCAGCGACGTGACCGCACTCGTGAACGGCGTCGCCGGCCTGCGACTCGCCGCAGAAGGGGTACTCGACCTCTGGCAACGCGATGACGGCCGCTCACGAGCCGATCGGGCGAGTGCGCGCGACGAGCTGCTCGCGACTGTCGACGCCGTCTCCGGCTGGTACGAGGCCTTCGCACGCGCTCTTGCCGGTCAGGACGCGATCCCCGGCACGCTCGCACCGGACCCCGAAGCCGCCGGCCGCCTGATCCGGGCGGTACGACACGACCTGGACGCCGAGGACGAGAGTGCCGGTGCAGTCGCGGTCCGGATCGTCTGGACCGGCGACCATCTCGACGCCATCCGCCGGCTTCAAGGGTTGCTCGTCGGCCCGGCCCAGGCGGTCGTCGAACGTCCGCTCCACTTCCGGATGCGCGCACTCGGGAGAGGTGCGCCGGCCGTTTCGCGGCCGGCTGCAGTCGGAAGCTCACCCACCCGTGGGTGAACGCTCTTCCTCTGCCGTCAGCTCGGCCGTCGGGAGAGCCTCGAGCCGTGCGTCGGGTATCGGCTCGCCGCTCCGGGTCGAGAGACCGTAGGTGCCTGCGGCAAGGCGCTGCTCGGCTCGCTCCACGGCGGCCAGCTGCTCGCGTAGGTCTTCAGCCCGCCCCGCGTCGAACTCGTCCTGGTACAGGTTGCTTGCAAGGCCGGCCGGGTCCTCGCCGGCGATCTCGCCGTCGTCCTGGTGTGCAAGCCGGCCAAGCGCCTCCTCGATCCGCGCCCGCTCGGTATCGAGTAGCTGCCGCGCCCGATCGCTGTCCATGCCGCGAGCTTACGTGATTCGCTGCTCGCCTCGACCCCCGCCCTATTAGCTCGAATGTCCGACGTCAGAGCCCCGCCTCGCGGGCGGCTACGTGGCAGGCGCCGAAGTGGTCCGGCGCCAGCTCGACGAGCGGCGGGTCGATGCTCCGGCAGACGTCCTCGACCAGCGGGCAGCGGGGGTTGTAGGGACAGCCCGACTCGAGCTCGGCGAAGGCCGCCGCCGCCCGCGGGGGCTCCTGCTCGCGCCGGCCCGCTTCGAGAACCGGGTCGGGCACAGGAACGGCGGCAGCGAGCGCGCGTGTGTACGGGTGAAGAGCGTTGTCCAGAACGCCGTCGTAGGGGCCCGCTTCCACGACTCGCCCCAGGTACATGACCCGGATGTGGTCGCTGATGTGGCGGACCATGCCGAGGTCGTGGCTGATGAACACGAACGTGAGGCTGAGCTCCTCCTGCAGGCGGATCAGCAAGTTCATGACCTCGGCTCGAACCGAGACGTCGAGGGCCGAGGTCGGCTCGTCGAGAACGAGGATGCGCGGCTGGACCGCGAGCGCACGCGCGATCGCGACCCGTTGGGCCTGTCCGCCCGACAGCTCGTGCGGATAGCGGGGGGCAAAACGGGGTCCGAGCGCGACCATCTCGAGCAAGCCGGCGATCCGGTCAGGCCGCTCTCCGCGCCTCGCGAGACGATGGACCTTCAACACCTCGCCGAGCGCCTGCTCGACGTTCAGCCGAGGGTCGAGCGAGGAGAACGGATCCTGGAAAACGAGCTGGATGCGTCGGGCAAGCGCGCGTCGTTCGCTCGTCGTGCCGGCGCTGACCGGCGCGCCCTCGACCTCGACCGTTCCTGCGGTCGGTGCCTCGAGGCCGACGAGCAGGCGGGCCAGCGTGGACTTGCCGCAGCCGCTCTCACCGACTACGCCGAGCGTCTGGCCGGCCTCGAGCTCGAGCGAGACGTCGCGCACGGCGAGCACCGGCGGGCGGCCCCTCCTGCCCGCGTACTCCTTCACGAGGCCCTCGGCCCGAAGCGTCACTGCACCCACGTCGACGGCTCCTTCCAGCACGCGGCGAACTGACCGGCGCCGCGCCGAAGCAGCGCAGGTTCCTCGGCCGCGCAGTGGTCGTCGGCGGAGGAGCAGCGGAACCGGAACGGGCAGCCGCCCGCCAGCTGCCCCGGGTCCGGTGGCGATCCGCCGATCTGGCGGAGAGGCAGCCGATGCTCGGCACTCGGCCCCGGGAGGGAGGCGAGCAGCGCAGCCGTGTAGGGATGCTGGGGCCTCGCGAAGATGTCCCGTGTCGAGCCGTGCTCGACCACGCGCCCCGCGTACATCACCGCCACGCGGTCGACGAGGCGGGCGACGACGCCGAGATCGTGGGTCACCCAGACCACGGCCATGCCGGTCTCGGTCTGGAGCGACTCGACGAGATCGAGGATCTGCTGCTGAATCGTCACGTCGAGGGCGGTCGTGGGCTCGTCGGCGACGAGCACCCGCGGCGAGGTCGAGAGGCTCATGGCGATCATCACGCGCTGGAGCATCCCCCCCGACAGCTCGTGCGGGTAGGAGCTCTCGATGCGCTCCGGGTCGGGCAGCCCGACGTGGCCCAGCACCTCCCGCGTTCGGGCCGCCGCGCGGCCGCCCTCGACGCCGTGGGCGTGGAGCGTCTCCTCGATCTGCGATCCGATTCGCAGCAGCGGGTTGAGCGAGGTCATCGGGTCCTGGTAGACCATCGCGACCTCACCGCCGCGCACCTGGCGCAGACGCTCCGGCGCCACGCGAAGCAGGTCTTCGCCGCCGAAGCCGATCTCGCCGCCGAGGATCTGCAGCTGGGAGGGCAGCAACCTCAGGACCGAGAGCATCGTGAGCGTCTTGCCCGAGCCGCTCTCGCCGACGATGCCCACCTTCTCGCCGGGGGCGACGTCGAGGTCGACGCCCCGGATCAGCTCGACCGTCTGCTTGCGCCGGCGCAGCCCGACTCGAAGCCCTCGGATCGAGAGCAGCGGCTGGGTCACGACTGCAGAGGGGTGCGCACGGCCAGCCGCGTCGGAGCCCGAGCGCCCGCTTCCAGCTTCAGGGGAGCCGTTCCGGGCACGATCGCGCCGAGGACGGACGCGTGCCGGGCGCCGGTGCACGAGGGAACGGAGGCGGGGAGCCCATGGACGGTGAGGAAGCCGATCACCGCGAAGAGGAATGCCTCCTTGGCCGCCTCGGGGATCCCGAACACGTCGAACCGCTCGATCGGCAGGCCGGGAAGGCGCCGGGCGAGCTCGCCCATCAGCGTGGGGTTGCGCGTGCCTCCGCCTGCCGCAACGACATCCACGACCTCGAGCCGCCGGAGCTCGGCGGCGACGGTTTCTGCCGAGAGCGCGGTCAGCGTCGCCAGCAGGTCGCCGGTCGAGATTTCGCGGGTGCCGACCCGCTCGCGCACGTAGGCGAGATGGAAGAGCTCCTTTCCGGTCGACTTCGGCGGGGGCAGCTCGTAGTACGGCTCGTCCAGGAACGCCGCCAGCAGCTCGTCGTCGACCGTGCCGGCAGCTGCTCGCCGCCCCCCGTCGTCGAAGGTCTCGCGGCCGCCCGTCGCCTCGCTCACGACCGCATCGACGAGCGCGTTGGCAGGGCCGATGTCGTAGGCAAGCGGCTCCCGGTCGGGGCCGACGACGGTCACGTTCGAGATGCCGCCGAGGTTGAGCGAGCCGCGCACCGACTCGGGGTGCCACCCCAGCAGGAGCACGTCGAGCAGGCTGGCGAGCGGCGCTCCGTGTCCGCCTGCGGCGACGTCGCGCGCACGGACGTCGCCGACGACCGTGGCGCCCGTCCGCTCGGCGATGAACGCCGGCTGGCCGAGCTGCAGCGTGCCGAGCGCGTGTGCGCCCTCGACCCAGTGGTAGACCGTTTGGCCGTGCGAGCAGACGACGTCGACCTCGCCGCGGAAGGCCGCCTCGGCGACCTCCGCGGCGACCTCGGCGAACCGCTGTCCGATCGCCGTGTCGAGCTTGCAGACATCGTCGACCGAGGTCGTCGCGGGCGGCAGCGAAGCCGCGATCGCGGAATGAACCTCGAGCGGGTAGTCGGCCGACACATGCGCCCGCAGGTCGGCCACGAGCTCCGGCCCGTCGAGCTCGAGCTCGGCCGCGACGGCCTCGATCGCGTCGAACGACGTACCCGAGATCATCCCGATCACACGCATGCTCAGCTCCTTCTGCTTCTCGGGTCGGCGGCGTCGCGCAGCCCGTCGCCGAGGTAGTTGAAGCCGACGACCGCGATGATGATCGCGAGCGAAGGCGCGGCCAGCGTCCACCACGCGATCCCGGCCAGGCTGCTCGAGTCCGACACCATCTGCCCCAGCGACGCTGTCGGCGGGGGCGGGCCGAGACCGAGGAAGCTGAGGCTCGCCTCGGCGAGGATCGCCCAGGCGAGCGCAAGGCTCGTCTGCACGGCGATCACGCCGTAGACGCTCGGCAGGATGTGCCGGAAGAGCACGCGGCGGCGGGAGAAGCCGAGCACCTGCCCGGCCCGCACGAAGTCGGCGTTCCGGAGCGACAGCACCGGCGCACGCACGACCCGGACGAAGATCGGGATCCAGCCGATGCCGATCGCGAGCGCGCTGTCGAGGATCCCGGGCCCGAGCGCCGTCACGATTGCCAGTGCGAGCAGGATTGCCGGGATCGCGAAGAGGATGTCGCTCGCGCGCATGATCAGCGTCGAGGTCGTGCCGCCGAGGTAACCGGCGGCGATCCCGCCGAGCGAGCCGAACACGCCGGCGATCAGCGTGGCCAGGACGGCGATCTCGAGCGAGACGACGATGCCTTCGAGCACGAGCGAGAAGAGGTCGCGGCCGAAGTTGTCGGTGCCGAGCCAGTGGTCCGAGCTCGGCGCCGCCAGGTTCGCAGCAAGGTCCTGGTGCTGGGGGTCGTAGGGCGCGAGGCCGAGAATGCTGACGAGCGCGCCGAGCAGCGTGATTCCGACGAGGACGATGCCGAACTTCCCGCTCCGGCTGGCCCACAGTGCCGCCCAGAACCCGCCGCCCGAGAGCCGCAGCCGCCGGGTCTTGGCGACGGGCTGGTCGGGACGGGCCGCGGTCAGCGGATCGGGGCCGGTGATCGCCATCTAGCGGCCCCTCGAGCGCGGGTCGATCAGCGCGCAGATGACGTCGACGCCGAGGTTCACGAGCACGAACGCGGTCGCGAACAGCATCGTGATGCTCTGCACGACCGGGAAGTCGCGTTCGTTGATCGCGGTGACGAGCAGCCGCCCGAGCCCGGGGAGGATGAAGATCTGCTCGACGATGACGGTGCCCCCGAGCAGGTAGCCGAGCTGGATCCCCGACATCGTCACGATCGGGACGAGCGCGTTGCGGAAGAGGTGGCGCCACGTGACCACGCGCGCCTTGATCCCCTTCCCGCGCGCCGTGCGCACGAAGTTCTGGCTGCTCACCTCGAGCACCGCGGCGCGCGTCGTCCGCATGATCGCGGCCCCGATCCCGATGCTGAGGACGAGCGACGGGAAGAAGATCTGCTGGATGTTCAGCCAGGGGTCGCTGAAGAGGCTCGCGTACGGCTCGGAGGAGGGGAAGTAGTGAAAGTGCGACGAGAGGAAGGTGACGAGTGCGGTGCCGAGAACGAAGACCGGCACGCCGAGCCCGACCACGGCGATGCCCTGGCCGACCTCGTCGCCGACCTTGCCGGGCTTGAGCGCGCCGATCATGCCGAAGCCGACGCCGATCAGCAGGCCGAGCACGAGCGAGACGATCGAAAGCTCGAGCGTCACCGGCGCCGCCTGGTCGATCAGCGTCGAGACGGGCTGCTGCGCCGAGAGCGAGACGCCGAGGTTGCCGCTGAAGCTCGCGCCGAGCCAGGAGAAGAACTGCTGCACCGGCGGCTTGCCGAGCCCGTAGAAGTGAACGAGCGCGGCGTGCTGTGCCGGCGAGAGCAGCCCGGCGTTCACGCCGAGCGAGGCCGTGATCGCGTCGCCGGGCAGCAGGCGCAGGATGACGAAGACGATGATCGCCACCCCGAGCAGGGTGATCAGGGTGCTGACCGTCCGCCGGACGATCGTCAGCGCCAGTGCACGGTTTCTCGAATCGAACATCCGCGGCCTGCCGGCCATGTTGGCACGACCGGCAGGCCGCGGGCTCGCGGTCAGGAAACCGTCGCTTTTGCGATCGAGTTCAGTTCGCGGGTCGGCGGAAGCGAGAACCCGTGGACGTTCGAGGTGACCGCGGCGTAGACGTAGCCGTCGAAGAGCCACAGCCAGACGGCGTTCGCGGTCAGGTAGGTCGAGAGCGCCTTGAACTGGGCCGCCGCGGCGGCAGGAGTGGTCACCGAGTCGCTCTTCGTGAGGATCCGCTGTAGCGCGGCGCTGCTGTAGCCGGACGGGACGCCGAGGTTGGCGCCCGGGGCGAAGTAGCGCCCGTACATGGTGTACGGGTTCGGATCGGCGTCGTTCTCGGCGAAGGCGCCCTGGAACTTGCCCTTCAGCCAGTCCTGGATGTAGGCGTTGCTGGCCAGGTTGGAGATGTTCATCGTGATACCGGCCTGCTTGAGCTGCGACTGCACCGCGATCGCCTGTGCGCTACTCGTGGCGTCGAGGTCGGTCGAGGTCATCGCGGTGAAGGTGAAGCCGCCCGGGTTGCCCGCCTTCTGGAGATACGACTTGGCCATGGGGATGTTCTGCGTCGGGCAGACGGCCGAGATCGGGCTCGAGGTGTAGGGACCGAGCGGCACCGGGCCGATGACCTTCCCCTGGCCGAGCACGGAGCTCGTGAGGACCGACTGGCGGTTGAGCGCGCACGCCATCGCGAGCCGGTTGTAGAGGTTCGCGAGCGGGCCGGTCCGGTCCTGGAGCATGAGCGCCCGGTAGGACAGGTCGAGCACCTTCTGCACGTCGATCGAGCCGGGCAGGTGCTCGGTGATCTGCGGCTGCGTCATCAGCCCGATCTGCACGGTCCCGGCCTGGAGTGCCGAGGCAATCGACTGCTCGTTCGGGATCGTCTTGATCTCGACCTGCGGAACGGTCACCTTGCCCCCCCACCAGCCCGGGTTCGCATTGACCGTGAATGAATTGTTCGGCACCCAGCTGACGAACTGGTAAGGCCCCGTCCCGACCGGCGTCTTGGAGAGCGTTCCGGCCGCAATCGACTTGGTCGAAAGCATCGCCAGGTTGAGCGAGGTGAGGCCGTTCAGCACCGAAGCGTCCGGGTGCGAGAGCAGCAGCTTCACGGCGTAGGTGCCGTCCGGCACGATCTTCGTCACCGAAGCGATGAACGACGAGGCCGCATCGGCGGTCTTCGGATCCTTCACGCGCTCGAGCGAGGCCACGACGTTTGCCGATGTGAAGGTCGTGCCGTCCGTGAAGTTGACGTTCTTGCGCAGCTGGAAGGTGATGGTCTTCCCGCCGTTCGAGAACGACCAGCTCGTCGCGAGATCGGGCGTGAGCTGCAGCTTGTCGTTGTAGGTGACGAGTGTGTCGTAGATCAGGTGGAGGGCCTGGAAGTCGACGAAGTTCGTGACGACGTCCGGGTCGAGCTTCTGGACGCTCGACGTGTTCGCGAAGACGACTGTGCTGCTGGCAGCGTTGTGCGCCGACGCGCCCGCGGCGAACGCCGCGATCGCGCAGGCGCCGACGACCGCGACCGCAGCCGTCCTGAATCCTGGTACCCGGACCATATTCTTCCCTCCTGGCAGACGACCAATGGGCGGCTCGATATTACAAATCATGATTGGTATGGTCAAGTTGGTTATGGTGCGGGAGGGTGGTCAACAAAGAGGAGCCAACCTGTCTGAGCCGCGCGCACCCGTGGTCGCGCAGCTGAAGTCGCGCCGCCTGCGCGAGGCGCTGCTCGAGCTGATCCGCGAGCGCGTCCCCGGCTCCGCGCTGCCCACCGAGCGCGAGCTCTGCGCCGAGTACGGCGTCTCTCGCGCGACGGTCCGGCATGTGCTGCAGGGCCTCGAGGCTGAGCAGCGGATCTTCCGCCGTCAAGGCAAGGGCACCTTCGTCGCTCTCGCGAAGATCGAGGAGCCGCTCGGACTGACGAGCCACACCGAGGAAATGCGCGCGCGCGGCATCGTCCCCGGCTCGAAGCTGATCACGGTCAGCCGTGTCGAGGCCGGGATCGACGTCGCAACGGCGCTCCGGGTCGGGCCAGACTCGGAGGTCTTGCGCATCGAGCGCCTGCGGCTCGCCGACGGCGAGCCGATCGCGATCGAGGTGCTCTTCCTGAACGCAGAGCGCTTCGACGGGATCACGGCATCGCTTGGCGACAACGTCTCCTTCTACCAGTTGCTCCACTCCGACTACGGGGTCGAGCTCGACTCGGCAGAGGAGACGATCGAGGCCGTCGTGGCCGGGGCACGCGAGGCAAGGCTGCTCGATTGCCCTCCCGGGTCGGCGCTGCTCCGGCTCTCCCGGCTCACGACCGACACCGAGCACCGGCCGATCGAGTACGTGCAGTCGCTTTACCGCGGCGACCGGTTCCGCTTCCGGCAGCACCTCGAGCGGCACCCGGCCGCAGATGCCGGGCCGGCTCTACGGCCGGGTACCGCTGCCGACGCCGACGGGCTCGCCGAGGTCTTCATCGCTGCATGGCGGGACGCGTACCCAGGCGTTGTCGACGCCGAGATCCTCGAGTCACTCGATCACGAGTCGATCGCGAGGTGGCTTGGTGAGGACGTCACCTCGTCGGGCACCGTGGTGGTGGCCGAGGCGTCCGACGGCACGATCGTCGGGTTCGTCCGTTTCGGCGAGGACCCCGAGGGCTCGGAGAACGGGTACGTCCACTCCCTCTACGTTCACCCTCGAGCCGCTGCCCGGGGGATCGGGCGGCGGCTGCTCGAGCACGCAGTTGAGGCGCTCGAGGCTGCAGGACACCCGGCCGTGACGCTCTGGGTCTTCGAGGCGAACGAGCGGGCGCTCCGCTTCTACGCCGCCGCCGGATTCGTCCCCGACGGCGGCCGCCGGGTCGAGCTCGAGTGGCGGGCCAACGAGATCCACCTCGTTCGCGCCGCATCGGACGGGACGCAACCCCCGAAGGCAGGGGCCGGCGGAGTCGCGGTCCAGTTCGACGTTGCCGATCGCGCGTCACGCGTTTTCCGGCGCGCGTGCGATCGTCTCGGCCGGCATCTCGGCGAATCGATCGCGAGTGGTTACCCGGCCGGCGCCACGCTGCTCGTCGTCGATGCCGAAGGAGAGCTACTGCATGCACACGGCGGCTGGTCGTGCATCGTCGGCGAGCGGATCGAGACGACGCGCGACACGATCTACGACCTCGCGTCGCTGACGAAGGTGGTCTCGACCGTGACGTTGAGCCTGAGCCTGGCCGAGCGCGGCGCCTGGGAGCTCGACGACCCGGCCGTCCTCTGGCTGCCGGGTCTCCCCAATGCCGAGATCACTCTCCGGCAGTTGCTCACCCATACCTCCGGGCTGCCCGCTCACCGCGAGCTCTACCGACTGGACGGCGGCATGCCGGCGATCCGCGATGCGGTCTACGCCGAAGCGGCCGCCGCCGTCCCAGGCCCGGTGCTCTACAGCGATCTCGGATACATGCTGCTCGGCTGGGCGATTGCCGACCGCGTCGGCACGACGATCGACCGCGCGTTCGCCGAGACCGTCGGCGAGCCGCTCGGGCTGGAACGCACCCGGTTTCGGCCGCCGGAGCGTGAGCGGCGGCTGATTGCGGCG
>DATIYE010000082.1:0-22233 GCA_035517795.1 Gaiellaceae bacterium | reverse complement strand
TTCTGGTGCGCGATGTCGCTCGCGTTCACGAAGAGCTTCTGAAATCTCGGCTGTGAGAGCAGGAACTCGATGCCCTGGGTGAAGGGCGACCGAAGAGCCTGGGCGGCTGGATCGGCGAGCTGCTTGAAGTCCTTCGGTAGCCGCTTCTGAAGCTCGGCCGAGATGTCGACGTTCGCGTACAGCTCGTTCACCATCACCGTGGCGAGAGCGTTCTGGACGGCCGGATCCTGGATCACCTGAGTGCTTGCGTGGTGCCACGAGTCGTTGTTGAGCATCTGCCTCTGGACCCAGACGGTCATGATCGAGATCAGCCCGATCAGCGACGCCAGCACCACCAGCACCCACACCGTGATCTTCCGCCCCCTGGTCAGCGGCGGCGTCTCCTTGGGATGCTCCGGCCCGGCCGGAGGCACTTCGGTAGTGGTCGCCTGCATGCTCATGGAGGGATTATGTCGAGAAGCAGCGTCAAGTGCCGTGGGGCTCGAACGCCTCAAGCCTGTCCTCGCCCGGCACATCGGCATCCGGCTCCGAGCTCGGGCCCCGCCGCGGCGGGGCCCCGTCGAGGCCCCGCCGCCGTTCTGAATCGGTCGACCCGATCAGCCGAGCGCCTTGGCCTTCAGTTGGTCGAATTCGGCCTGCGAGATCGTGCCGGCGTCGAGGAGCGCCTTCGCCTTCGCGATCTGCTCGGTCGGATCGCCCGAGCTGGCGACGGTCTTGATATAGGAGTCCATGTCGGATTGCGCCGCCTGCATCCGCGCCATCTGGCGCTGTGCCATCCCGTCGGAGTTGGCGATGTAGTAGACGAACAGACCGAGGAACGGGAACACGATCAGGAAGATCACCCAGGCCGCCTTCTTCCACCCCGACGCGTCGTGGCGCGAGAACAGATCGCCGATGACGTGGAACAGCAGGATGAAGAAGATGACCATGAAGAAGATCACGATCAGCGACCAGAGGAAGGTCAGGAACGTTGTGGCGACGAACATGCGTCTCCTTTGAAATCGATTTGCCCGCACCCCCCGCGGGCAGGACGGTGGGATCATGGTCGAAGACCGCAGTGCGCGCAACTCCCGAGCGCCGAGCGAGGTGAGCGGGCAACTCTGGGACAATGAGACCGTGATGGCTGGGAAAGCCGCCGACGAGGCTCACGGCAGCCAGACGGGCCATGTTCATGAGGTGTCGGTCGACGCCGACGCGCGCCACCTGGCGGTCGCGCTCGCCCTCATCGTCGGCTACATGGTGGTTGAAGTCGTGGCCGGGATCCTGGCCCACTCGCTCGCTCTCGTCTCGGACGCCGCCCACATGCTCACGGACGCCGCCGCTCTGGCCATGTCTCTGGTGGTGATCCGGCTGCTCCGGCGGCCCGCGGGCGGGAACCTCACCTTCGGCCTGCGGCGGACCGAGATCCTTTCCGCGCAGGCCAACGGCGCCACGCTCCTCGTCCTCGGCCTGCTGATCGTCTACGGCGGCATCCGCCGGCTGGTCACCCCGCCCGACGCCGGCGGACGGACGATGGTGATCGTGGCACTCGTCGGGATCGGGGTCAACCTCGCCGCGACCTGGCAGCTCTCACGTGCCGACCGACGGTCGATGAACGTCGAGGGCAGCTTCCAGCATGTCTTCACCGACCTCGTGGCGTTCGTCATCACCGCCGTCGCCGGTGCGGTCATCCTCGCCACCGGCTACACGCGTGCCGACGGGGTCGCCTCGCTGGCGATCGCGGCGATCATGCTGCGCGCCGCCTACGTGCTCCTACGCAACTCGGGCCGCGTTCTGCTCGAAGCCGCCCCGGAAGGGATGGACGCCTCCGAGATCGGCGCCGCACTTGCCGCGCAGCCGCACGTCGAGAGCGTTCACGACCTCCACGTCTGGGCGATCGGCTCCGGCTTTCCGGCGCTCTCGGCCCACGTGCTCGTGGCGCCCGAGGACGACTGCCATGCCGTCCGCCGCGAGCTCGAAGGGCTACTCGCGGAGCGCTTCGGCATCGAGCACACGACGCTCCAGGTCGAGCACGCGACCACAGGCCGCCTGCTTACGATCGGCCGCGGCGGAGCCGCTGCGTCTACATGACGGACCATCCGGTGCGTAACCGCATTCGTGGAACCCCCGGTCGAGCGTCGGATGCCGTCGACCTGGCCGCGGAGGCGGCCATGGCGTTCGCCTTCAGCTCACCCCTAGAAGACGATCGTCCGGTTGCCGTCGACGATCACGCGGTCGTCGAGGTGCCAGTCGAGGGCGCGCGCGAGCACGAGCCGCTCGATGTCGCGCCCGATCCGGGCGAGCTCGTCGGGGTCCTGCCGGTGGGTGACGCGGGCTACGTCCTGCTCGATGATCGGCCCGGCGTCGAGCTCCTCGGTCGTGTAGTGCGCCGTCGCCCCGATCAGCTTCACGCCCCGTTCGTGAGCGCGGACATAGGGGTCGGCGCCTACGAAAGCCGGCAGGAACGAGTGGTGGATGTTGATGATCGGCACGCCGATCCGGCGCAGGAAGTCGCCGGAGAGGACCTGCATGTACCGGGCGAGGACGAGCAGGTCCACCCGTCCCGCGAGCAGCTCGAGCGTCGTCGACTCGGCTTTCGACTTCGTCTCCGGCGTGACGGGAATGTGGTGAAACGGAACGCCGAACCGCTCCACCTCGGGCGCGAGGTCGGGGTGATTGGAGACGACTGCGACGACGTCCATCGCGAGCTCGTCGCGACGCCACCGCCAGAGGAGGTCGAGGAGGCAGTGGTCGTGCCGCGACGCGAACAGTGCGACTCGCTTGCGCTGCTCCGCCGGCAGCAGCTGCCACTCCATCCCGAACCTGCTTGCGATCTCGGCGAGCTGCGACTCGAGAAGCCCACGCCCGGCGGCGAGTCCCTCGAGGTGGAACTCCATCCGCAGGAAGAAGCTGCCGCCTTCGGGGTCGGTCGAGTGCTGGTCCGAGTTGACGATGTTTGCGCCCGTGTCGGCGAGGAGCGTCGAGACGGCGGCCACGATCCCGTGCCGATCGGGGCACGAGACGATCAGGCGCGCGACGTCGACGTCGTTCACTCCGGCCTGTCTCTGGCCGTGTGGTCGCGGTCGAGAAAAGCATTCGCCCAGGCACTCGTCCGGGCGAGGGCGTTGTCGCGGACGACCACGGGGCCGTCGAGCATCGACTCCTCCTCGCCGTAGGCCTTCAGCCGCTCGTACGCCTGCGACCAGATGCATTCGGTGTCGTACACCTCGCAGAGCCCGTCGCGGGTACCGCCGCACGGGCCGTTGCGCTGGTTCTTGGCGCAGAGCGACTCCGGGCAGACGTAGGCGATCTCGGGCAGAGAGCAGTCCCCGCAGTCGCGGCAGCCGAAAAGCGGCTGCTTCGCCGCCTGCTCGAGGGCGTGCATCGCCTTGCCCACGACCTTCGGGCCCCGTTCGATCGAGCGGTAGAAGCTGCGCCCGGCGCCGTGAAGGGGAGCATCGGGCGCGAACACCGCCTCGTGGGCCCGCCGGCTGAACCGGTACCTGAGAGGAACGCGGAGCTCGGTGCGCCTGCGCATCTTCGACTCGACGTACGACCCGGTCAGCTCGGCCGACGAGAGGCGGGTCTCGGGATCCTCCTCGTAGAGATAGAACTCGTCGGGGAAGCCGAACCTGAGCTCGCGGGCGAGCTCCCTCCAGACGGTTCGGTACGTGCCAGCCCGGTCGAGGATCTCCCCGAACGTCGCGGCCGGCGTGCGCCCGCCCAGATAGACGCCGTCGAACCCGAGGCCGCGCGCGACCGCGACGTGCTTGGCGGCGAGGTCGACGAAGAACGACCGTCCGCCGTCGGCGCCGGCGCCGTAGCGCTCGGCCAGAGAGAGCAGCTCGTCGGTGACGACGACGCCCGGGATCCTGCCGGCGTGGAACGCCCGCGCCGCAGGCCGCGAGAGCAGGTAGACGTTCGCGAGCATCGACACCGGAAGCTCCTCCTGCCTGACCCAACGGAGCAGCTCGTCGTCCTTGCGCACGTTCCACCCGATCTGGTTGATCACGAACCGGGCTCCGGCGCGAACCTTCTTCCTCAGCTTGAAGTATTGCGGCATCACCTCCCGCTCGTACCGCTTGTGGTTCGTGACGACGCAGCCCAGGAAGAAATCGGTCCGGGCGAGCTTCTCGCCGGGCCTGCGCTTGTCGTCGAGCCCTTCGTTCATCTCCGAGAGCAGGTTCAGCAGGCCGACCGAGTCGAGATCGAAGACCGGCGCGGCGAGCCCGTCGTGTCCCGTGACCGGGTAGTCGCCGGAAAGTGCGAGCAGGTTCTGGAAACCCTGGGAGCCGAGCTGCCAGCCCCGGCTCTCGAGGGCGTTCCGGTTCCAGTCCTTGCAGGCGAGGTGGATGATCACCTCCTGTCCCTTCGCGACGAGATCGGTGCCGAGCGCATCCGGCGCGACCATCGCGTGACCGCCGGGGTTGTCGGTGATCGAGAGCACGTCGATGCGCGGGTCGGCGGCAAGCTCGTGGGCGAGCTCGAGCACCCCGCGGCCGCCGTCCGCCGTGATCAGCCCGCGGCTCGTGACGAGCTCTGCGACGGCGACGAAGACGCCCGGGCCGACGAGCTGCTCGCGAAGGGACATGATCGGGCCGGAGCTTCGGCCGGCTCTTAGACGGCGGCCTTCGTGCGCCAACCCTCGGCGTAGGTTGTGCGGGCCACCTCCGAGTACGGGCACGGGCTGACGACCGCACGGATCTCGGCCTGCACGTGCCGCTCCACGACGGGCTTCGCCGAGCCGCCGCCCTCCTCTCCCCACACGAGCACGACCTCGCTTCCGATCTCGATCTCGGAGTCGACGATTGCGAGCGACAGGAACGAGCGCTCGTTGTAGCTGTAGCCGGAGAACGTCGAGACGCCCACCATCCGGTCACCGTGCATGACCCGGTCGTTCGGCCACGTCGAGTAGTTGGAGAGCGGGAAGTCGATGTACTTGGCGTGGTCCCCCTTCTCGAACAGCGTCCCGATCGCGTGCGCGACGTCCTCGCCGTTCCAGGCGAGCGTGACCTTGCGCCGTGGCGGGTCCCCGCCGCCCATTGCCTCCAGTGCCTCGCGACCGATGAAGTCGTGGTCGAACTTGACGAACCCGCCGTAGCCGAGGTCCCACGGGGAGAGGTAGTAGTCCTCGATGTCGTCGGAGCAGAAACTCCCGCCCAGCGAGCCGGTACCCTCGTAGCCGTTTGCGGGCAGCCATTCCCGGTAGGGCTTCAGAGCCTCGCCGGTGAAAATCGCGGGGACAGGACACGGGATCCACCCCGACTCGAGCGTGTTCGTCGCGTAGACGCGAGAGCCGACCTGGCAGAGGCCGAGGTCGCGCCCCGCCTCGACGATCGCGCCCTTGACCTCTTCCCGCTCCTCCCACGGCCCGAAGAGCTCGAGGCCCGGAGCGCCGGACATGCCGTGGTGGAGCGCGCGCACCTTGCGGCCGGCGACGGTCAGCTCGCCCATGTTGAAGAACCTGATCTCGGGCAGGGGGCCGCCTGTCGCACGCTCCATCACCTCGAGCGCGGTCGGGCCCTGCACCTGGTAGCGGTAGAGCTTGCGGCGGCCGGTCGGGTTGACGGCGGTGCGCTCGTCGCGCTCGAGCGCGACGTCGTAGTCGCCCGTCTCCGCGTTGTAGGCGACCCAGTTGTGCGCGGACGGGCGCCCGACGAGCGACACGCGGTTCTCGTCGAGGAAGAACAAGATCCCGTCCCCGATCACGTAGCCGTCGGGCGTACACGTAACGAACTGCTTCGCCTTGTTCACGGCGAAACCCGCAAACGAGTTGACGCCGAGGTCGGAGAGCAGCCGGATCGTGTCCGGGCCTTCGACGTAGAGGTCGGTCATGTGATGGGACTGGTCGAACAGGGCGCAGGTCTCACGCCAGGAAACCTGCTCGTCACGCCAGTTCGTGAACTCGGCGGGGACGGCCGGGTAGACGTACGGGCCGATCTGCGAGTCGCGCGCCAGCCGGGCGGCGCTTCCGGCTGTGCGAATGGCGTCTTCCAGGCTCCTCTGACTCATGGGCTACCAGCCTCCTTCGGGACGGTGAAAGCGAGTTGTCAGACAACCCTCCGCAGAAGCGGGGCTCCCTCGAGTCGCTGTAGGGCGTCGTGGTCCTCGAGCACGAGGTCGAGGTTGAGGAGGGCCAGGCGGGCGTGCTCGCGGCCGATCTCCTCGGCGCGGGCGCCCTGGCCGGCGCGGATCGCGTCGATCAGGACGCGGTGCTGGTGCTGGGCGACCGTCAGGATCTCCCGTGATCTTGGCAGCACCGCCTGTGAGGCGACGAGCGCGCCGGGCGCGGCGAACGGCAACGCGACCACGTTGGCGACCGCCCGTTCGAGCACCTCGCTGCGGGCGAGCTCGACGAGCGCCGCGTGGTAGCGGTCGTTCAGCTCGACGTAGCGCACGATCGACTCCGGCGAGAGGTCGTCGAGGACCTCGTCGAGCTGCAGCGAGGCGTCGATCAGCTCGGCGACCTCGTCGGGGCTCCGGAGTCGCTCGGCGGCGAGGCGCGCGGCGGTGCCTTCGAGCACCCCGCGCAGCTCGATCGCATCGGCGATGTCCGATCGGGTGAACGACCGGACGACGAACCCGCCGCTCCGGAGCGCCTCGAGCAGGCCCTCGTGCGCGAGCGTCGCGAGCGCGATCCGAAGCGGCGTCCGTGAGACGCCGAGGCGCTCGGCCAGCGCGACCTCGGGGACCCGCTCGCCCGGCGCCAGCTTCCCCTCGAGCACGAGCTCGCGGATTCCGAGCGTCGCCTTGGTCGTCTGCGAGCTCCGGCTCGACACGACCGAAGCATACAACCGCGCGGTTCATGCATGCAATCAGCGGTGCCCATGCCCACGTCAATCGCTCAACAAGGCGCTCGAACCCATCAGCCTGCATACATGAGGCATGCACTTACGCAACAAGATCGGTGCCAGGCACCGGTTTGTTGCACTACCCGGAGGCGGGCTCGATGTCGGGCGTGCCGTAGTGGTGGAAGCTCTCGATCGTGCGCACGCCCCAGAACTGGCCTCGCGCCCGCTCGTCCGCCGTCCAGACGATCGGCTCGAAGTCCGGGTCGTAGACGAAGTAGCCGCCGGTGGTGACCTCGATCCGGTTGCCGCCGGGTTCGAAGCCGTAGAGGAAGAACCCCTGCGCGATCGCGTGTTTCGAAGGCGCGGCCTCGATCGGCACGCCGTTGTCGACGAACAAATCCGCCGCACGCAGGCACTCCTCGCGGGTATCGACCCAGAAGGCCAGGTGGTGCAGCCTGCCGCGCACACCGTACGCATCGGCGACATAGATCAGCTCGTGGGCCGCGATCGAGAGGCTGAGCCACGCGCCCGTCTCGGTGCCGTCGTCGAGCTCGATCCGCTCGTAGAGGCGGTAGCCGAGGACGTCCTGGCAGAACTCGCGGCTCGCTCGGACGTCGGCGGCCAGCAGGTTGACGTGGTCGAGACGCTTGACCGCGGCGCCGCGGCCTACGTAACGCTGCGGCTGGTTGCGCCACGACGGCCGCAGGTGGTCGGGCGCGACATAGCGCTCGGCCTCGTAGTAGGCCTCGAAGACGTGACCGTCGGGATCGG
Source organism: Gaiellaceae bacterium (assembly GCA_035517795.1). Lineage (GTDB taxonomy): Bacteria > Actinomycetota > Thermoleophilia > Gaiellales > Gaiellaceae > PALSA-600. The sequence goes on along the minus strand of DATIYE010000082.1, from coordinate 14,692 downwards.
TAAAACGGTAAGCCGGGCCGTGACCGAGGTCGCCGTCGATCCAGCCGATCCCGAGCCCGGTCGCCTCGATCGCGGCGACGCGGCGCTCGAGGGCCGCCGGGCTCCAGGCGCGCAGCGCCGTGTGGCCGAGCCCGGCCCGGGGCGACTCGGTGAGCACCAGGCTGTAGCGCAGGTAGTCGCCCCAGCCGCGCAGGAACACCGACTGCCCCTCGCGCGCCTCCTCCTCCATCCCGAGCACGTCGACGAAGAAGCGGAGGCTCTCCTCGGGCCTGGGGGTCAGTAGCTGCGCATGACCGATCCGGGCGAGGTCGTGACTGGGCTCCATCTAACCCTCGACGAGCTGCCGCAGACCGTCGAGGTCGTACGAGAGCGCACCGGCCTGGAGCTTCGCCCGCTTCTCGCGTTCCCGCTCCGCGCGCACCCGGGCCGCCTCGAGCACCTCGTCGACGCGCACGCGCTCGACGACCACGGCGCCGTCGGCGTCGAGCACGACCAGGTCGCCCTGCCGGATCGTCGCACCCCCCACCTCGACCACCTCTCCGATCGTGCCGCGGACCCGCTTCTCCGCTCCGCTGACGCGCACGAAGCGCGCCCAGATCGGGAGAGCGAGCTCGCGCAGCTCCTCAACGTCGCGCACCGCCCCGTCGACGAGGAGCGCCGCCACACCACGTGCCTTCGCCTGCGTGGCCAGCAGCTCGCCGACCATGGCGACAGGCGCCGGCTCGGGCATGGTCAGAACCAGCACCTCGCCCGGCTCGGCCTCGGCGATCGCCGCGTGCACCATCAGGTTGTCGCCCTGGCCGCAGCGGACGGTCCGCGCAGGCCCGGCTGCCCGCGAGCCGGGGACCACCTGGATCAGGGGCACGTCGACAACGGGCGAGCGCGCCGCCGCCTCGTGCACGGTCGCGCTGCCGAGCCGGGCAAGCTCTTCGAACACGGGGAACTCGAACACCGTGCTCACAGCGCGTCGACCACCTGCGGCGTCACCCGCTGGAAGGCCTCGGCGAAGCGGATCGCGCTGTTGCCCGACGAGCGGCGGGCGTGGTTGCCCCGCTGGTCGGCGCGCTGGTCGTAATAGGTCTTCAGGTAGGCCTGCGCCTTCATCTCGTCCATGGCGGCCCGCTTCTGCTCGATCACGGGCGTGATGTCGACGAACGTGGTCGGCGTGAAGTTGCAGAGCTCCGGCTGATGCGGCTCGAACAGCAGCAGCTCGGGCGGCTCGACGATCTCGAAGGCGCTCGGCACGCCGGCGCCGGCCGCGAGCGCCCTCGCCCGCTCGACTGCTAAGAACGCGGCCGCGTGATCGGGATTGAACGGGTCGCGATCGGTGTGCGTCAGGAGCACGTCCGGGGCGAAGGCTCGGATGCGGTCGGCAATCGCCGTCAATCCCTCGCGGTCGATGTCGAGCGGGTAGTCACCGAGGTCGAGGCACTCGAACGTCGCACCGAGGGCAGCGGCGGCCCGCTCCGCCTCGCCGCGGCGGATCTGCTTCACCTCTTCGACCGTGCGGCCGGGCTCCTTCCAGAGCTCCCCCGACTCGCCGCGCTCGCCGTAGGAGAGCGCCAGCACCTGCGCAACACCGCCCATCGAGGTCGTGACCGCGATCGCACCGCCGGCACGCCAGACGAAGTCCGCCGAGTGGGCCCCGATCACGAGCAACCTCCTCATACTCCCGCCACCCGCCTCGACCCGTCGACGATCATCATCCGTACATCGTCCTCGGCGAAGCCGGCTCCGAGGAGCCGGTCGGCCCAGAGGGCGAGCCCGTCCTCGACCGGCGGATAGTCCGGATTGCCGAAGTCGCTCGAGAAGAAGTTCCGCTCCACGCCGACTGCGCGAACGCCGTCCCACACGTGCTCCCAGCTCGTCTTGCCGCTGAGCGGCGTGCTCAGGCAGCGCTCGATCAGGCAGCCGCGGTCGGCGAGCGCAACCTGATCCTCGATCGAGAAGTCCTGGCACGGGAACTCGGGGTGCGTGATCACGACGCGCTCGACGCCCTCGGCGAAGGCGGCGTCGACCACGGCGAAGGTGTCGTCGCGGGCAAGATGAGCCGTGGCGAGAACGAGCCCGTGGCGCGCGACCACCCGGAGGACGTCGCGGGTCTCGAGCAGGATCGTGCCGTCGCCGTCGGTCACCGCGACCGGCTCGATGCCGAGTCCGAGGCCGTGCAGTTCGTGTTGCAGTGCCGCCCAGGCAGGGAGCGTCTGCCCCGGCTTCGGTTCTGTCCGGCCTGCGGTCTCGGCAGGCGAGTCGAAGGTCGGCATCCAGACGATGCGGGCGCCCTCCCGAGCGGCTATCTCGACCGCAACGGCGTTCAGACCGCCGACCGCCCTGTTGAGGGTCAGCGTTCCGAACACCTTCATGCCCGGAACGGCGCGCGAGACGACCCGGGCGCGCTCGGCGGTCGAGGTGTAGTGCGACTTGAGCGCGAACCCGGCGAGCCCCAGCTCGGCGAAGCGCGCGGCCAGGGTCAGGTCGTCGACGCGACGGGTCGGAACGTCCGGCGCGATGTGCACGTGGAGGTCGTAGGCCCCCTGGACGAGCGCGCGGGCACGCTCGCTCGGCACCACCGGCTCTTCTGCCCGAACCGCCACCGCGGCGAACCCTACCCCGGGTCCTTCGCCGCGAGCTCGGCGAGGATCGCCGCGCTCGCGTCTGCGATCCTCGGCTCGACTCCAAGCTCGAGCAGGAGGGCGCGGGCGGCCTCCAGCTCGTCGACCCGGCGGGCGGCGTGCCGCTCGCTGCCTTCGAGCAGCCGCTCGAGGAGCGGCGCGCCGACGACGCCGGCGATCTGCTCGTCCAGCCAATCGGCGCTTCCGGCGGCCTCGGCGGCCCGGTGGCTCTCGATCGCCGCGGCGGCCAGCCCCTTCATGAACACCGAGCGCAGCAGCTTGAGTGCGGCCGCGTCACCCGGCGTCTCCGACACCACCTCCACGGGCATTCCCAACGGCACGAGAACCTCTGTGAACGCTTTCGCCCCCGGACCCGAGGCGAGCGCAGGGGTGCCGAGACCCCGAGCCGGAACAGTCCCGAGCAGCGCCACGTCGGCGAACCGTGCGGCGCCGACGATCCCCGCGAGCTCGCGCTTCAGCGCTGGAGCGCCCGTGTTCAGGTCGGCGTAGACGGCATCGGCGCCGAGCGCCGGAACGGCGCTTACGGCGACACCGGCGGCGACGGACGCCGAGTTGACACTGAGGACGACGCCTGCACCCCCGACCGCCGAGGGGATATCCGCGTCGCCCACTGCACCGCGAGCCGGGTCCGGGTCGTAGCCCGACACCTCGGCTCCCGCGGCCGTCAGGTCGGCGGCGAGGCGGCCGCCGGCCTCGCCGAGCCCAAGCACCGCGATCTTCACCGGTTCACCGCCGTCCGGACCGCAGCGACGACCTCGGCTCGGCCCGGCAAGTAGGCGTCCTCGAGCGGCGGGCTGAAGGGAATCGGAGCAAACGGCGCTCCGACCCGCTCGACCGGCCCGTCGAGCTCGTCGAAGGCAACCGACTGCACCCGCGCCACGACCTCCGCACCGAAGCCGCCGCTTTCCACGGCTTCGTGGGCGACGACGAGCCGGTGGGTGCGCCCGACCGAGTCGACGATCGTCTCGAGATCGAGCGGCGCGAGCGAGCGCAGGTCGATCACCTCGGCGTCGATGCCGTCGGCGGCCAGCTCGTCGGCGGCGGCCAGCGATTCGGGCACCAGCCGCGACAGCGCGACGACAGTCACGTCGCGACCGGGCCGGACGATGCGCGCGCTTCCGATCGGAACCGGCTCGAACGGGGCGACCTCCTCGCGCCGGAAGTACAGCGTCTTGGTCTCCACGAACACGACCGGGCCGGGATCGGCGATCGCCGAGGCGAGCAGCCCTGCGGCATCGGCCGCGGTGCTCGGCATGACCACCTTCAGCCCCGGCACGTGGGTCAGCCAGGCCTCGAGGCTCTGCGAGTGCTGGGCCGCCCCGCGCTGGCCCGCGCCGCCCTGCGTGCGCAGGACGAGCGGAACGGTGAGTTGCCCGCCCGACATGAAGTGAGCCTTCGCGGCGGCGTTGACGAGCTGGTCGAGAGCAAGCGTCAGGAAGTCGATGAACATGATCTCGACCACCGGCCGGAGTCCCGACTGGGCGGCGCCGACGGCGATCCCGCAGATCGCCGCCTCGCTGATCGGCGTGTCGCGGACACGCTCGGTACCGAACTCATCCGCCAGGCCGGCGGTCGCGCCCCACGGCCCGCCCTCGGCGACGTCCTCGCCGAGCACGAAGACGCGCTCGTCGGCGCGCATCTCGGCGGCGAGGGTCTCGGCGATCGCCTGAAGGTAAGTGACTTGCATCACAAACCTGCGTAGACCAGCTCGGAGACGAGCGACGGCGGCGGGAACGGACTCTCGCGGGCGAGGCGAACAGCCTCCTCGACCTCGGCCCGAGCCTCGTGCTCGAGACGGCCGGGAACCCGCCCGTCGAACCAACCCTCGACGGCTCCACGCCGCTGCAGGCGGAGGATCGGGTCGCGCTCCTGCCACTCCTCCGCGGCGAGCGCCTCGCGATAGCGCGCGGGATCGCCCTCGTAGTGGCCCCGCAACCGGTGGGTGAGGCACTCGAGCAGCATCGGCCCGTCGCCGCGGCGCGCCCCGGCCAGGAACCGGCCGAACGCCTCGTACACCGCCACGACGTCGTTGCCGTCGACCGTCTCTCGCGCGAGACCCCACGGGGCGACGACGTCGCCGACCCGCTCGACGTTCGTGTGCGCTGAGCGCGGCGTGAACTCGGCGAAGCCGTTGTTCTCGCAGACGAGGATCGCCGGCAGCCGCCAGAGGGCGGCGAGGTTGACCGACTCGACGAAGATCCCGCCCTGGACGGCCCCGTCGCCGAAGAACACCACTGCGACGGCGTCGCTGCCGAGCAAGCGCGAGGCGAGTGCACTTCCGAGCGCGAGCGGCACATTCCCGCCCACGACGCCCGTCGCGCCCATGAACCCGTGCTCGGCGTCGACGAGGTGCATCGACCCGCCGAGGCCCCGGCAGAGACCGTTCTCCCGCCCCATCAACTCGGCCAGCACCCGTTCGATCGGGGCGCCCTTGGCGATCACGTGCCCGTGCGCCCGGTGGTTGGAGTAGACGGCGTCGTCCGCCCGGAGCTGCCCGCAGACGCCGGCGGCGACGCCCTCCTGGCCGATGCTCAGGTGGACGAGACCGTAAACCTCGTCCGCTCGCGTGAGCTCGCCGACCCGCTCCTCGAAGGCGCGGATCCGCCACATGGTGCGGAGGAGGCCGAGGGCTGCGCCGGGATCGATCAGACGCCCACCGGCGCGAAGCCGAGCACCTGCTGCACGGCATCGACGATCTTGGCCTCGTCGGGCAGGAGGTAGGCCTCCATCGGCTCGCTGTAGGGGATCGTCGCGTCGAGGGCGCAGACGAGCTTGATCGGCGCCCTGAGCGACGAGAAGCCCTCGGAAGCGACTTCCGCCGCGATCACCGCGGCCGCCGAGCCGTGCCGCGTCGACTGGTCGACGATCACGAGCCGCCCCGTCTTCGCGACCGACTCGAGGATCGTCGCCGTGTCGAGAGGGGCGAGGCTGCGCGGGTCGATCACCTCGGCGTTGATCCCCTCGGCGGCGAGCTGCTCCGCCGCCTTGAGCGCCTTTCCGAGCAGCCAGCCGAGCGCCACGATCGTCACGTCGCCGCCCTCCCGGCGCACCGCGGCCTCCCCGAGCTGGACGACGTACTCGCCGTCCGGCACCTCCCCGTGCTCGAGCGTGAGCAGGTAGTGGTGGAAGAAGACGACCGGGTTGTCGTCGCGGATCGACGCCGTCATCAGGCCCTTCGCATCGGCGGCCGTAGCCGGCAGCGCGACCTTCAGCCCCGGCACCCCCATGAACATCCCGTAGATCGAGCCCGTGTGCTGTCCGGCCCACCCGCAGGTGAACCCGTAGCCGGCCTTGAGCACGATCGGCACCTTCACCTGGCCGCCGCTCATGTAGTGGAAGCGCGGCGCCTCGTTCACGACCTGGTCCATGGCGACGAGCATGAACTCGGCCATGTACAGCTCGACGACCGGGCGATAGCCGGCGAAGGCGGCGCCGACGGCAATGCCGATCTCGGCCGTCTCGGAGATCGGCGTCACGCGCACGCGGTCGCTGCCGAACGCCTGCAGGAACGGGTCGTTCTCGGAGGTGGCGATGTTCTGGCCGAAATAGAGGACGGTCTCGTCGCGCTCCATCTCCTCGTGGATGGCCTCTGCGATGGCGGCGATGTAGGGAAGCTCGTGTGCCATGTCGTCTCCTCCTCAGGCGTAGACGAACTTGACGGCATCCTCGGCCGCCGGGAAGGGGCTCTCGAGCCCGAAGTCGACTGCAGCCTGCATCTCGCCGCGAACCTCCTCGGCGATCGAGTCCGCCTCCTCGGCGCTGAGCGTCCCATCGGTGACCAGGCGCGCACGGAAGCGGGGCACGGGATCGCCCCGTTTTGCAGCTTCGAACTCCTCCGCGTTGCCGAAGACCGTGATCGCCTCGTGCTCCGGGAAGTGGAGCGGGATCCCGGGCGGCGCGATGATGTTGCCGTGCGCGGACAGGCGATACACGCGCGACTCGACGAGGGTCGGGCCCGCGCCGGAGCGTGCGCGCTCGACCGCCTCGGAGACGTTCTCGTAGACCTCGACCGGATCGGCGCCGTCGACCGTGACCGACGGCATCGAGTACGCCTTCGCCTTGATCGCCAGCGGCTCGCCCGCGGCCGCGTTCGCGTCCTCCTGCTCGACGCGCGTGACGACGTTGTAGCTGTTGTTCTCCATCACGTACACCACGGGCAGCTTCCAGAGCGAGGCGATGTTCAGCGACTCGTGGAAGGCGCCCTGCTTGGAGGCGCCGTCGCCGAAGAACCCGAGCACGACCTGGCCCTTGCCCCTGATCTGGGCCGCGTAGGCCGCGCCCGTCGCGTGCGGGATCCCCTGCGCGACGATGCCCGAGGTGCCGAGAAAACCGCGGGAGACGTCGGTCAGGTGCATCGAGCCGCCGTAGCCGCCGCAGAGGCCGGTCTCCTTCCCGTAGATCTCGGCCATCATCGCCGTCGGGTCGGTTCCGAGGGCGAGCGGGTAGCCGTGGCAACGGTAGGTGGTGAGCACCTGGTCGTCGGGGCCGATCGCGGCGAGCGAGCCGACGATCGAGGCCTCGGCGCCGTCGGCGAGATGGGTGTGGCCGCGGATCACCCCGGGATGCTCCTCGAAGGTCCGCTTGACGCGCTCCTCGAACTCGCGGATGCGAAGCATCTGCGTGAAGATCCAGATCAGGCGGTCGCGGTCGAGACCTTGGTCAGGCACTGCGGCTCCTTTCGTGGGCGGCGGCGAGCTGGGCGCTGCTCGTCGAGTAGGACCTCTCGAAGATCTGGTCGATCGGCAGGTTGCGGAGCTCCTCGGAGAGCACCTCGACACCCCACGGCCCGTCGTAGCCGACCTCACGGCACACTGCGACGTAGTCCGGAATCGGGAACTCACCCTCGCCCGGGAGCCTCCGGTGGTTGACGGTCTCGTCGACGAGGTCGGGCATATCCTCGTAGAGCCCGTCGGACAGCTCGACCCAGCCGAGATGGCGCGGAGCGATGCGGCGCAGGTCGTCGGGTAGGACGCCGAGCTTGGCCAGGTGCCACGTGTCGATCGCGAGCCCGCCGTTGGGGGCGTCGGCGCCCTCGACGACCGTGAGCGCTGCTTCGAGCGAGTGAACGTTGACATCGAAGGGCATGAACTCGTAGACGATCCGCGAGCCGTGGTGCTCGGCGGCGTCGGCGCAGAGCTCGCCGAAGCGGTCGGTCAGCTCGTCGAGCTCGAAGGGGGTGCCGGGGATGTTGCCGACCTTGACGTGATGGGCGTCGAGGGCCGCGGCGGCCTCCCAGAGCAGCTTTCGTGTCCTGTCGGACGCCGCTCTCCGCTCGTCCGGCGGCTCCAGGAACCACTCCCAGAGGAACTCGAGCTCGAGATAGGCGAGCCCGTTTGCGTCCATGACCTTCTTCATCTCGGGCAGCGTGGTGGTCTCGAGTACGTGCTCGAGATCGGCGTGCCACACCCCGGTGCCGCTGAAGCCGACGCGGGCGGCCTGGGCGCAGCGCTCCTCGAACGAGAAGAGGCTCCACTCCCGCCCGACGTGGACCTCGACCGGGCCCGAGACGGTCCAGTAGAGCGCGAGCAGCTCGTCGCGAGGCATTGCGAGCGCAACCATACGCGCCCCTCGTCGGCTTGCCAAGTGACTCGACCCGCTCACGCTTCCGAAGTAGGCTTTCGTCACCAAACCAACCCGAGGAGAGCTCGATCGTGCCCGACTATGTGATCGTAGGTGCCGGTTCTGCAGGGTGCGTCCTCGCGGGAAGGCTCAGCGAGGACCCGGACGTCGAGGTGCTCCTGCTCGAGGCGGGAGGGCCGGATTCGGCTCCCGAGGTCCGCATTCCGGGGATCTGGCCGATCATGCTCAAGTCGGGCCTCGACTGGGACCTCCTCGGCGAGAAGGAGCCGGGTCTCGGCGGGCGACGGCTCTACCTGCCGCGAGGTCGCACGCTCGGGGGCTCGAGCTCGATCAACGCGATGATCTACATCAGGGGCCATCGCCTCGACTACGACGACTGGGCCGCGTCCGGCTGCGAGGGTTGGAGCTACGACGAGGTGCTCCCGTACTTCAAGCGCTCCGAGGACAACGAGCGCGGCGAGGACGAGTTCCACGGCGTCGGCGGCCCGCTCAGCGTCTCCGACAGCCGCTCGATGCACCCGCTCGTCGACGCGCAGCTCGAGGCGGCGGTGCAGGCGGGGTACCAGCTGCTTCCGGACCTGAACGTCGACCGGCCCGAGGGCGTGGGCCGGTTCCAGCTGACGCAGCGCAACGGCCGGCGCTGGAGCACTGCAGATGCCTACCTGCATCCCGCGATGGAGCGTCCGAACCTCGCCGTGCAGGACTGCACGTTCGTCGAGCGGATCGTCTTCGACGGCGACCGGGCCGTGGGCGTCGAGCTCGTCCGGAACGGCATCCGCGAGCGGGTCCGGGCGGAACGCGAGGTGATCATCTGCGCCGGCGCCTACCAGTCCCCGGTGCTGTTGATGCTCTCGGGCATCGGCCCGGCCGATGACTTGAGGCTGTTCGGGATCGATGTTCGCGAGGACCTGCCCGTGGGGCGCAACCTCCAGGATCACTGCATGGTCAACCTGAACTACGAGAGCTCGGTGCCCGCCCTGTTCGGGGTCGCCACCCCTGAGAACTGGGAGCTGTTCGAGATGGAGGATCGCGGCCCGCTCACCTCGAACTACCCGGAGGCAGGCGGTTTCTTCAGGACGCGTTCCGACCTGCCGGCCCCGGACGTCGAGTTCCACTTCTCGCCGTCGATGTTCTACGACGAGGGTCTCACGATCCCGCACGATCACGGCTACGCCTACGGGCCGGTCGTCGTCAAGCCGTCCTCGCGAGGGTCGGTGACCCTGCGCACGCCGCTCGCCGACTCCAAACCGAAGGTGCTCTGCAATTTCCTCGCCACCGACGAGGATCGCGCCAGCATCGTCGAAGGGGTCCGGATCGGCCTCGAGCTTGCCAGGCAGCCGGCGCTGAAGGCAGTCGAGAAGACCCCCTACAGCGTTCCCGCCTCCGACGCCGAGGCGGACATCCTCGACTGGGTCGCGCGCGCAGGACAGTCGGTCTACCACCCCACCTCGACCTGTGCGATGGGCTCGGTGGTCGACTCGGAGCTCCGGGTATTCGGGACGGAGGGGCTACGGGTCGTCGACGCCTCGGTAATGCCGACCATCACCCGCTCGAACACCCACGCGCCGACGGTCATGATCGCCGAGAAGGCCGCCGACCTGATCCGATCCCGCACCGCATCCCCGGCGCGGGCAGAGGCAGCCGGTTGAGCTGCCGCCACCGATGAAAGGAGCAGCAACCTGATGAGCGTGACGACAGAGCCCGTGGCCGGGGTCGGGAGCCTCCTCGACGAGGGCCGCTGGACCGGGAAGATCTTCAGCGACGGCTGGGTCGACGCCCCCGTCGAGATCGAAACGGTGGAGCCGGCGACCGGCGAGGTGCTCGGCACGGCCGGCGGCGGTGACCCCGAGGCGATCGCGCGCGCCGCGAAGTCGGCCGTGCGAGCCCAGCGGGAGTGGGCGGCGACGCCGATCAGCGAGCGGATCGCGATCGTCAAGCGAGCCGGGGAGATCATGGAGGCCAACCGGGAGGAGCTCTCGGGCTGGCTGATCCGCGAGACCGGCTCGATCCCGGGCAAGGTCGCGCACGAGATCACGGCCTCGATCGGCCAGCTCGACCAGGCGGCCGAGCTGGGCGCCATCCCGCTCGAGGTCGAGCTGCCTTCGCTCACCCCCGACCGGACGAGCACCGCACGGCGAGTCCCGGTCGGCGTGATCGGCGTGATCACGCCCTGGAACTTCCCCTACGTCCTGGCGATGCGATCGGTCGGACCGGCTCTCGCCCTCGGTAACGCCGTCGTGCTCAAGCCCGATGCCAACACCCCCGTCACCGGCGGGGTCGCGATCGCACGGCTCTTCGAGGAAGCGGGCTTGCCGCAGGGAGTTCTGCACGTGCTCCCGGGCGCCGCCGACGTGGGCCAGGCGCTCGTCTCCGACCCGAACATCCGGATGATCTCGTTCACCGGCTCGACGGCGGTCGGCCGTCAGGTCGGCGAGACCGCCGGGCGCATGCTCAAGCGAACGATCCTGGAGATGGGCGGCAACTCCCCGCTCGTCGTGCTCGACGACGCCGACGTCGAGGTCGCATCGTCGAACGGCGCCTGGGGCTCGTTCCTGTTCCAGGGGCAGATCTGCATCTCGGTCAGCCGCCACCTGGTGCACGAGAGCATCGCCGAGGCCTACGCGGAGGCGCTCGTCGAGCGGGCGAACCGGCTTCCGGTTGGGAATCCGGCGACCGACGAGGTCGCGCTCGGGCCGATCATCAACTCCAAGCAGCTCGCCCGGGTACGTCGGATCGTCGACGAGACGGTTGCCGCCGGGGCAACGCTCCTTGCCGGCGGTACCAATGATGGGCCGTTCTTCAGGCCGACGGTGATCGGCGGTGTGACGCCGGAGATGCCCGCCTTCGCGGAGGAGATCTTCGGGCCGGTGGCGGCGATCACGACCTTCGCCGACGACGACGAGGCGGTCGAGCTCGCGAACGCAACCGAGTACGGGCTCGCTGCGGCGGTGCAATCCGGCTCGCAGGAACGTGGCGCCACGGTCGCCAACCGGCTCCGAGCCGGGATGGTGCACGTCAACGGCCAGACGATCAACGAGGAGCCGCCGGCGCCCTTCGGCGGTCTCGGCTGCTCGAGCAACGGCGGCCATTTCGGAGGCGTCGCCAATCTCGATCTCTGGACCGAGTGGCAGTGGCTCACCTCCCAGGAGAAGGCAACGCCCTATCCGTTCTGAGAGGCGAGGTTTGACCTGCGGACAGCCGCAGGTGTGCGGCGCGGCGCTCCTCATGCGGCAGCCACTCCGCGAGAGCCGTCACGGCCGCCAGCACGGCCAGCCCGACGAGCTGGTCGCGCAGCCGGACGTCGGCCGAGGTCCCGGGCGTGAACCACATCACGAGCGGGATGAACCAGGCTGCGGAGAGCGCCGGGCGGCGGATTGCCAGCGGGATCGCGAGTAACACGAAGTAGTGCGTCCACACGATCGGCGAGAGCAGGAGCGCCGATCCGAGGGCGAGCGGCAGCGACCGGCGCGCGTAGGCAAGGGCAAGAACTGCCAGGCCGACGGCGTCACCCGCGAGCAGCGCCGTCTGGAGCGAAGCGACATGGGCCTGCAGGAGCGCGCCGCTGACCGTGTAGCTCTGAGCTGCGAAGACGGTGGTGAGCTCGTCCAGGAGGTGCAGGTAAGCGGTGAGGCTGGTGAACGGCAGGACGAGCAGGAAGCCTCCGGCGATCCCGAGCACGGCCCCGGCGCCGGCTGCGCGGAAGCGCCGAGTCGCGAGCAGCCAGATGAGCAGCGGCCAGAGGAAGAGTTTGATCGCAATCGCCGCGCCGAGCAGCAGGCCGGGCGCGTAGGTTCGGTCACGGTATCGCCAGGCAAGAGCGACGAGGAGGGCGAGCGGGATCGTGACGTTCCCGGTCTCGACGGCCGCGAGCGCCGGCCCCCACAGGAGCAGCAGACCGTAGAGCCTCCAGTCCTTCACGCCCAGCGCCCACAACGTCACGGCGAGCAGGATGACGAGGACTGCTGCGTCGACCATCACGGCCGCCCCGACGGGAAGCAAGGTGAGGGGCGCGACCAGGACCGCGGCCGGAACCGGGAAGATCGCTGTGGGACCACCCCCGTCCCCGGCCGGAAACGGATTCGTGCCGTGGAGGACGAGCTTCGCTTCGGGGTAGAACTCGAGTCGGAAATCGTTGCCGAGACTTCCGCGATGCTCGGCGAGCACACCGGCGACGACCATCACCGCGACCGGCAGTGCGCCGAAGAGCACGAAGGGCGCGATCCGTCTGAACGCGACCCACATGATGGGCTCATCCTGGCCCTGCGGTGAGGCCGGCGCCCTGGCCGTGAGGCCGTGCCGCTCAGTACGGCGGTCGAGGTCTCAGGCGGGGACCTGGATCTCGACCCGGACGCCGTTCGGGTCGTCGAAGAAGAGCTGGCGCGTGCCGTTCGGCAGTTCGTTTCGCACGACCTCGATCCCGGAGGCGGCAAGCCGGGCCTCGAATCGTCCGACGTTGTCGCCGGCAAACGCGAAGTGGTCGACAGCCCCCTCGGCCGTCACGAGCCCGAGGCGCGCCACCTCCGCCTCGTAGCCTGCGCGATCGGCGAGGTGGACGCGCGGCACCCCGTCCAGACACAGCCAGTGGCCCGCGAACGGCAGCGGAGGACGCGGTCCGTCCTCGAGCCCGAGCGCACCGCAGTAGAACGCCTTCGACGCGGCAAGATCGTCGGTGAGCACGAGCAGATGATCGAGCGTAAGCAGCGGCATCAGGCGGTCGCCCGGGCACGCGCGTAGTCGGCGAAGGGCTCGATCGAGGCGGGATCGACGAGCATGTCGCGACTGACCACCTCGGCGACCGGGGTGCCGCCGAGGATGCGCTTGACCGGCAGCTCGAGCTTCTTGCCGGTGAGGGTGCGCGGGATCGCGGGCACGGCAATGATCTCGTCGGGGGCATGGCGCGGCGAGAGCGCCGTCCGGAGCTCGCTCTTCATGCGCTCCGAGAGCCCGCTGTCCAGCTCGACGCCGGGGCGCAGCACCACGAAGAGGAGCAGCTCGTCGTTCGCCTCCATGTGGACGACCAGGCTGTCGAGCACGTCGTCGAACTCCTCGATCACCGAGTACAGCTCGCTCGTGCCGAGCCGAACGCCGCCGCGGTTCAGGGTTGCATCCGAGCGTCCGGTGATCACCGAGCTCCCGCGCTCGGTGAACATGATCCAGTCGCCGAAGCGGAAGACACCTGGGAACTGGTCGAAGTACGTGGCCCGATAGCGGGCATCCCCCGGGTCGTTCCAGAAGCACACCGGCATCGAGGGCATCGGCTGACGGATCACGAGCTCGCCGAGCTCGCCGACGACCGGCTCTCCGCCCGGTGAGTAGGCCGCCGTGTCGACTCCGAGGCAGCGGCCCGACATCTCGCCCGCGTAGACCGGGAGCAGCGGGTAGCCCTGGACGATCCCCGTGCACACGTCCGTGCCGCCGCTGCCGAGGTTGACGAACACGTCTCGGCCGAGCTCGGAGTACAGCCACTCGTAGCCCTCGACGGGAAGCGGAGAGCCGGCGGCGCCGACCGAGCGGATCGACGAGAGGTCGAGCTTCCCCGGCTCGACTCCTTCCTTGCGGCAGGCGAGCACGAAGGCAGGGCTCAGGCCGAGCATCGTCGGCCGGGTCTCCTCGGCGAGGCGCCACTGGAAGCCGGGGTCGGGCCAGCCCGGATTGCCCTCGATCATCACGATCGAGGCCCGGCAGAGCAGGATGGAGACGAGCGCGTTCCACATCATCCAGGCGGTGGTGGTGAACCACTGGAGGCGGTCGCCGGGACGAACGTCCCAGCTCAGCACCGAATTCTTCAGGTGCTCGAGCAGGATGCCGCCGTGGCCGTGGACGATCGCCTTCGGCAGCCCGGTGGTGCCGGAGGAGAAGAGGACGCACAGCGGGTGCGAGAAGGGAACAGGCTCGAACTCGAGCGGACCCGACTCGCGCAGGAGGTCGCCCCAGCGGAGGGTGTCGGGCAGGGGTTGCGCGTCGCCGTCGGCGTAGGGCACGTGGACGACCGCCTCGAGGCTCGGCAGCTCCTCGCGGACGGCGGCCACCTGCTCGCGGCGGTCGACGAAGCGGTCGCCCCAGCGGTAACCCGAGACGGCGAGCAGCACCTTCGGCTCGAGCTGGCCGAGGCGCTGGATGACGCTGCGGACGCCGAACTCGGGCGGACAGGTCGCCCAGACCGCGCCCAGGCTCGCGGCAGCGAGGTAGGCGACGAGCGTCTCGGGGATGTTCGGCAGGTAGGCGACCACGCGGTCTCCCGGGCCGACGCCGAGCCGCTCGAGGCCGGTGCGGGCCCTCGCGACCTGCTCGCGCAGCTCCCGGAAGGTGAGCTCGCTCGGCCCGCGCGACTGCGACCGGGCGATGATCGCCACGCGGCCGAGATCCTCGTCGCGCCCGAGCATGTGCTCGGCGTAGTTCAGCCGCGCGCCCGGGAACCATTCGGCGCCCGGCATCTCGTGCGACCCGAGCACGCGCTCGTAGGGTTGGTGCGCGCGGAT
>DATIYE010000081.1:0-8579 GCA_035517795.1 Gaiellaceae bacterium | reverse complement strand
CGCCCGTGTGGATTCCCATGCGGACGAGGACGGGCTCGTCGGGCCAGTCACGCTCCGCGAGGCGTCGCTGAGCTTCCGCGGCGGCCGCGACGGCGTCCCTGGCGTACGGGAACGCGTAGAAGAAGCTATCGCCCTGCATCTCGACCTCGACGCCGCCTCTGCGGGTGAAGGCGTCCCGAAGCACGGTGCGGTGGATGCCGAGCGCATCGACGTATCGCTCGCGCCCGAGAGTCCGCAAGAGCTCGGTCGAGCCCTGGATGTCGGTGAAGAGCAATGTGACAGTGCCCCGCGGGAGTCGACTCATCGGTCGAACTATGGCGGGTCTCGGCCCAACGTCGCCCCCTGCCGCGACAATGGGCACGGTGGTCGCCGAACCGCCCGTCAGAGGCCGCCGCCTCCTCGTGCTCGGTGCCGGCCCGGCTCAGCTAGGCCTGATCGAGGCGGCGCGCGCGCACCGCATCTGGACGGCGGTCTGCGATCGCAACCCCGGCGCCCCCGGGCTCGCGCTCGCCGATCGGCGCTGCATCGTCGCCACCGACGACGAGCAGGGGATCGAGCGGCTCGCCTCGGCGCTCCCGCTCGACGGCGTGATCTCTCCGGGGAGTGATCCCCCGGTCATCGTGGCCGCGCGGGTGGCCGAGAAGCTCGGGCTGGCACACCCGATCTCCGTCCCGACAGCCGCCCTCGCGACGAACAAGCTTCGCCAGCGGGAGGCTCTGGCGGACGCCGGCGTGCCGCAGCCGGGCTGGCGTCTCGCCGGAGCCGACGAGGCCCTCGACTCGATCGCCCCTGTCGTCGTGAAGGCCGCGGACCGGACCGGGCGCACCGGGATCGCGCTCGTGCTCAGGCCTTCGGAGTTTCGGCGGGCGGTGGAGGCCGCGCGGCGTGCCTCGCGGAGCGGCGCCGTGCTCGTTGAGGAGTTCCTGGACGGACCGGAGGTGACGGTGAGCGGGTTCTCGGCGGCCGGCGAGTTCGTACCGCTCGCGGTCACCGACCGGATTCCGGCGGGAGGTGCGGCTTTCGGCGTCCCGCTCGCCCACGTCTGGCCCTCGGCCCACGCGGAGCCGGCGACCGAGGTCGCGCGCCGTGCCGTCGAGGCACTCGGGATTGCGGAGGGACCCTCCTACACGCAGCTTCGCATCAGCCGCGGCGGCCCCGAGGTGATCCAGGTCGCCGCCCGGCTCGGGGGCGGCCACGATGCCGAGCTGGTCGAGCTCGTCACGGGAGTCGATCTCAATGGGCTCGCGCTGGCAGCGGCGCTCGGCCGGCCGCTCGCCGCAAGCGAGGTGGCCGCTCACGCGCGACCTGAGGTCGGCGGCGCCGCCACTCGCTTCCTCGTCGCTCCGCCGGGCCCGCTCGAGTCGGTCGAAATCCCGCAGGGCCTCAAGGGCGTCGTCTCGACGAGGATCTACCAGGGGCCCGGCCACGTCTTCGGCTCGCTCCGGCGCGCCGCCGACCGTGCGGGTGCCGTTCTGGCGGTGGGTGCGACCCGCGACGAGGCTCTTGCCCGGGTCGAGGCGGCGGTCGAGCGCATACGCTTCGTGACGGCAGATGCCGAAGCGATGGTCTGAGCCTTGCTGAGGAAACGGTGGGTCAGAATCGCCGGGACCGCCCTGGTCACCGGCCTCGCGGTCGCCTACCTGCTCTGGAAGGTCAACCTCGGCAAGACGGCGCACACGATCGCCTCGGCGAGCATCGGCTGGCTAGCCCTGTCCGCTTTCCTGACCTTCGTCACGGTGCCGCCGCAGGCGTGGCGCTGGCGAATGCTCCTCGCCGCCCGCGGCATTCACGAGTCCTTCGCCTGGCTCAACCGCGCCTACTTCGTGTCGTACGCGGTCGGGCAGGTCCTGCCGACAGGCGTCGGCGGCGACGCGTCGCGGATCTACGAGACGAGCCGCCGCCATCCGGGGTTCGGCTCGCCTGTAGCGGGCTCGGTCCTGCTCGAGCGGGCGATCGGAGGCGCGGTAACCCTCCTGCTCGCCGGGGTCGGGATCGTGCTCGCGATCGGCAACTACCCGATCGGGCCCTATCTCTGGATCGAGCTGCTGTTCGTGGTCGGCACGATCTTCGCCGGGGTTGTCGTGTTCTCGGCCGGCCTCCGGCGCCATCTGCGCCGCTTCGTACCGCTCCTGCAGCGGATGAAGGTCGAGCGGCTGGTGCGTGCGGTGTACGAGGGCGTGCACGGCTACCGCTACCACACCTCGACGCTGCTGGCGGTCGCCGCGATCACCACCGGGGCTCAGATCTCCCGGATCGTCGCCATCTGGGCCGGCGGGCGGGCGGTCGGCGTCGAGGTCGGGATCCGCCCCTACATCGTCCTCGGGCCGCTTCTCTTCCTCGTCATGCTCGTGCCGTTCACGATCAACGGGCTGGGCGTCCGCGAGGCGTTCTTCGTCAGCTTCCTCGGCCGGCTCGGGGTCGACCCCGACGCCGCCTTCGCGACGGGCTTGATCTTCTTCCTGATGACGCTCCTGCTGGCCCTGCCCGGCCTCGTGATCATCCTCTGGGAGGGATTCCGGCGGGCGCCCGTCCCGGTCGCGGATGCGTGACGACGTCTCGGTCGTCGTCGTGACGTGGAATGCGGCGGGACACGTAGAGCGCTGCCTCGACTCGGTACGCGGGTACGAGACGGTCGTCGTCGACAACGGCTCGAACGACGGGACGGTCCTCCTCGTGCGCGAGCGCTTCCCCGGAGTGACGGTGGTCGAGCAGGAGAACCGGGGCATGGGGGGCGGCAACAACGCGGGCATCCGGGCGACGTCTAAGCCATACGTGCTCCTCCTCAACTCCGACACCCGGGTCGTCGCCGACGGGATCGACCGGATCGCCGCCTTCGCCGACGCGCATCCGCGCGCTGCCGTCGTCGGGCCGCGGCTCTCGAACGAGGACGGGTCGCTCCAGCGCTCCGTCCGGGGCGACCCGACGACGTGGCGCCTTGCGACCGAGTACCTCTTCCTCCGCAAGCTCGGCCCCCGAACGCAGGCGCTGAACGCCTTCTACGGAGGCGGGTTCTCCCACGGCGAGCCGCGGCAGGTCGAGTCGCTGATGGGCGCTGCCCTGCTCGTCCGGCGCTCGGCCGTCGAGGAGGTCGGCCTGTTCGACGAGGACTTCTTCATGTTCAGCGAGGAGACCGACTGGCTCTATCGCTTTCGCAGGGCGGGGTGGCAGGTGTGGTTCACGCCGGACGCCGAAGTGGTTCATCTCGGCGGCGCCTCCCACGGGGGGCGTTTGTACGTCGAGAACCTGCGCGGGATCCTGCGCTTCCAGCTCAAGAACCGCAGCCCCCGCGAGGCCGAGCGGACTCGCCGCCTCCTGCTCTGGTCGCTCCGGTTGCGGGCGCTCGTCTTCCGCGGAGACCGCGGCGACACCTACCGGGAAGGCGCCCGGTTCCTCGCGTCGGGTGACGTCCCGGCACTGCTCGGATGATCTTCGACTACCTCCGGCTTGCATTCGCGACGGGGGTCGTGCTCCTCCCCGGCTGGCTCGTGGCGCGCGCTTTCCGTCAGAGGAGCGTCTCGGCGTCGCTCGCCTGGGCGTTCGCCGCGCTGTTTCTCGCCTGGGCGGCCGTGTTCGCCGTCCACGGGGACATCCACCTGGCGGTTGCGATCCTGGTCGGGATCGGTCTCGTCGCGGGAATCGTTGCCGGCCGGTCGCTTGTGAAGCCCGTTGCGCCCGCATCCCCGCCGGGTCCCGACCCGATCGCCTGGGGGCGGTGGGCCGTCGCGCTCGGAGGAGCCGTGCTCGGCGTGCTCCTCTGGCACGTAGAGGGCGCCGTCGTCGGTGACGCGCTCTTCCACGAGGCGCGCGTGCGCAAGCTCGTCGCTCTCCAGCATCTCCACCTCCGTTCGGTCGACGAGCTCGCTCACGGCGGGCTCCATCCCGGGTACGCCTTCCCGCTCTGGCACGGCTTCCTCGCCCTCGTGGCGAAGGTCTCGGGGCTCGACCCGTCGATCGTCGTTGATCGGGAGGCCTCGGTGCTCGTGCCGCTTGCATGCCTCGTCGCCTGGGAAGCAGGAGTCGCCGTGTTCGGATCGGCGGCGGGCGGGTTCTCGGTGCTGGCCGCCTCCGTTGCGCTCTTCTGCTTCGCGGCCGGGCACGGCGGCTCGTACGTCTCGCTTGCGCTGCCGGCGACCGGGTCGCGCCAGATCCTCGTCCCGGCGGTGTTCGCGCTCTTCTTCACCTATGCCGATTCGGGCCGCCTCGCCGACCTCGCCGCGCTCGCGGTCGCGTTCGGGGCGCTCACGCTCGTCCATCCAACCTACGCGCTGTTCGCGCTGATCCCGCTCGTCGCCTACTCGCTCGTTCGCTGGCGAGACTGGCGCCGCTCGGGGCTCGCTCTGGCTGCCGGCCTGGTCCCGGTCGGTCTCACCGTCCTCTGGCTCAAGCCGCTCGTCGACGAGACGCTCGCCGTCAACCCGACCGCCACCCTTCAGGCGACCAACCTCGCCCGCTACGGCGGAGAGCTGGTGGTCAGCTCCGTGCACCGGTTCCGGCTGGCGGCGGAGGTCCCTGGACGGACGGGCGCCGTCGCGGTCGCGGCGCTTGCGCTCGTGCCGCTCGCCGGGTTCGCCGCCAAGCGCCGCTGGGGCGCTCTCGTCCTCGGCGGAACGGTGGTGATCCTTGCGCTGATGCTCGTGCCCGAGCTCTTCGTTCGCTTCTCGAACGCGGTCTCGCTGTCGCAGTCGAGGCGGGCGGCCGGGTTCATCCCGTTCGCGTTCGCCTTCGCCGGCGGACTCGCGCTGCTCGCCCGGACGGTTTGGGTGCTGCCCTTCGCGCTCCTGGCAGGGCTCGTGCTGCAACGGCAGTGGCCGGGCGACTTCGCCTACGGGCTGAGGCACGGAGGGCCCGGGGCGGTCACGTGGTTCGCGCTCGTCGGCGGCGCGGTCGCCCTCGTGGTCGGGATCATTGCCGCCCGCAACCGCCCACGTGAGCGCTACGGCCTCGGCGCTCTCGCGGCGGCGCTCTTCGTTCTGCCGGTCGCCGTGCACGGCTTCCTGCACTGGTCGCCGCTCAACACGACCGATCCGACTGCGCTCTCGCCGGCGCTGCTCGCGCAGCTGAAGCAGCTGCCGAAGGGCGCGGTCGTGATCGCGTCGCCCAACACGAGCTACGAGATCGCCGCGGCGGCGCCCGTGTACGTGGTCGCGGCGCCGGTGGCCCACGTCGCGAACACGAAGGCCAACGACCCGGCGGTGCGGGTTGCCGAGGTCGAGCACTGGCTCGCAACGGGCGATCCGTCGATCCCGCGCAGGTACGGTGCCACCTGGGCGGTCGTGAACGGCCGGCTCGAACCTCTTCCGTCATGAAGGTGCTGCTCGTCACGCTTTACTTCCCGCCGGCCGGCGGCGGGGGCGTCCAGCGGCCGCTGAAGTTCGCGACCCACCTGCCCGAGCTCGGGATCGAGACGCACGTGCTGGCCCCGGACGACCCGAAGTGGATCCACCGGGACGATGAGCTGCCGCACCCGACCCTCGCCTGGGTTCACCGCGTGCGGTTCATCGGGCCGCAGGGCCGCAAGCCGGCCGAGGAGCTGCACGGCACGCTGGGGCTCGAGCGCTACACCCGTCAGGTGGCCCTCTTCGGCCGGAGGTTGCTGCTCCCGGACGAGAACGTGACCTACAACCTGACCGCGATCCCGGCGGCGATCAGGATCGCCCGCGAGGAGGGGATCGACGTCGTGCTGACCACCTCGCCGCCGCCGTCGGTGCACTTCATCGGCGCCGCTGTGAAGCGGGCGACCGGCGCCCGCTGGGTCGCGGACCTGCGTGACTCGGTGGTTGCGCATCCCCACCGCGACGCCTCCCGTCTCGCCGTTCGCGTGAAGGAGCAGGGCGTGCAGGCGGTGGCCTCGCTCGTGGCGCGGCAGGCCGACGCGATCGTGGCGGTCTCGGACGCGATCGCCGGCGAGATGCGCGAGCGCGGGCCGCGCGGGCCGGTGCTGACGATCGCGAACGGCTCCGACTTCGAGGACTTCTCCGGG
Organism: Gaiellaceae bacterium; assembly: GCA_035517795.1. Lineage (GTDB taxonomy): Bacteria > Actinomycetota > Thermoleophilia > Gaiellales > Gaiellaceae > PALSA-600. Next base: position 2,599 of record DATIYE010000081.1, on the reverse strand, counting down.
CTCGAGTACCGCTCGGGCGAGCGCTTCCGGATTACCCATGCAGGCTCGTTCTTCGGCAAGCGCGACCCTCGGCCGTTCCTGACCGCACTCGCCCGGGTCGACGGTGTGGTCGCGCGCTTCGTCGGCGATTTCCGGGCGGCCGACCGCGAGTGGGCCGAGGGAATGATGGATCGGATCGAGCTCGTCCCCTACGCACCGCACCGGCGCGCGCTCGAGCTGCAGCGAGACTCGGAGGCTCTCCTGCTCCTGATTCCCGACGCCGACGGCCGCGGCCGCGGCGTGCTCTCGGGAAAGGTCTTCGAGTATCTGGCCGCCGAGCGCCCGATCCTCGCCGTCGTGCCGCCCGACGGCGCCGCCGCCGAGCTGATCCGCAAGACGGGCGCCGGTGTCGTGGTCGCCCCGGACGACATCGACGGGATGGAGCGCGAGCTCGTCGCCCTTCGCGACCGCTGGCAGGCCGGCAAGCTCGACGGCTCCCCCCTCGAAGACGAGTGGCGGGTGCGGCTCGACCGACGGACCCGGGTGCAGGAGCTCGCCGACCTCCTGCACACTCTGGAGCGGTCCGAATGAGCACTTCCTGGAGCATGAGAGACGCGGCGAGCTTCTTCTTCTTCGCCACGCTGTTTGCCTGCACCTTCGAGAAGCTCCACTGGAGCTTCGGCGGGCAGATCGCGCTCTCCGATCTGCTGGCGCTCTGCTTCATCGCTACGTATGCAGCCGTCTCGAGGTCGCGCATCCCGTGGACGAGTGCCGTCCTGATCACCTTCGGCATCGTCTTCGTCCTCGTCTACCTGTTCGGGTTCTACAACCTCGACACGGCGGCCGGCCTGGACCAGTTCGTGAAGGGGTTCGTCAAGTTCGTGATCCACTTCACGTTCCTGGCCCTCGGAGTCGCCTGGCTCTCGCGACGCTCGATCCGCTACTACTGGCGCTCGCTGACCTGGTTCTTCGCCGGGATCACCGCGAACGCGGCCTACGGGGTCGCGCAGCTCGTGCTCGCCCAGGCGGGGGTCAACCTCGACCACTTCATCGTCAACCCGATCACGCGCGGAGCGAGCCAGATCAACATCTACGGCGCCGTCAACCATTCCTCGGTCTTCCGGCCGAATGCGCTCACCGGCGACCCGAACCACCTCGGGATCATGCTCATCGTTCCGCTCCTCGTTCTCACGCCTGTCTACCTGAGGCTCGAGCCCGGCCACGAGCTTCGCAAGAAGCTCGAGATCCTGATCGCCTTCTTGCTCGTCGTCGAGCTGGCGACACTGTCGCGCAGCGGATTGCTCGGTCTCACCGTCGGAGCCGTGATCCTGATGCTCCCGTATCGCAGCTACCTGAAGACGCGCGCGGTGGTCGTCCCGCTCCTGTGGGTGTTCGGCGTGGTCGCGGTCGTGGTGCTGACGAGGCTCCACTTCTTCTGGGTCGTGATCAAGTCTCGTCTTCAGACCGGCGGGGGTTCGGAGTCCGCCCATTTCCAGGTCTACAGCTTCATCCCGCAGATCCTTCACAGCCACCCGCTGCTGGGACTCGGGCTGAACAACTTCTCGATCTACTACGAGCAGGTTACGGGGAAGACGAACTGGGGCCCCCACTCCTTCTACGTCTCGCTGATCGTCGAGACCGGGCTGATCGGAACCGCCGTGTTCGTGATCTTCCTCTTCTGGGTGTTCGCCCGGCTTGCGGTGGCCCGGGAGCTCGGCAACCGGCTCGCCCGAGCCGGCGATCCGCTCGCGCGACGCGTCCGTCCGCTCGCGTGGGGCTGGACGGCGGCGCTCGCGGGAACAATGGCGGCGAACGCCTTCTACCTGACCATGCAGTTCTACTACTTCTACGTCTTCCTGACGCTCATCCTCGCCATGCCGCTCGTATTCGGCCAGCGCGCGGAGCCGGCTGCGAAGAGGGCGGCCGCCCCGGCGCGAGCCCTGCCCGCGCCGGCCTGACGACGGCAGAAAGGTGCGCGTCTGCGTGCTCACGACGTCCTACCCGCGTGCCCCGGGTGACGTCGCCGGAGTCTTCGTGGAGGAGGCGGTCGAGCATCTCCGCCGGGCCCGGGTCGACGTGGTCGTCGTCTCGCCGGCCGACTTCCGGCACTTCGGGATCGCATTCGGCGACGGCATCGTGCAGAACCTGCGCACGAAGCCCTGGCTGCTGCCCCTCGTGCCGCTCTTCCTGGGCGCCTTCGCGCTTGCGGCTCGGCGTGCGGCGAAGGGCGCGGACGTCGTCCACGCCCACTGGATCCCCTCGGCGGTCGCGGCCCTCGCGACCCGGAAGCCGTTCGTGCTCCAGGTGTGGGGCACCGACGTCGAGCTCGCCGCGCATGCCCCCTCGCTCGTCCGCCCCCTCGTCCGTCGCGCCCGCGTGGTGGTGGCGGCCTCGGGCTTCCTCGCCGAAGCGGCGACACGGCTCGGTGCCCGCCACGTGCGCGTGATCCCGAACGGCGTCGAGATCCCCGCTGTCACCGGCGAGCCCGAGCCGCCGCTCCATGTCCTCTTTGCAGGCCGGCTGAGCGAGGAGAAGGGCATCCTCGAGTTCCTCGACGCGACCGACGGCGTGCCGCGTGTGATCGTCGGCGACGGTCCGCTCAGGTCGCGGGCGGGGGGTG
>DATIYE010000080.1:0-45685 GCA_035517795.1 Gaiellaceae bacterium | reverse complement strand
GCGAACTCGCAGGCCGCGCTGCCTGCGTTCGTGCTCGGGCTCGTGATGAGCGGGCACTACGTCGAACACCGCAAGGAGCAGGAGCGGATGCGCGTGGTCGCCTTCGCATTCCTGACGCCGTTCTTCTTCCTCAAGGGCGGCATGAACGTCTCCACAAGCGCGCTCTGGGCGAACCTGGGCGTGCTCGGGCTGCTCTTCGTCGGGAAGATGGCGCCGAAGCTCGTCGGCGTCTACCCGCTCGCCCGCCGTTACACCTCGCCCCACGCCGTGTTCACCACGCTGCTGATGTCGACCGGGCTGACGTTCGGGACGATCACCTCGCTCTACGGACTCAACGCCGGGATCATCGACCGGACGCAGTTCTCGCTCCTGATCGCGGTGGTCGTGCTCTCGGCGATCATCCCGACGGCGATCGCTCAGCGCTTCTACTCGCCGACGACCGAGGCCCTGCGCGACATCACGGCTCCGGTGCCGCCCGCCGGCCTGCCGGCTTTCGGAGAGGCCGAGGGCTGAAATCGACTTGTGCAACACAAGCGACTTCTTCCGACAGGCTCAACCTTCGCCGAGATAGGTCTTGCGAACCTGCTCGTTGGTCTTCAGCGCCTCGGCGGCGTCGGCGAGGACGATGGTGCCGGTCTCCATCACGTAACCGCGGTCGGCGTGGTCAAGAGCCATGAGCGCGTTCTGCTCGACGAGCAGGATCGAGGTGCCCTGCTCATTGATCGTGTTCACGATCTCGAAGATCCGCTCGACGAAGATCGGTGCGAGCCCGAGCGACGGCTCGTCCAGGAGCAGGAGCGTCGGCCGCGCCATCAAGGCACGGCCCATGGCGCACATCTGCTGCTCGCCGCCCGACATCGTCCCGGCCTTCTGGCTGCGCCGTTCCTCGAGCCGCGGGAAGAGGTCGAAGACTCGCTCCATGTCCTCTTTGATCCCCGCCTTGTCGCTGCGCTGGAACGCACCCATCTCGAGGTTCTCGGTGACGGTCATGCGCGGGAAGAGCCGGCGGCCCTCGGGGGACTGCGCGATCCCCCGCCGGACGATCTCGTGAGCGGGGACCTCGGTGATGTCCTTGCCGTCGAACGCGATCGTCCCCTGCCGCGGCCGCTGCAGTCCGTTGATCGAGCGGAGCGTGGTCGACTTGCCGGCACCGTTGGCTCCGAGGAGCGTCACGATCTCGCCTCGGTGAACCTCGAGCGAAATGCCCTTCAACGCGTGGATGGCACCGTAGTAGGTGTGGACTCCCTCGAGCTTGAGGATCAGGTCGGAGGGTGCCCCGTTCGTGCTCATTGGGCAACCTTCGGTCGCCCAATGAGTATCCGCTCCGGCGCCGGCGAAGCCGGCACCTTCGCAAAGGTCGCCTCCGTCAAGACGGGTTCGTTGGGCCGACCTTCGGTTGGACGGCTCATGCCAGCCCCTGACGCTTCATGTCCTCGACCGCCGCCTTGCCGAGGTAGGCCTCGACCACGCGCTCGTCTGCTTGTACTTCCTTCGGCGTTCCCTCGGCGATCTTCTCGCCGTAGTCGAGCACCGACACGCGGTCGGAGATCCCCATCACGACGCGCATGTCGTGCTCGATCATCAGCACCGTCAGCTTGCTCTCGTCGCGGAGCTTGCGAACGAAGGCGGTGAAGTCGGCCGACTCCTGCGGGTTCATCCCGGCCGTGGGCTCGTCGAGGAGCAGGAGCTGCGGCTCGGTGGCGAGCGCGCGCGCGACCTCGAGCCGGCGCTGGTCCCCGTAGGGAAGGCTGGCGGCTCTCTCGTCCTCGTGGCGGCGAAGACCGGCGAACTGGATCAGCTCGCGGGCGCGCTCGCGGGCGGCCGCCTCCTCGCGCTTGACACCACGCGTGCGCAGGACCGAGGTGAACATGTTCGCCTTCAGTCGCGAGTGCATGCCCACGAGCACGTTCTCGAGGGTCGTCATGTTCGCGAACAGCCGGATGTTCTGGAACGTCCGGCCGACACCCCGAGAGGTGATCGCGTGCGGCGGCTTGCCGGTCACGTCCTCGCCGAGGAAGGTGACCCGCCCGCCCGTCGGCTTGTACACGCCGGTGAGCATGTTGAAGAACGTGGTCTTCCCGGCACCGTTCGGCCCGATCAGCGACACGACCTTGCCCCTCGGCACGACGAAATCGACGTTGTTGACGGCGACGAGGCCGCCGAACTCCTTGCGCAGCTGCTCCGCGACGAGGACGTTCTCACCCTCCATCAAGCCCCCTCGTGCCGCAGGTCGTAAAGGTATTCGTCCTGCGTATCCGCCTCGTGCAGCTCGCGGGCGCGACGGCGCGAGGGCAGGAGCCCTTCGGGCCTGACGAGCATCACGGTGACGATGATCACCCCGTAGATGCCGGCGGAGTACTCCGGCACGTTGATGTTCAGGTGGTGGCCGAAGATGTGGATGTGCGCGTTGATCCAGGCGCCGATGTTGCCGAGCCCGCTCTTGTTCAGATAGGCGAGGAGCGCCGCCCCGATGAGCACGCCCCAGACGTTCCCCATCCCGCCCAGGATCACCATGCAGAGGATGAAGACGGAGATGTTGAAGAAGAAGTCGCCGGGGAAGACGCTGTCCTTCGACGAGCCGTAGTAGGCGCCCGCGACGCCCCCGAAGAACGCGCCGCCGGCATAGGCCCAGGTCTTCGTCCGCATCAGCGGAACGCCCATCGCGGCCGCAGCGGTCTCGTCCTCGCGGATCGCGATCCAGGCGCGGCCGAGCCGCGAGTCCCGGAGGCGGAGCGAGCAAAACACGGTGAACGCAAGCAGGGCGATCGCGGTCCAGAAGAAGACGTCGTAACTCGAGATCTGGTGGTGCCAGATCGTCCTGTGGCAGCACGTGAGGTAGTTGGCCGGCAGGAAGCCTCCCGTGAGGTTCGAGAGGCGGTTGCCGAAGCCCGGGGTGTCGATCGGGGTGATCCCGATCTGGCCGTTCGTCAGGTTGAACCCGCCGAGACTGCTCCCGTTCGTCGCGACCTGCGGCAGGATCTCGCCGAAACCGAGGGTGACGATCGCGAGGTAGTCACCGCGCAGCCGGAGCGTGGGCAGGCCGATCATGATCCCGAACAGGGCCGTCACGATCCCGGCGAGCAGGAGCACGAGGAAGATCGAGATGTGGATGCCACCGGTCCCGACAGGGACGCCGACCGCGCCCAGGCTGAAGTTGAGCTTCGGCACCACCTGGCCCGGACAGTTGTCGATCGAGAAGCCGGGCTTAGAGCACTTCTGGCCTGCGAACTGCGCCGAGGCGAACCAGCCGGTGGTGTAGGCGCCGATCGCGTAGAAGGCGACGTAGCCGAGATCGAGGAGGCCCGCGTAGCCCACGACGATGTTCAGGCCGACCGCCATCATCATGAACACGATCATGTAGGTGCCCGTGAGAATGTCCGGGAACGCCCCGAAGAAGGGCACCACGAACAGCCGCTGCAGCACGATCGGGTAGGCGATCGCGAGCAGCACGACGATGAGCGGGATCGCCCAGCGGCGGTGCCGCTCGGGGATCCACGTCAGCCCGAAGGCGATCGCGAGCACGATGGGGATCCCTCCGGCCGCCGATCCCGCGAGCCAGGCCGCGACGAACACGCCGACGACGATCGCCTCCGTGAGCAGGCGCCACGGCAGCGGCGGCATCCGCCGGCACCACAGAGCGACGAAGACGAGCGCGGCCAGGTAGCCGAGCCCGCTGTCGATGAGCCACAGGAGCACGAACGCGACGAGCTCGATGCCGATCGTGGCCGCGATCCGCTGGTTGTCGGTGAGCTCGCGCCAGCGCGCGCGCAGCTGGTTACGGAGACCGACCGGGGCCGCAGCAGCCGTCATGCGCCCTCTGGGGTGCGCTCACCGAGCAGCCCTTCGGGCCGGAAGACGAGGATCAGGATCAGGATCGTGAACACGAGCGACTCCGTCCAGTCGGAGCCGGGGGCGTGCCAGGTGAGCGCCTCGTTGTAGGCCTGGATGAGGCCGATCAGGAGCGCGCCGAGCACGGCACCGGTCAGGTTGCCTATGCCTCCGAGGACAGCCGAGGTGAAGGCGATCAGGCCGAGCGTGAAGCCCGACTGGAAGTTGAGGTTCGCGCCGGACATGCCGAAGACGAGTCCGCCCGCGCCGGCGAGGGAACCGGCGAGCAGGAACGTGAACGAGATCGTCCGGTTGACGTTGATCCCCATGATCGCGGCCGCGTCCCTGTCCTGGGCAGTGGCCCGCATGGCCTTCCCCTGCTTGGTGCTCCGCACGAGGAAGGTGAGACCAATGAGCACCGGCACGGTCAGGAGCACCACGATCGGTGTCGTCCACGGGACTCCGACCCCGCCGATCGTGAACATGTTCGTCGTGGGCAGCACCTCGGGGAAGCTCACGTAGTCGGACCCCTTCCAGATCTGCGCGATCGTCTCGAGGATGAAGCTGACCCCGATCGCGGTGATCAGCGGCGCAAGTCGGGGCGCGTGTCTCAGTGGGCGGTAGGCGACGAACTCGATCGTCGCGTTGATGACCGCGCAGCAGATCGCACAGAGGATGAGGATGAGGACTGCGAGCGGCATCCACTCGTACCAGGGCCCGGGGGCGAGGCCGAACCAGGTGGCGAACGAGATTGCGAACATCCCGCCGAGCATGAACACGTCGCCGTGCGCGAAGTTGATCAACTCGAGGATCCCGTAGACAAGCGTGTAGCCGAGGGCGACGAGCGCGTACACGCACCCGTTTGTGATCCCGATCAGCGATGCCTCGAAGAACTGGCTCGGAGACTTGACGAAGTTCACGACCAGCCAGACGGCGAGGAGCCCGACGAGGCAGAGCCCGATCACATTCACCGGGTTCACCCAGCGTGGAAGCGAGCGCGTGAGCACAGGCGTCGATGCGTCAGCAGCCACGAGTGCGTGAGTATCCGTAGCCGGCCCCGGAAGGTCAAGCGCCATCCGCTGAAGCAGCGCCGCCCGCCAGGCTCGGCGTTGAACTCGACGCGTGTCCGCGTTGGCGGTCGGGCTACGATCCAGACGGCCGAAGTGGCGGAACTGGCAGACGCGCCGGACTCAAAATCCGGTGCCCCTCGGGGCGTGTGGGTTCGACCCCCACCTTCGGCATTCGCGGAGGTCCCGACTCGGAACGGATTCGCGCTCCGGGCCGTTGCCTGGCCTCATGCCGGGCAGGGCTCGGGGCCACTCAGGAGCCACACGCGAGCTTCTGGCCCGACCCTCGCACATCACGCCCGAGCGCCACCTCCGCCAGGAGCGCGTAACATCTTTGCCCCGCTTCCGCGGTGGTCGGGAGTCAAACCCAGGAAGGAGCCTCATGCCCACAGTGATCGGCTACCACGACGTGAAGGACACCGACCATTGGCTTGCCTCGCCGAAGCGCGAAGAGTTCTTCGGCCCCCTGGGAGTCAGCAACATCCGGACGTTCGTCGATCCGACGAACCGAACTCGCGTCGCCGTGCTGATGGACGTGGCGGACATGGGCGCAGTCATGGCCGCGATGGAGACTCCGGGGGCGCAGGAAGCGATGGCGCACGACGGGGTTCTGCCCGAGACCCTCGTGATCCTCGTCGAGGAGTAGCACCGTCCTGCCGGGCGGCGTGATCGAGGGTTCCGGCCTGTAACGGCTGTGGCAGAGCTCGCCCGGGTAGGGTTCAGGGCGTGCTGCCGGTCCTGATCTTCGCGCTGGTCGCGATCCCGCTCCTGATCGCAGCGTTCATCGGCGTCAGGCGGTCGCGCGTGAAGACCGAGCGTGAGGCGGAGGCCGAGGGGACGAGCCCCGACGAGCTCGAGCGCGAGTTCGCCGCCGCGGAAGCCTACGAGGAGCAGTGGCGAAGGCAACAGCATCACCAGCCGCCCGACGGCTCCGACAGCTGAAAGCGTCACCGCGACACCACCCTCGCCCGTCCTGCGACCGGCGACCAGACCCGCGCGCTCTTCGCGCAGACGATGGGATCGTCGTTCGGCCGCGGCTAGGACCGCTGCCGCACGCGGCGGATCACCTCGTCGGTGAAGCCCGACGTGGTGGCGTCTCCCCCGAGATCGGCGGTCTTGATGCCGTCGCGGACCGCCGCGAGGACCGACTCGCGGATCGCGCCCCCGGCCCTCCGCGCCGGCTCGGCGTCGGCCTGCGCGAGTAACGACGCCCCGGCAAGGATCATCGCCATCGGATTCGCGATGTTCTTGCCGCGGAGGCCCGGCGCCGTTCCGTGCGCTGCCTCGGCCATGAGGGCCGTCGGCTCCAGGTCGCTGCCCTCGAAGGCCACGAGCATCGACTCGGAGCCCGCGATCGAGCCGTACAGCGGCAGGACGAGGTCGGAGAGGATGTCGCCGTCCCGGTTGAGCGCAGGGATCACGAGGGGCTCACCGGCGGCCGCGACGAGCAGGGCGAACGTCGCGTCGATCAGCTGCGGCTCGTAGGTAACCGCGGGATGGCGCTCTGCGGCAGCGTCCATCTCCTCCTTCAGCATCCCCTCGTAGACCGGCGACACGGTGAACTTCGGGCCCCCGAAGACCTTGGCGTCCGTGCGCGCCGCCTGCCGGAACGCGAACTCGGCCACGGCGCGGCAGACGGAGCGCTCGATCCGCTCGGTGCGGAAGGCGACCTCGTCCTCGCCTTCTCCCTCGCGCCACTCCTTCGCCCCGTAGGCCTCCCCGACCGCCATCCGCACGACGGCAATCGGTGCGTGCACACCTCCGAGCGGCACGACGCCCGGGAGGCGCCGACCGGTTCGCACGATCACCTTGCCGCCGATCTCCTCCCGGAGGATCAGGTTCGGCGAGCCGACGTCGTCGCGGCCGGTCGGAGTGACCGTAGCCGCTTTCAGGCCCATGCCATGGCGCCGGATCGCCGCCGCCGCCTCGTGCACGATCTCGTTGCCCGTCTCCCGCCGGCTCTCGAGCGACAGGTCGAAGCGCGGAAGCTCGAGCTCGAGGCCGATCACCTCCGGCGCGAGCACCCGGAGCGCCTCCTCGAGCAGCTCCTGCCCCGTGTCGTCGCCCTCGAGCACGGCGATCGCCTTGAACTCCATCCGGAGCCAAGACTAGTCGCGGGCGGCCGTGCGTAGAGTCCGTCCATGCCGCTCGAGGGGCACTGGGACCGGCTGGCGACGCCGCTCAGCGGGCGCGAGCGACGGCTGCTCGTGATCCTCGCTGCGGTCGTCGTGGCCGTGGCAATCGCGGTCGGGGTCTATGCGGCCACCGACCGCGCTCGTCATCAGGCAGGGTGCATCGACGTCACGGTTCCGGCCTCCGTAGGCGGGGCAACGATCCACCGCTGCGGAAAGGATGCGGTGACGTTCTGCCGCACGCAGGGTTCGAGCGACGCCGCGATCAGCCGGGCGTGCAAGCGCGAAGGGCTCGCCACGGGGTGATCAGCCCGGAAGCTCTGCGAGTGGAAAGCTCCGGTTCCGGCGCGGCGGAACGAGGAAGTTCTGGCGATGGGTCGTGGAGAGGATCGAGTTGATGCCCTGCGCCCGGTCACCCGGTGGGATCCCCAGGCTTCCGGTCGGCAGGACGCCGTCCATCGCGAGCCGGTTGCGGTTGAAGTCGTCGCTCGACGGATTGAACGAGAGGAAGTGCACGCCTGCGACCGGGCCTTCCTGGATCACCCCGCGTTCGTCGGAGAAGAGGAACGGGTTGTCGAGCGTGTTGAAGTCGGCCCGGATCGGGACCGCCGTGCCCTTGGGGTAGCGGGTGCCGTCGGGGCCGACCACTTCGGCGGTCAGCCGGGAGGTCGACTGGATCGACGCGCTGTGACCGATACGCCCGCTCGCGCGGAACTGCCGGCGGACGTCGGTGGTGGTCGAGGCCTGCTCGGGGCCCTGGGCGACGACCTGCGTGCCTTCCGGCACCTCGAGGCCCGGCTTGAAGGCCGTGGTCACGCGCTCGGCGAAGAGAAACCCCACGTACCAGGACTCGAGGTCCTCGGTCACATGCGAGAGGTGCAGGTGCGTTCCCTCGCGGAAGTAGCCACCGCGGCCGAGGTCGACGAACCCGAGCGTCTCGAAGTTCGCGATCTTCCCCGGCCCGAACGCCGCCTTCTGGGTCGACGTGAAGCCGAGGAAGAGCTCAGCGCCCTCCGGGATCAACTCGGCACCGGGCACGTTGGCCGCGATCGCCATGGTCCGTGGGAGCGAGTGGCCGCCGTCGAAGGCCCCGCCCGCGAACCCGCGGCGGAGACTCGTGAGGTGGAAGAGGCCGCTGGAGCGGAGGCGGTCGAGCGCGTCGTCGATGTTGGGCCTCTGGTCCGAGCGCAGCAGGATCGCAACTTCGTTCGCCTCGAGCACGGTGTCGCCGGGGTCGCTCGGGAACGTCCGCGCGTCGATGACCGCCGGCTTGCCGGCACGGGTGTCGCGGGGCAGGTGCGTTCCCGCCGCGCCGGGCACGAGCCGGTGGAAGTACGGAAGCCCCCATGCCACGGTGACGCCGAGCCCGGCCGGCGTCGGTACGTAGTCGTGGTCGAGCTTCGCGAGGAGGTCCGAGAGCGTCGCCTGCGCGTCCTTCAGCCCGGCGCGGTCGACCTCGAGCTTCGCCGTCATGACCTCGTGGTGGAGCGGCGGCACGATCACCTCGACGTCGTTCTGCATCACGTGCTGGACGCCCTGGAGCAGGTGCTGCTCGGGGAGCTCCGGAACGGTCGGTGCCGGGCGCTGCGGCGGCGAGCCGGCGAGATGGTCGACGAGCTCGTACACGCCGAGGACCCCGAGCGCACCGGCCGCAGCCCCCGCGAGCAACTCTCTCCGCGTCGGGCTCACGACGGGCGCGACGGGGCGATCAAGACGAGCGAGCCGAGCTCCCGCTTCAGGAACGCCACCACCTTCCGGTAGTTCAGCGGAGGCGCCAGGTGCTCAGAGACCGTGTACAACCCGCCCTTGTGGTGCCAGAGCAGCAGGAGGTGCCAGGCGTCGACGTCCTGATTGACCGTGTAGAGCGTCGCACGGATCCCGCCGGCGGTCACGTGCCCGTGCATGCCGCCGAAGCACGGCGTGGGAGTCTTGTCACTGGGGCCCTCGAGGCAGGTGGGGATCGTGGTGCGTCCCGGGTAGCCGCGCAGGACGACGTGAAACTCCCCGCTGAGGTTCGGCGAATCAGTGTCCTGCCAGATGAAGCTCTCGAGGTAGCTGCGGTCAGGGCTGACCGCGTTGATGTTGTTCCACTGACCCCGGATCTGATCGGTGAGCGGCGGAGGCAGCCAGCCGGGGCAGTAGACGTCCGCCCGGATCCGGTTCGCGAGCTGCTGCCAGCCGAGCGGGTGCTCGCAGGTCGGCTTCGCCGGGGCGGCGGACGTGACCGCCGTCGTCGCCGCGTTCTTCGAGCCTCCGCCGCACCCCGCCGCGAGCAGCGAAAACGCGACGGCGAACGCGGCCGATGCGGTTAGCGCCTTCAAGCCGTGATCATGGTAGACCGGGAGGGCCGCACTGGGGATAAGGTCAGCAGATGGCAGACGGCGAACGGAACATCAGGATCTCGGTCCCGGAGGCCCTCGAGGCGGGTGTCTATGCCAACGGCGCCGGCGTGTGGCACACGGCCCACGAGTTCACGCTCGACTTCCTCACGCTTCTGAACTCGGACGCGGGCGAGCCCGAGGTGGTGCCGGCGCGAGTGGTGAGCCGCGTGAAGATCCCGCCGAGCGTCGTCTTCGACCTGCTGCGGGCGATCAACACCAACATGACGCTGTACGAGCAGCGGTACGGCGCGATCCGCCGCGTCGACGATCTTCCGCCCGATGACCACTCGACGCCTGAGGCTCGCCGGTAGGCGGAACCGCACTCGGTGGACGGGCAGACCCAGGGGGCGTCCGGCGCTGCAGGCCGCTGGTGGCGCTCGCCCCACTGGCGGAAGGCGCCCTTCGTCCTGCTCCATCACCGGAGCGCTCTCGCCGCAGTGGCTGTTGCGGGGTTCCTCGTCGCGCTGGCAGCCTCGTCGGCGCCCCTGGTCACGACCGCGGCCGCGAGCGCGGCGCTCAAGAATCAGCTCGTCGACCTGAGTCCGCTCGCGACCGGCCTTGAGATCACCGGGTTCGCACGCACCGATCTCCGGCCGGCCGAGGTAGCGAGCCGGGCCGACACGGGCGAACGCGCGATCGAGACGCTCACCGGAAGGCTCCATCTCGAGCAGCCGATCTTCACCTACGAGTCTGGAACGCCGCTCACGGTCAGCGCGCCGCTCGGCGACCTCCAGGTCCTGCTCATGGCCCGTACGGGCGTGCTCGCACATGTGAAGCTCCTCTCGCACGTGACGGGCCCGGGAGTGTGGGTAGCCGACGCAACAGCACGGGTCGCGCATGTCCAGCCGGGCGGGAAGCTGAAGCTCAAGCTGCTCGAACCTGGCGGGGCAGGACGGACGGCGGTCGTTCGCGTCAAGGGTCTGTACCGCGCACTCGACAGCATGGAGCCGGGCCCCTACTGGGCGCACTACCTCCACGAGATCTTTCCGGGGGGCGTCGATCCGCCTCCACCAGCCCGATACGTCTTCATGAGCCGAGCCGAGCTCTTCCAGCTGACCAGTCGGCTCAGCTCGCAGCGGACGATCCGCTTCCGGGGACGGCTCTTTCACCCGGAGGGCGGGCCGGTGCTCACGACCGCCGCGGAGCTCGCCGTCGACCCGAACGGGATGACGCTTGCCAGAGCGCGTTCGCTCGCAGGACGGTTCGCGAGTCTGCACAGACAGCTGCCCGCCTCCGCCCTCGGCCGAGCGCTCGGATGTGTCGTCCCGGCCCGTCTCGCTTCACAGGTCGGAGGGCGTCGATCGCCGTGCACGGTTCTGAGCTCGCTCTCCTCGGCGGTCGGAATCGCGAACCGGAATGCGAGCGAGATCTCGCCCGAGGTGACGCTGCTCTCCGGCGCCGTCGTCGCGATCGCGCTCGCCGTCGCCGGCGCAGCCGGAGTGTTCCTCGTGCGCCGCCGCTCCGCGGAAGCGGCGCTCCTCTACGCCCGTGGGGAGCGAAGCTCCGTCTTCGCGACCCGTACCACCCTGGAGCTCCTCCTTCCGATCGCGGTCGGCGCAGCATTCGGATTCGCGCTCGCGCTGGGACTGACGGGATCGTTCGCACCCTCGGGCTCCGTCGATGTCGGGACGGTGGGCGCCGCCGCGCGCGACGCCGCACTGGCCGGACTTGCCGCGCTCGCGCTCGCAGTCGCCGCCGCCGCGATCGTCTTCTCGCGCCTGTTCGGCTCTCGTGACCTGGCCTCTCACCGACTGCGCTGGATCCCGTGGGAGCTGGTGCTGCTCGTGATCGCGGGCTGGCTCCTCCACGAGGTGCTCTCGGGAAACGGCCTTGCCCGGAGCACCGCCCAGGTGACCGGCCACCCCACCCTCGCCGTATTCGTGTTCCCCCTGCTGCTCGTCGCGGCCTTCGCGGGGATCGCCGCGCGCCTGCTCAGGCCGGCGCTTCGGCCGAGGCCCGGTCGCGGCGGAAGCCTCCCTCCCGCACCGTTTCTCGCCCTGCGTCGACTCTCGGCCGCGCACGGCCTTCTCACGGCGCTGCTCGTCGTGTCGGCGGTCGCGTTCGGCGCCTACTTGTACGCGCAGGCTCTAGCGAGCTCGCTGACCGCAAACGTGACCGAGAAGGGATACGCGGCCTACGGCGGTGACGTGCAGGGTCTCGTCTCCGATACGACGCCGCTTCCGAAGCGGTTCCAGTATCCGCTCACGAAGGTCGACTTCGTCAACCAGGGCACCGCGCTCGGCGGACCGGGCGGCACGTCTGCCGACGTCATGGCCGTCGACTCGAAGACGCTGGGAGCGGTCATCCGATGGTACCCGGACTGGGGACGCGACCCGAGGCCGGTGCTCGGCTCGCTCGCCGAGCCGAGCGCACGCGCGCTACCGGTGATCGTGACCGACGATGTCGGCCCGCGGACGGCGGCCCTCTGGCTCCAGGGGAGCCGGATCCCGATCCGAATCGTCGCCAGGGTGAAGGCGTTCCCGGGAATGAGCGCCGGCGTCCCGCTGATCGTGGCCGACCGAGGAGCGCTGGCCGCGGCGGCTACCCGCGGGCGCGTCTTCGACCCCTTCGGCGACGTGCAGACGTACGTCTGGGCGAAGGGTCCACCCGACGCCGCAACCCGCGCGCTCGAGGCGAAACCGGTGGAAGCGGCGTACCTCACATCCATCGATGCCTTTCGCAAGAACCCGGAGGTCGTGCTCGCGACGCGCACGTTCTCGTACATGCGTCTGATCGCGGCGGCTTCAGGGGTGCTCGTCTTCGTCGGGTTGCTCCTCTATCTCCAGGCGCGCCAGCGCTCCCAGGCCGTCGCCTCCGCACTCGCCGGGCGCATGGGACTCCGGCCCCGCGACGAGGTCCTTTCGCTGATCCTCGAGCTGGCAGCGATCACCCTGCTCGCGGCGGTCATCGGCGGCGGCGTGGCCGTCACGGCCGCCTCCCCGATCGTCTCCCACCTCGACCCGGTGCCCGACTATCCGCCCGGGCCTGTGCTCGCCGTCCCGGTCGCCGCGATCGGGCTGAGCCTGATCGGCCTGGCGGCAATCGCGGTCACGGCAGGGTGCTTCACCAGCTGGGCGGCGAGGCGCACCGACATGGGGGAGGCACTTCGAGTTGCCTGAGGCGATCGTCGCCTGCCACGGACTCTCGAAGACCTACGTCACCGCCGGCGGCCGGATCGAGGCACTGCGCGCGGTCGATGCCGCCTTCGCGCTCGGAGAGATCACGGCCGTGGTCGGCTCATCCGGGAGCGGCAAGTCGACGCTGCTCCGGGCGCTGGCCGGTCTCGACAGGCCTACCGGCGGGGAGCTCGTCGTCGAGGGTCGCAGCCTGGGCGCTGCGTCAGCCGGCGACCTGCGGGAGCATCGGCGTCACCGGGTCACCTACGTCAGCCAGAAGCCCGCCGACAACTTCATCCCCCATCTGACGCTGGACGAGCACGCGCAGGACGAGCCGGAGCTCGCGAGAGGCGTCCTCGTGGACGTCGGACTCGCCGACCGGCTCGGCTCGAGGCCGATCGAGCTGTCGGGGGGCGAGCAGGCACGCGCCGCGTTCGCCCTCGCGCTCGCGCGGGGCACGCCGCTCGTCGTCGTCGACGAGCCGACCGCCGAGCTCGACGGAAGCTCGGCGGGGCTGCTGCTCGACGCGATGCGGCGGCACGCCGGCGCCGGCGTCGCGTTCGTGATCGCGACGCACGATCCGGCCGTGACCGCGATCGCCAATCGTGTGCTACGGCTCGAGCGCGGCCGGGTCGTCGAGGCCGATCCGCCGGATCGGGAGTACGAGCCGGCCGTGGCCCGGTCGCTCGAAACCGAGCCGGTCGTCGTCGAGACGAGATCGCTGACGAAGTCCTACCGCCACGGCGACGACAACGTCCGCGCCGTCCGGGAGGCAAGTCTCAGCCTCCGCCGGGGCGAGCTCGGCGTGCTGCTCGGGCGGTCCGGCTCGGGCAAGTCGACGCTCCTCACCCTCGTCGCCGGCTGGCAGGAGCCGGACCGCGGCGAGCTGCTCTGGAGCGGCCGCCCCCCTGCTCCGGCCGACCGGTCCTGGGCGCGACTCGGCTATTTGCCCCAGCGCTTCGGCCTGATCCCCGAGCTGACGGTTCGCGAGAACGTCGAGCTCCCGCTGCGCCTCGCAGGCACCCGCCGCGAATCGGCCGATCGCGTCGATGCCTTGCTCGAGCGGCTCGGGCTCGACGAGCTCGCCCACCGCCGCCCGCCGGAGAGCTCGATCGGCCAGCAGCAGCGGACTGCGCTTGCGCGGGCCCTCGTGCTCGGCCCGTCACTGCTCGTCATCGACGAGCCGAGCTCCCATCAGGACGCGGGCTGGCACGATGTCGTCTGGGCAGTCCTGGCGGAGGCCGCTGCCAACGGAACAGCCTGCCTCGCCGCCACGCACGAGCTCGAGGCGGCGCGATACGCGACGCGCGTCTGGCAGGTGGTCGAGGGCGTCGTCGCGCTCGAGCGCTGAGGGTCACACGTCGGGCGGGACGTGACCCACGAGTGGGCCGACGTGGCCCGGCGCGACCAGCACCGCGTCGAAGCCGGCACGCTCGAGCTTCAGCACTTCGTCGCGATCGCCGACGTCGACGTCCGCGATCGCCAGCTTCCCGGCCGGTACGTCGGGGAGCAACTCGAGCGCGAGCTCGAGCGGATCGCCCTCCTCTCCGCCCGGTGAGATGAGGAAGATCTCGGGGTCGTGCTCCTCGAGCGCCGCCTCGAGCTCTTCCTCGTCGCGCACCTCCACCACCGTCTCGAGCCCGTGGCCGTCGGCCTGATCCGGACGAACGGCGACCGCATCGGCGTCGACGGGCGCCGCACCGGCGAGCCAGAGCAGCGGCAGCGAGGTCGAGGTGCGGATGCCGTCGATCGCGTGGTCGACGGCCAGCGCCTTCGCACCCTGCTCCTGAGCGGCACGCGCCGAATCCGCGTCGCTCACGCGAACGATGATGGCGATCCCGTCTCCCTCGGAGATCAGCTGGCTCAGGCGTCGAGTTTGTGCCACCTGCTGGCCGAAGCCTAATGATTCGGGGACGCTTCGCGGGAGGCGATCAGGGTTCGACGATCATGGAGCTGCTGCTTCGACTCCTAGACGCCGATCGGGTGCCAGACGGTCTTCAGCTCGAGGAAGGCCGAGATCTCGTACAGGCTCTGCGAGTCTGGCGCGCCGACGATCACGCGCTTGACATTGTCGGCCGCCGCGCGCTCGAGGTCGGCCCGCAGGTCGCCGGCGCCGGTGAGGTCGATCGCGTTCACGTCCATGTGCGAGGCAAGCCACGGCGCCAGCTCGGCTCGCCGCCCGGTGAGGAGGTTGACGACACCACCGGGCAGGTCGCTCGTGGCGAGCGCCTCGGCCAGCTCGATCGCGGCCAGCGGGCTTCCCTCCGAAGCGACGGCGACGACCGCGTTGCCGCCCACGAGGGCAGGCGCGATTCGTGAGACGAGCCCGAGCAGAGGCGGCTCCTCCGGGGCGACCACCGCGACGACACCGGTTGGCTCGGGCACCGTGAAGTTGAAATACGGCCCCGCGACCGGGTTCGACGAGCCGAGCACCTGGGCGAACTTGTCGGCGAAACCCGCGTACCAGACCCAGCGATCGATCGCCTCCTCGACTTCCTCTCGACCCGACGAGAACTCGGCGAACTCGGCCGCCCGCGCCTCCATCATCTCCGCGATCCGATACAGGACCTGGCCGCGGTTGTAGGCCGACGCTCCAGCCCACTTCGCCTGAGCCGCGCGGGCCGCCACGACCGCGTCGCGCGCGTCCTTTCGCGACGCGCGGGCCACGTTCTGCGCCTGAGCCTCGTAGGTGCGCCCCGACTCGGAGCGCGGGAACGCGCCGCCGATATAGAGCTTGTACGTCTTCCTGACCGGGAGCCGCGCCATCAGCTCAGGATAGGGCCGCAGTCAGATCGATCGCCATCTGGATGTCGTCGACGTAGGCCCCGTCCAGGAAGAACTCCTCCCGCAACACGCCCTCGACCACGAAACCCGCCGACTCGTACAGCCGCCTCGCGGGCTCGTTCGGCGAGAACACCCGCAGAGTGAGCCGCCGCGCGCCGCGGCGCCGCGCCTCGGCGATTGCGGCGTCGATCAGCGCACGGCCGACGCCCCTACCCTGCCTGCCGGGGTCGACCGCAATCCCGTTGACGGTGAGCACGTGGTCGCTCGACGAGAACCGGCTGGCTCTCCCGAGGCGGACGTAGCCGGCCACCTCGCCGTCCTCGATCGCGACCAGCACGTCGTCGGGGCTCGTCCGCTCGTTGAAGAACGGCTCGGCCTCCTCGAGCGGACCGGGGCTCGAGAACGGCGTCCAGGCCGCTCTGTCGAGCACCGCCAGGGCCTCCTCGTCGCGGGGCGACGAGGGACGGACCTCAACCACCGTTGCCGTCGAAAGCGAGGTAGGGCTCGAGGCCGTGCCGGCCTCCCTCGCGCCCGAAGCCGGACTCCTTGTAGCCGCCGAACGGGCTAGCCGGGTCGAAGCGATTGAACGTGTTCGCCCAGACGACGCCTGCCCTGAGGCGCTCGGCCATCCAGAGGATCCGGGAGCCCTTCTCGGTCCAGACCCCCGCCGAGAGCCCGTACGGGGTGTTGTTCGCCTTCTCGACCGCCTCATCAGGGGTCCGGAAAGTGAGCACGCTGAGCACCGGCCCGAAGATCTCCTCCTGGGCGATCCGGTAGCTCTGTGCGACGTTGGTGAACACGGTGGGCGCAAACCAGTAGCCCTTCTCCGGCAGCCGGCACGGGGGCTGGTAGATCTCGGCGCCCTCGGCGGTGCCCGAGGCGACCAGGTCCTCGATCTTCTCGAGCTGCGCACGCGAATTGATCGCCCCGACGTCGGTGTTCTTGTCGAGCGGATCGCCGACGCGCAGGGTCGCCATCCGGCGCTTGAGCTTCTCCACGGCCGGCTCGGCGATCGACTCCTGCACGAAGAGGCGCGAGCCCGCACAGCAGACGTGGCCCTGATTGAAGTAGATGCCGTTGACGATCCCCTCGACCGCCTGGTCGAGCGCGGCGTCGTCGAAGACGATGTTGGCCGCCTTGCCGCCGAGCTCGAGCGTCAGCTTCTTGCCCGTGCCGGCGAGGCGGCTCTGGATCGCCTTGCCGACCTCCGTCGAGCCCGTGAACGCGATCTTGTCGACGTCGGCGTCGACCAGGGCGGCGCCCGCGCGGCCGTCGCCGGTGACGATGTTGACGACCCCCGGCGGCAGGCCGGCCTGGCGGACGACGTCGCAGAAGAGCAGCGCCGAGAGCGGCGTCGTCTCGGCGGGCTTCAGCACCACCGTGTTCCCGGCAGCGAGCGCCGGCGCTAGCTTCCAGGCCAACATCAGCAGCGGGAAGTTCCAGGGAATGATCTGACCCGCTACCCCGAGCGGGCGCGGCAAGCGGTTCGGAAATGCGTACTCGAGCTTGTCGGCCCAGCCCGCGTAATAGAAGAAGTGGGCCGCGGCGAGCGGCAGGTCGACGTCGCGCGACTCCTTGATCGGCTTGCCCCCGTTGAGCGACTCCAGCACGGCGAACTCGCGCGCGCGCTCCTGGAGGATGCGCGCGATCCGGAAGAGGTACTTCGCGCGCTCAACTCCGGGAAGCGCCGCCCAGTCACCGAACGCCGTCCGCGCAGTCGCCACGGCGAGCGCCACGTCCTCCGGGCCCGCCTGGGCGACCTGGGCAAGCGGCTCCTCGTCACGTGGTGCGATCGTCGTGAACGCCTCGCCCGATCTCGGCTCGAGCCACTCGCCGCCGACGAAGAGACCGTAGCGCTCCTGCAGCGAGACGATCTCGCGCGACTCGGGTGCGGGCGCATACGTCCAGCCGGCCGGCACCGGGGACCGTTCCCCTCGTTTGGCCACCTCGCTCATCTAATCGTTCGTGAAGTAATCGCGGGATTGATAGGCGCCGGTTTTCTCCTTGCGCATCTGCATCAGGATGTCGTTGAGCAAGGACGACGCGCCGAGCCGGTAGAGGTCGGGCGTGAGCCATTCGGGGCCGAGCGTCTCGTGCACCTGCACGAGATACTGGATCGCGTTCTTCGAGGCACGGATCCCGCCTGCGGCCTTCATCCCGACCCGGCGGCCGGTCTCCTCGTAGACGTCGCGGATCGCCTCGAGCATGACGAGCTGAACCGGCAGGGTCGCCGCGCCGGGGAGCTTCCCGGTCGAGGTCTTGATGAAGTCCGCGCCGGCGGCCATCGCGAGGAGCGAGGCGCGGCGGACATTGTCGTAGGTGCCGAGCTCGGCGGTCTCGAGGATCACCTTCAGGTGGGCGCCGCCGCAGGCCTCCTTCACGCGGACGATCTCGTCGTAGACGAGCGCGTAGCGGCCCGACAGGAACGCGCCGCGGTCGATCACCATGTCGACCTCGTCGGCGCCGAACGCGACCGCCTCCTCGACGTCGCGCACCTTGACGTCGAGCGGGCTCTGCCCCGACGGGAAGGCGGTCGCGACCGAAGCCACCTTGATGCTCGTTCCGGCGAGACGCTCGACGGCGGTCGGCACGAGGTTCGGGTACACGCAGACGGCCGCGACCGAGGGGATGCTCGGATCGGCGGGATCGGGGCGGACGGCCTTGCTGCAGAGCGCCGCGACCTTCCCGGGCGTGTCCTGCCCCTCGAGCGTCGTCAGATCGCAGCAGCGGATCGCCAGCTCGAGCGCCCAGAGCTTGGATTCCTTCTTGATGCTTCGCTTGGCCAGCGCTGCGGCGCGCTCCTCGACACCGACCTGGTCGATCGAGCCGATGCGCGGCAGCCGCTGCTTCAGCGGCAGCTCGAAGCCGGAAGGCAGAGCGGGTGCCTTGGCCATGCGGCGAGTTTAGCCCTGTGCGTGCGCTCTAAAGGCCCAGCCGCTCGAGCATCGTCTCGTTGCGTCGCCATCTCGGCGAGGCCTTGACCTGGAGCTCGAGGTAGATCTTCCCGCCGAGCAGCTTCTCGATCCCGGGACGCGCCTGACGCCCGATCTCGCGCACCATCGATCCTCCCTTTCCGATCAGAATCTGCTTCTGGCTCTCGGTTTCGGTGTAGAGGCGGACGTGCACGCGGCTCTCGTCGATCTCGACCAGCTCGGCGGTGAGCGCGTGCGGCACCTCCTCGTGGGTGAGCCGGAGCGCCTGCTCCCGGACGAGCTCGGCGATCCGCGCCTCGAGCGGCATATCCGTGACCTCGCCGTCGGGGTACAGCTTCGGGCCCTCCGGGAGCAGCGAGATGAGGTCGCCGCGGAGCTCAGCGATCCCGTCTCCGGTGCGCGCGCTGACCGGATGGAGCGCGTGGAAGTCGCCCAGCGTGGCCGCAGTCTTCATCTGCTCGGCGATGTGCCCGGGCTTGAGTCTGTCGACCTTGTTCAGCGCGATCACGACGGGCGAGCCGAGCTCGAAGACCGCCCGCGCGACGTAGCGGTCTCCGGTGCCGATCCGCTCGCGGGCGCTGAGGACGAGGACGGCGACGTCGAGGTCGTCTGCGAACGTCTCCTCGACGCGGCTCTGCATCCGCTCGGTGAGTGGATCGATTGGCCTCTGCCAGCCCGGCAGATCGACGAGGACGAGCTGGGCCTCGTCGCCGGTCCAGACGCCGCGGATTCGGTGACGAGTCGTGTGCGGAACGCGCGAGACGATCGCCACCTTCTCCCCGGTGAGCGCGTTCGCGAGGGTCGACTTGCCGACGTTCGGCCGGCCGGCGAGCGCCGCGAAGCCGGACTTCATCCGGGGAGGTTCCAGCTGTCCGGCAGGAGGTCGGCGACCGCCTTCGTCGAGATCTCGCCGTTCTCGCCGCGGAAGCTGATCTCCGCGATCCGGAACTCGTGGAGCCACTGCCGGCAGCCGCCGCACGGCGAGGCCGTGATGCCGATCGCCTCGAGATCACCCGGGCGGCAGCCGGCGGTGACCGCGGCGCCGATCGCGGTCTTCTCGGCGCAGACGCCGAGCGGGTAGGCCGCGTTCTCGACATTGACGCCGGTGAACTCCCGCCCGTCGCGGGCGCGCACGACGGCACCGACCAGATAGCGCGAGTACGGGGCGTACGCCTTCGCGGCGGCTGCCTCGGCCTTCTCGACCAGATCGCTGCTCACTCGTCAAGTGTCCCAGATGCGGTGACGGCCGTCAGGGGGCGAGCTGGAACAGCGCGAGCGCCAGCAGCGCCCCGAGCAGTCCGCCGAGTACAACCTCGACGCTCGAGTGCACGCCCGATTCGACCCGGGTCTGCGCGACGAGAAGCGCGAGCACGAAGGCGATCGTGGAGATCAGGAAGCGGTGACTCGGGCCTGCGATGTAGGTGAGCGCGATCCAGCAGGCGAACGCGATCGCGGCGTGCCCGGACGGGAGGCCGCCGCGAAGAGGCGTGCCACGGCCGGTCCACGCCTTCACCACGATCACGATGATCACCGTCACCATCAGGGCGACGATCGTCAGCTTCGCCGGAGCGTTGACGACCTTGTCGATGATGCGGGCGCTGCGGGTGGCGGTCTTGCCCGAGAACACGAGGTAGCCGACTGCCACGGCGTTGATCGCGGCGATCAGCACCGCACCGGCGGCGATGTCCTTGGCAAGCTTCGCCATCGGGTCGAACGAGCTCGTCGACACGTCGATCGCGGCCTCGACGGCGCTGTTGATCATCTCGGCGACGAGGACGAACGCGATCGCGAGCAGCAGCACGATCAGCTCGAGCTTCGTCACGTCGGCGGCAATCGCCACCACCAGCACGAACACGGCAACCGCGAAGTGGATCCGCATGTTCCGCTGTGTGCGGAGCACGTGGATGATCCCCTCGAAGGCGAAGTTGAACGAGTCGAGGAGGCTGGGCGAGCGCTGACTCACGCCTGCGCTCCGAGAGTCTGACAACGCTTGTGGTGCAAGTTGCAAGCCTTGTGACCTGCACCACAACGCAGGTTCGAGCCGTTCATGACTCCAGCTCCGTCTCGCGGCGTTCCATCTCCTCGCCGTGGTCGTAGCCGAGGAGGTGGAGCACGCCGTGGGTCAGCGGCGCGCGCCAGGCATCGCCGACGACCTCGGGGCAGAGGACCACGTCGCCGAGAGCGCGCGGCATCCCTGCCGGAAGCTCTTCGCGGCCGTCGATCGGGAACGACAGCACGTCGGTCGCCTCGTCGACCCCGAGATGGTCTCGCTTCAGCCCGCGGATCTCCTCGGGCCCCACGAACGCAAGGCCGAGCTCGCCGTCTTCGATCCCCTCGGCGCGCAGCACGCGGCAGACGAGCTCGACCGCAGCGCCCTCGTCGACCTCCAGCCCGCTCCGGTTATCCACCTCGACCGTGAGCATCGGTGTGCCGACTACTTGCTCCGTTCGGTGCCCGTCTCCTCCGCGTGCTCGCGGTAGGCCTCGACGATCCGTTGCACGAGCACATGCCGAACGACGTCGCGGTGATCGAACCGTACGAACGCGATGCCGTCGATCCCGTCGAGGATCCGCTGCACCTGAATCAGGCCCGAAGCCTGGTCGCGCGGCAGGTCGACCTGCGTCACGTCCCCGGTGACGACGACTTTCGAGCCGAAGCCGAGGCGGGTGAGGAACATCTGCATCTGCTCCGGCGAGGTGTTCTGTGCCTCGTCGAGGATGATGAAGCTGTCATTGAGCGTCCGCCCTCGCATGAACGCCAGGGGCGCCACCTCGATCGTCCCGCGCTCCATGTAGGTGTTGGCGCGCTCCGGGTCGAGCATGTCGTAGAGCGCATCGAACAGCGGGCGCAGGTACGGATCGACCTTGGCGAGCATGTCGCCCGGCAGGAATCCGAGCCGTTCGCCGGCCTCGACGGCGGGGCGTGTGAGGATGATCCTCGCCACCTGCCTCTCCTGGAGCGCCGCCACCGCAAGCGCCATCGCCAGGTACGTCTTCCCCGTGCCGGCAGGGCCGATACCGAAGGTGACAGTGCACCGCCGGATCGCGTCGACGTAGGCCTTCTGCGTGACCGTCTTCGGTGCGATCTGCTTGCCGCGGTGACGCCACACGACGTCCTCGAACACCTCGCGCACGTCGTGGTCGCCCTCGAGCGCTCCGAGAACCGCATCGACGGTCTGTGCGCCGATCTGGTGCCCGCCCTCGATCAGGTCGACGAGCTCGTCGATCACCTCGCGCGCCTCCTCGACCTCCGGCTCCTCGCCGTCGAGCGTCAGCTGGTTGCCGCGCAGGCGGATCGTGCAGCCGAGACGGTCTCGCAGGGCATCGAGCACTCCGTCCCCCATGCCCGCCAGCTCGGCGGCGACTGCATTGGAGACGTCGAGAACTTCCTGCACGGAGTCAGTGTAGGACGCTAGTCGTCCAGCTCCGCGAGCAGCTCGTCTACCCGGGCGACGACGACGGTCGAGCCCTTCCGCTCTGCCACCTCGCGCGCGGCCGCAAACGCCGCGAGCGCTTCCTCGCGCGTCCCGGCCTGGAGCAGGATCTCGGCGTAGCGGAACCGGATCTCCTGCTGGAGCGTGAGGTACTCCTGCCCGTCGACGATCGCGACGGCCTCGGCCGCCAGGTCGTGTGCACGGGGCAGCTCGCCCCGCCCGAGCGCGACGAGCGCCCGGCCGATCAGGACCTGGGAGACCGTGACGTAGTCGTCGGGGGTGCTCAGGCCGATCGCGTCGTCGAGGATCGCCTCGGCCTGGTCGAGCTCGCCGCGCCGGGCGAGGAGCTCACCGAGCCAGCCGCCCACGGTCGAGCGGATCCCCCGCTCGCCGACGCGGCCGAGCTCATCCCACCCCTCCCGCAGCGCATGTTCGGCCGCGGATGGGTTGCCCGCCCAGAGCTCGAGTTCAGCCCGGGTGAGGCAGTGCGTGAAGATGCCGAGCAGCCAGCCCCGCTCGCGCGCCTTCGCGACGAACGCCTCTGAGATCCGCCGCCCCTCGTCGAAGCGCCCCTCCATTGCGGCCGCCCAGACGAGGAGCTGCGAGGCTTCGAGCCCCACGGATGCCATCGCCGCCGCCTGCTCCTCGACCGCAGGCCACGGCACATCGCCGTGGAGCTTCGCCATACCGACCATCCGGAGCGCCGCGATCTCGAGCGGCCGCTCGCCGGCGCGGCGTGCCCGCACGACGGCCTCCTCGCCCGTCTCGATCGCGTCCGTGAGGCGGCCGCACCAGTAAAGCGCCCAGGCGAGGGTGAGGCGGCCGGCGGCGAGAGTCGCCTCGCTCGCAACGCCCTCGACCTGCGCCAGCCGCTCGCGAGCGTCCCGCTCGAGCTCGAAGGGCGAGAGCGACTCCCCGTGACCCTGCGCGTAGCTCTTGAAGAAGAACGCGCGGGCGGCGGCATCCGCGTCGGAACCGCCGATCGCCTCGTCGAGAACGGAGTAGGCGTCGCGAAGCCGGCCGAGCCCGTACAGGGACTCGGCCACGGGCGTCAGCAGCCGAAGTCGACGCGGGTCGTCCGCGTCGTAGAGCGACGCCGCGCGCGAGAGCAGAGTCACGGCCGCGCTCGCATCCTCGCGCTCCTCGGCCCGCCGCCCCGCGGCGGCGAGCCGGCCCGCAGCGCGGATCGCCAGGTCCCGAGCGGGGCTCCCGAGCTCGGCCCGGTAGCGCGCCGCCTGCTCAAGGTGGTAGCCGAGGATCTCGTCCAGCTCGACCAGGCCCGGGGCGTGCGCCTCGAGCCACGCCGCGAAGCGCTCGTGGAGCTCGGCTCGCACGGCCTTCGGCAGGGCGTCGTAGGCGGCGTCGCGGATGAGGAGGTGCCGGAAGCGGAAGGCGTCGTCGCCCGGCAGCAATCCCTCGCTGGGGCGAACGAGCTCCTTGCGGACGAGCCCGAGGAGACGCGACGAGACGTCCGGCTCGTCAGGGCCGAGCGCGGCCACGGCGCCGCGGTGGAACACCTGCCCCTCGACCGCGCCGCGCTCGAGGGCCGCGCGCTCACCGGACGGCAGCTGGTCGAGACGAGCAGCCAGCAGCGCCTGGATCGTCGAGGGAACGGTGACCTCGTCGGGCGACTCCTGCACCATGGCGAGCATCTGCTCGACGAAAAGCGGGTTTCCCTCGGCGGCCGAGCGGATCCGGTCGCGCAGCTCGGGATCGAGGCTCGCACCGCTGAGCAGCTCGTCGATCAGCTCGTCGGTCTCCGCTGCCGAGAGGGGCTCCAGCAGCACGGTTGTCGCGTTCATCTTCCCACCGCCCCATCCGGGCCGGAGCTCGAGCAGCTCCGGCCGCGCAAGACACATGAGCAGGATTGGTGCGTCGCGCGACCAGTCGGCGACGTGCTCGACCAGGTCGAGGAACGTGGGTTCCGCCCACTGCAGGTCATCGAAGAGGACGACGAGTGGCCGTTCGTCAGCCGAGGTCTCGAAGAGCCTCCGCACCGCCACCGCGATCTCGTCGGCAGGCGCCTGCCCGTCGCCGAGCAGCGCAGCGATCGCCGCGTTCGGAGCGGGTGCGTCGCCGAGCAGCTGCAGCACCGCCTCGACGACGGGCCAGTAGGTGATCCCCTCGCCGTAGGAGAGGCAGCGCCCGTGCACGACGGTCGCCTCCAGGCCGCCCAGGAACTCGGCGGAGAGGCGGGACTTTCCGACCCCGGCCGTCCCGAGGATCGTGAAGAGCGCGCAGGCGCGCTCGGAGCAGCTGCGCTCCCAAGCATCGGTCAGGAGCCGACGCTCGCGGCTGCGGCCGACGAGCGGCGCATCGGCACGGCGCGCCACCGCGATGTCTCCGGTCACCGCGCCGAGCCGATAGGCCGTGAGCGGCGCCGCCTTCCCCTTCGCTTCGAGCGGCGGCAGGAGCTCGGCCTCGACCGCGTCGCGGACGAGCCGGTAGGTCTCGTCACCCAGTAGCACCTCGCCGGGCTCGGCAGCCTGCTCGAGCCGGGCGGCGACGTTGACCGCGTCGCCGGTGACGAGCGTGTCCCCCGTACCGGTGACGACGGGCCCGGTGTTGACGCCGATCCGAATGTCGATCTCGACAGCATCACGAAGCTCCTGTGCCGCGCGCACGGCTCTGAGCGCATCATCCTCGCGGACCGTCGGCACGCCGAACACCGCCATCACGGCGTCGCCGATGAACTTCTCGAGCGTGCCGCCGTGCCGCTCGATCGCGCCACGCGCCACGTCGAAGTAGGAGGACATCACCATCCGCAGCGCCTCCGGATCGAGACGCTCGCCCAGCGCGGTCGAGCCGGCGACGTCGCAGAAGAGGACGGTCACGACCTTCCGCTGCTCGCGGACCGGGTCGACGGCCAGCGCCGCCCCGCACGCGTCGCAGAAACGCGCACCCTCGCGGTTCTCCGCTCCACAGCTCGCGCAGATCACGCAGCGAACCTACTACGCCGCGTTCTTGGCGGAGCGGAATGCGATGGTGAGGTAGGGAAGCTCGAACGGCTCGGGCAGCCTCTCGACGAGGCGGCGTACACGCTCGTCGACGCTGCGCTGCTCTTCAGCCGGAGCCGTCAAGTAGGCGGAGCGGCTGCGCACCAGGGCGAGCACCCCCTCGGCCGTCTGCTTGGTGCTGTGGCGGAACTCGGCCCGCTCGGGAGGAGCGAACAACGGCCCGAAGTCGCGGCCTCGCCGCGCATGCTGCGCAGCCGTGACGCCGGAGCCGGGCGCGACGATCTGCGCGAGCACTGCCACCCAGCCGACCGATTCGTCTCTCGTGTTCCAGATCGGGGCGAAGATGCCCCCGGGAGCGAGAACGCGCGCGATCTCGGCGAGCGCCGATTCGTTGTCGAACCAGTGGAACGCCTGGGCCGCCACGACCGCATCCACCGTGCTGTCGCCGAAGGGGATCGCCTCGGCCGAGCCCCCGACCACCTCGATCCCGGGGCTCCCTGCGACGAATCTCGCCCGCATGCCGGGATCGGGCTCGACCGCCGTCACGCCGTGCCCCAGCGAGGCCACGACACGGCTGAAAATGCCCGTGCCGGCGCCGAGATCGATCACGCGAAGCGGACGGTTGCCGAGCATCCACCGCACCCCCTCGGCGGGGTAGGACGGGCGGGCGGCGTCGTACAGGTCCGCCGCGGCGCCGAACGACTGCCGCCGCTCCTCGAACGTGCCGGGGCTAGGCAAGCTTCTCGCGAACGAGCTGACCGACGGCGCTGCCGTCGGCGCGCCCCGCGATCTGCGGCATCACGTCCGCCATCACGCGCCCCATGTCGCGCATGCTCGTCGCGCCGTTCTCTGCGATCGCGTCGTCGACGATGCGCTCGAGCTCCTCTTCCGACAGGGGCTCGGGCATGAACTCCTCGAGGATCGCGAGCTCCTCTTCTTCCTTCTCAGCCTGCGCATCCCGTCCGGCCGAATGGAACGCTTCGGCAGCCTCGAGCCGCCGCTTGCGCTCGCGCTGGAGCACCTGGAGCTCCTCGTCACGCGACAGCGACCGCTGCAGATCCTTCTCCGCGGAGCGGAGGCTCGCGAGGATCAGCCGCAAGGCGTCGCGTCGCGAGGGGTCACGGGCGAGGGTGGCGGCCTTGACGTCCTCCTCGAGCTGCGAGATCAGGCTCATATCCGCTCCCGGCGCCGGCAGAGCCGGTGCCTCCGCTCAACTTTGAGCTCCGTCGAGCCCACGCTCATAGCTCGGTCACCTCGGTGGTGTGCGGATGAAGCTCGCCGTGCACGGGCTTGCGCCCGAGGATGTGCCAGTGGAGGTGGAAGATCGTCTGGCCCGCCGACGGCCCGACGTTCACCTGAACCGTGTAGTCCTCGAGGCCGGCTCCGCGAGCGGTGTCGGCCACGAACTCGAGCATGCGATGGGTCTCGCCGGCGCCGATCTCGCCGATGTCGCGGAAGCTGTCGACGTGATGCTCCGGGATCACGAGCAGATGGACAGGCGCCCGGGGGTTGATGTCGCGAATCGCGACGAAGCCTCTCGTCTCGGCGACGTGGTCGCCCTCGCGGTAGAGCCGGCAGAACAGGCAGTCGTCATGCTGCGACGGCAAGGATCCCCTCCTCGGTGACGCGTTCGGCGCGCACGGCGACCAGCTCGCCGACGGGCGCGTCGACCAGGAACGGCGTGTAGTCGTCGCCGTAGCCGCGCCCCGGCCGGTCGACGAGAACGGTGTCGCGCAAGCCGATCTTCGCCTGCCACCGGCGCAGTTCCAGATCGCGGGACAGGCGGCGCAGCCGTGCGCTGCGCTCCTTCTTCGCGGCCGGCGACACCGGGTCTTCGCCCTCGGTGCGGGTGCCCGGACGGGGCGAGTACGGGAAGACGTGCACCCGGCCGATACCGGCGATTTCGACGAGCCGGAGCGTCCGCCCGAACGCCGGCTCGTCCTCGACCGGAAAGCCGACGATCACGTCGGTCGTGAGGTTGAACTCGCCGGCGAGCAGCTCGAGCCGCCTGAGATAGTCCGCGGCGGTGTAGCGGCGTCGCATCGCGCGGAGAACCGTGTCGTCGCCGGACTGCAGAGGAACGTGCAGGTGCCTGGCGACGGTCGGCGTCTCGCGCAGCGCGGCCACGAGCGCCTCGTCCACGTGGTTGATCTCGATCGACGAGAGTCGGAGGCGCTCGAGCCCCGGCGTCGCCCCGGCCTCCCGGACGAGCCGTGGCAGGTCGAAGCCGGCTGCGCGGTCGCGGAAGCAGCCGAGGTTGACGCCGGTCAGCACGACCTCGCGGTGACCCTGACCGACCCGCTTCTCGATCTCGCGCAAGACGGCCTCGGCGGACCGGCTGCGCGAGGCGCCGCGAACGAGGGGAATCACGCAGAAGCCGCACGAGAACGAGCAGCCGTCCTGGACCTTCACGAACGCCCGGACCCTGTCGAGGCGGGCATCGGCCTGGACGCAGCCGATGGCACCCACGTCCCCGGCGACGAACGCGGCCGTCTCCTCCGAGCTCCTTGCGACAACCGTGACGTTGGCCGGGAGCGTGCCCGGCTCGATGCCGGCCGCACAGCCGGTGAGGTAGACGCGCTCGTGAGTCCGCGCCACGCGCGCGGCGGTCTTGCGGCTCTTCGCGAGCGCCTCGTTCGTGACGCAGCAGCCGTTGATCACCGCGACCTCGGCGCCCGAGGAGGCCTCGATGTGACCGTCGGCCAGCAGCCGCTCACGGATCTCGCGCGCATCGATGTGCGAGACCTTGCACCCGAGGAAATCGACACTGAAGCGCATCGCGCCAGGGATCGTACTGCCTTCCCGCCGCCGGGAGTCAACGGCGGGACCGCCGGGCGACCATCGCGATCGCCGCAGCGGCGGCGACGCCCGCAGAGGCGAGCGCGAAGGGTGCGGCGGGCCCGGAGCGGGTCGCAAGGACTCCTGCGAGCGCGGATCCGCCCGCCGATCCCGCCGCCTCACCGGTCGTCACCCAGGTGAGCGCCTCGGCCCCTGCACCCGGGGCGAGGACGTCGAGCGACTCGAAGATGGCGACGGTCGCCGGCCCGAACGCGAGGCCGGCGGCGAAGAGAGCGACGCCGAGCTCCGCCGGGTTGTCAGCGAGCGCGGCGGGCGCGAGCAACCCACCGACGAGGAGCACGGCGCGGAGGTAGCGGTCGAGGACGGGCACGTGCCAGTGGCGGCTGCCGTACCAGAGGGCTCCCACGACG
The DNA here is from genome assembly GCA_035517795.1 of Gaiellaceae bacterium. Classification (GTDB taxonomy): domain Bacteria; phylum Actinomycetota; class Thermoleophilia; order Gaiellales; family Gaiellaceae; genus PALSA-600. The sequence goes on along the minus strand of DATIYE010000080.1, from coordinate 17,845 downwards.
CTCCCGGCCGCAAACGCCCCGAGCAGCGGGCCGGCGAGTGAGGAGTGATCCCACCTCGCGGCGACGGCCGGGACGGCGACCTGGACGACGCCCTGGGCGCCGCCGAAGACGATCGAGACCGCCAGCAGCCCCGCCAGCGCCGGGCTCCGGCGCAGCGACGGCATCGGCCGTGGCCTCGTGAGCGTGTGGAGCCCCTCGCGGGCGGGAAGAGAGAGTAGCGCCCCGGCGACGGCGAAGGCGCCGCAGACGAGTGCCCCGATCCACGACGAGACCAGGAAGGTCAGGGAGGCGACGATCGGCCCGGCGATCTGGCCGGCGTCATAGATCAACGATGTGATCGCGTAGCCCCGGCGGAGCAGACCAGGCTCGACCACGTGCGGCCAGAGCGCTCGCGCCGATGCGAACAGCGGCGGCGCACTGAATCCCGACGCGCCTCCGAGCAGCACGAGCAGCCAGGTCGGCCCGCCGCGGTGCGCGGTGACGTCGAGTAACACGAGCGAGCTTGCGTACCCGAGCGAAAGCACAGGCAGCCACACGCGCGCGCCGCGCCTGTCGACCAGCCGCCCACGGAACGGCGCCGTCGCGGCGGCGGCGAGCGCGAAGGCGCCCACCGCGAAGCCGCCGTCGCGATATGAGCCCGTCGACCGCTCGACCGTGAGCAGCACGGTCAGCGAGAGCATCCCGAAGGACACCGTCGCCGCGCTCAGCGCGTAGACCAGCCGGCGGGCGGGCCTCGAGCGGGCCAGTGAGAGATAGCTCGGCGGCACAGGCGGCCCGTAAGGTACGCGGATGGCCGGCTCGGGTGGTGCCCCGCCGCGGCGCTTGGCGACGCCGCGGCTCGTGCTCAGGCGCTACGAGCCCGGCGACGCCCCCCTTGTCAAGGACGCCGTCGACTCGAGCCTCGAGCACCTGCGGGCGTTCATGGACTGGGCATGGGTCGCCCCCGAGCCGATCGGCGTGGTTCGCGCCAGGCTCCGTGACTTCCGCTCCGCGTTCGACCACGCCGACGACTACATCTACGGGATGTTCACCCCCGACGGATCCGAGCTGGTCGGCGGAGCTGGTCTGCACGCGCGTGTAGGGCCCGGCGCGCTCGAGATCGGCTACTGGGTGCGGGCGAGCCGCGTCCGCCGGGGCCTCGCAACCGAGGCGGCAGCTGCACTCACTCGTGTCGCGTTCGAGCGCTGCGGCGTCATCCGCGTCGAGATCCACGTCGACCCCGAGAACGTCGCGAGCATCGCAGTCGCGGCCGGGCTCGGCTACGTCCGCGAGGCGACCTTGCGCAAGCGGCTGCCGCCGGTGCGGCCGGGCGGTGCGCGGCGCGACGAGGTGGTGTTCTCGCTGCTCGACGAGGAGTACGCGTCGTCGCCGGCGGCCGAGGTGCCGATCGAGTACTACTAGGGGGTCCGCTCGAAGACGTCTGCGGCCCAGCCGTCGCGTTCCCGGCGCTCGATCCGCCTGTAGCCGCCGATCGTTGGAAGATCGGAAGCCAGGTAGCCGGAGGTGATCGCCCGACCCGATTCGAGGCGCCCGCCGACGGCCTCGACCAGCTCGAAAGAGATGTTCGCCACTGCAAGGCCGGCGGCCGGGAGCTTGTCGCGCCGGACGTCGAGGGAGGAGACGTCGATCTCGACACCGTTTCTGCGGGCATTCTCGCGGGCCACTTCGACCGCGACGTCGTCGACATCGACGGCGCTCACAGGGTGGTAGCCGAGCTTCGCCGCCGCAATCGCGATCACTCCCGAGCCGCAGCCGACGTCGAGCAGGCCTCCTCGCCGCTCCTCGAGCAGCAGCTCGAGGCAGAGGCGCGTCGTCGCGTGGGCTCCGGTTCCGAACGCGCGACCCGGGTCGATCACGACCCGGACGGCGCCGGACGGCGGCGTCTCCCACGGCGGCCCGACCCAGAGCGGCGCGATCTCGACCCCGTGGTGAAACTGCCGCCAGCCGTCCTCCCAGCCCTCTGCGATCGTCGTGACCGTTGCCCCGGGGAAGACCGCGAGCACGCGCTCGGCGGCAGGTCCGTAGGCAGCGAGCTCGATCCGACCGCTTTCGGCCAGCTCAAAGGCTGTCTCTTCGAAACCCTCGGGGGCGAGGTCGACAAACCGGGCGCGGAGCTCCTCGGCTCGATCCGCCGGCGTGGTGACGGCAGCGCGGATCAGTGGAACGCGTTGCGCAGCTTCTCGAAGAAGCCGTGGTGATCGTGGTAGGTGTCCTCGTCGGAGAGCTGCTCGAACTCCTCGAGGAGTCGACGCTGCTCGACGGTGAGCTTTCTGGGCACCGAGACGTTGACGAGGATCCGCTGGTCGCCGCGGCCAAAACCCTGGAGCACGGGCATCCCCTTGCCGCGCAGTACCCTGACCTCGCCGGGCTGGGTCCCCGGATCGAACTCGATCTCCTCGGTGCCGTAGAGCGTGTCGACGGTCACCTTCGTGCCGAGCGCGGCGTCGACCACCGTCAGGTTGACCTGGGAGAAGACGTCGTTTCCCTCGCGGACGAACCGCTCGTCGTCGCGGATGCGCACCTGGACGTAGACATCACCCGCCCGGGCGCCGGGCTCGCCGGCATGGCCCTCGCCGGTGAGGCGGATCCGTTGCCCGTCGTGGATGCCGGCGGGGATCTCGACCTCGAGCTCGCCGGCCTCGAGCGTCCGGCCCGACCCGTTGCAGGTCTCGCAGAGCTGTTCGATCCGGCGGCCGCTGCCGTGGCACTCGGGGCAGGCCGCCTGCCGTACGAACTCGCCGAGGAAGCTGCGCGAGACCTGCTGGAGGATCCCGGTGCCTCCGCACCGCGGACAGCCCACCACGAGCGACCCTGGCTGCGCGCCGTCCCCGCGGCAGGCGCGGCAGGTCACGGCGGTCTCGACCGGTACCGTGACTTTCAGCCCCTGGGCGGCCTCGACGAGCCCGATCTCGACCTCCGCGACCACGTCCGCTCCTCGCGCCGGCCCTCGGCCTCGCCGACCCGAGCCGAACACGTCGTCGCCGAAGAACGCCGAGAAAAGATCGCCGAAGGCGCCGAAGTCGAAGTTGGTCGGCTGGAAGCCGCCGGAGCGAAGCCCGGCATGCCCGAAGCGGTCGTACACCTGCCGCGTCTCGGGATTCGAGAGAGCCTCGTACGCCTCGGTCGCCTCGCGGAAGCGCGCTTCGGCGTCCGGGTGGTCGGACACGTCCGGATGCAGCTCTCGCGCGAGCCGCCGGAAAGCCTTCTTGATCGCCTGCTCGTCGGCGTTGCGTGGGACGCCGAGCACCTCGTAGTAGTCGCGCTCCGTCGTCGACATGTGGCTCTAATCGTGCCAGCCGGAGTGGCGCTCGGCCCCGCCGCCGCCGACCTACTCGTCGGCGTAGACCTCTTCGACGAATCGCGACAGCTCGTACGCCGCCGAGCGCACCGCGCCGAGAGCCTTCTCATAGTCCATCCGCAGCGGGCCGAGCAGGCTCACCGTGCCGAGCGGCTGGTTCGCGTACCCGTAGGTGGCGCCCACGAGCGCAAGTGAGTGGAGCCCGGACTCCTCGAGGTCGTCGCCGACCCGGACGAAGGGCCTCTGGATCCCCAGAGATTGTGCGAGCACGTCGAGCAGCGCAGCCCGCTTCTCGAGCGCGTCGATCAGGCTCCGGTAAGCACCGATTTCCTCCGCCCGGAGGTCGTCCAGGAGCCCGGCCGCCCCCCCGACGTAGAGCTCTCGCTCGTCGCCGAGATCGTCGAATGCAGCTCGGAGGACGGCGAGGAAGACCCGCTCGCTCGCGGACAGCCCAGGCTCGTCGAATGCGCGGGCGAGCAGCCTCGACCGCAGGCGCAGGCCCGTGACCCGCTCGCTCAGATAGTCGCCCGCCCACGTCACGAGTCCCGCGTCGATACCGTCGGGGAACGCGTAGCGCTGCTTGGTGACCTCGCCCGCCGAGGTGATGACCACGACGACGACCACATTCGGCTGAAGCTGCAGGACGTCGACGTGGCGAACGGTGGCCGCCTCGAGCGGTGGGGCCGAGACAAGCGCCAGGAGCCGCGTCACCTGCGAGAGCGTCTCGGTCGTCGCCTGGAGCGCCTGGTCGACCTCCGCCTGTGTCTTCCCCAGCTCGAGGGGGAACCCGGCGGGCCGCGCCTCCTGCCGTGCGAGCAGTCCATCGACGTAGACCCGATAGCCGGCCTCCGTCGGAACCCGCCCTGCCGAGGTGTGCGGGTGGGTGAGCAGCCCGAGACGCTCGAGCTCCGCCAGTTCGGCCCGGATGGTCGAGGTCGAGACCTCGAACCCGGCTCTCTCGACGAGCAGCCTCGAGCCGACCGGGGCGCTCGTCCCCACGTACTCCTCGACGACCCGCGCGAGGATCTCACGTTGCCGCTCGGACAGCTGAGGACCGTCGGTCATCTCTCGGTCCCATGGTAGGCGAGTCCTACGGAGCGACCTCAGGCGAGCAGCGTCGCGGTCACCGCGTCGCCGAGGAACCTGCCCCGCGGCGTGAGCCAGACGGCGCCGTTCTCACGCCGTGCGAGCCCCACACGCTCGAGCCGCCGGAGCCCGGAGGGATCTAGCATCCCCCCGGCAGCCCCGACGGCGACCGGCCCGTCCAGGCGCAACCCGAGCATGATCCGCTCGGTCTCACGCACCCCCGGCGAGAGCTCCTCGACCTCCCTGGGAGGTGGAGAGCCGGCCGCGAGCCTGCCCAGGTAACCGCGGAGCGAAGGAGCGTTTCGCCAGCGCCGATTCTCGATTGTGCTGACAGCGCCCACACCGAGGCCGAGGTAGTCGTGCCCGAGCCAGTAGCCGAGGTTGTGCAGGGCTCGCAGATCACGGGCCCGGAGCCCGCGCGTACTCAGGCGGCAGAAGTTCGCCGTCTCGTACCAGCGGTAGCCCGCTCCGATCAGCGTCTCGACGACAGCCTCGAAATAGGTCTCCATTGACTCGGCCTGGCGTCCCAGCTCGGCTCCGTGGGAGTGCATGAAGCGAGTGCCCGGCTTCGCTTCAAGCTCGTACGCGGAGAGGTGCTCGGGCTCGAGCGCGAGCGCCTCGGCGAGGTCGCTCTCGAGCTCGGCGGGGCCCTGGCCGGGGATCCCGTAGATGAGATCCAGAGAGATGTTGTCGAATCCGGCATCACGGAGACGATAGACGGCGCCCCGGACGTCGTCCGGACCGGAAACGCGGTCGAGGATCTCGAGCAGCCGGGGCTGGAAGCTCTGGACGCCCAGCGATACCCGGTTGACTCCAGCCTCGCGGAGCATTCGCGCAAGTTCGGCGGTAACCGTCTCGGGATTCGCCTCGACCGTGACCTCCGCGGCTGCCGGAAGCGCCGCCAGCAAGCGCTCGAGCGCAGTCGTATCGGTGAAGGTCGGAGTGCCGCCGCCGAGGAAGACGGTCTCGACGTCCGGTGCAAGGTGCTCCCGCTCGAGCTCGAGCTCGGCGAGGAGAGCCGCGACGTACGCCGCGTGGTCGCCGCCCCGTCCGACGACCGTGACGAAGTCGCAGTACCCGCACCGGTGGGCGCAGAACGGCAGGTGGAGGTAGAGGTGCCGGGCGCCGGCACTCACGCCGGTCCCTCCTGCCTCCGGGGGCGCGGCACGAGCTCACCCTGGCAGTTCGGGCACACATGATCGAGCGTCTCGCCGCATGACGGGCAGAACGTGCACTCGAACGAGCAGATCAGGGCCTCGCCGTCGGGCCGAAGCCTCGTCCCGCACCGCTCGCACTCCGTTCGCAGCTCGAGCGCCACTACCTCTTACCGCCGTGATTGAGGTTGAGGACGGCGAGGAACGCCTCCTGCGGCACCTCGACGCCGCCCACCTGCTTCATCCGCTTCTTCCCCTCTTTCTGCTTCTCGAGCAACTTCCGCTTGCGCGTGATGTCACCGCCGTAGCACTTGGCGATCACGTCCTTGCGCTTCGCCTTGACGGTCTCGCGGGCGATCACGCGCGAGCCGATCGCCGCCTGGATCGCGACGTCGAACATCTGCCGCGGGATCTCTTGCCGTAGCCGTTCGACCAGAGCTCGCCCGCGGTCGTAGGCGGCATCGCGATGGACGACGAGCGACAGCGCATCGACGAGGTCGCCGCCGACGAGCACATCCACCCGCACGAGCGACCCGGGCCTGAAGCCGATGTAGTCGTAGTCGAAGCTGGCATACCCACGCGTCCGCGACTTCAGCGCATCGTAGAAGTCGAGCACGATCTCCGCGAGCGGCAGCTCGAACGTGATCAGGGCGCGGTCTTCGGACAGGTATTCGAGGTGGTCGAAGCGGCCGCGGCGCTCGTTACAGAGCTCCATCACCGCGCCGACGTACTCCTTGGGAACGATGATCTGCGCCCTGATGTAGGGCTCCTCGATCTCGTCGACCGCATCGGGCATGTCCGCAGGCGTGTGCACCTCGACCCAGTCGGTGGCGTTCTGAGCCCGCACGCGGTAGGCCACTGTGGGCGCGGTCACGAGCAGGTCGAGGTCGAACTCCCGCTCGAGCCGCTCACGGACGATTTCCATGTGCAGCAGGCCGAGGAACCCGCAGCGGAAGCCGAACCCGAGCGCCTGCGAGGTTTCGGGCTCGTAGAAGAGGGCGGCATCGTTGAGCTTCAGCTTCTCGAGCGCGTCGCGCAGCTCCGGGTAGTCGTCGGAGTCGGTCGGAAAGAGCCCGGCGAACACCATCGGCTTGACGTCCTTGTACCCGGGGAGAGGCTCGTTCGCCGCCCGGGCCTCGACGGTCAGCGTGTCACCGACACGCAACTCGGACACCTCTTTGAGCCCGGTGATCACGTATCCCACCTCTCCGGCCGACAGCGAGGTGAGCGGCGCCATCGCAGGCGACATCGCCCCGATCTCCTGGGCCTCGAACCGCGTCCCGAGCGCCATGGCGCGGACCTCCTTGCGGGGACGGAACGCACCGTCGACGACGCGGACGAACGCGACCACGCCGCGGTACTGGTCGTAGGAGGAGTCGAAGATCAGCGCACGCGCGGGCGCCGCCGGATCGCCGGTTGGCGCGGGGATCCGATCGACGACTGCGTCGAGCACGCCCTCGACCCCCTGACCCGTCTTCGCCGAGATCCGGAGCACCCGTCCCGGGTCTTCGCCGAGCAGGTCGGCAAGCTGCAGGGCAACGGCGTCCGGGTCGGCCTGAGGGAGGTCGATCTTGTTCACGATCGGGACAATCTCGAGGTTGTTCTCGATCGCGAGGTAGGCGTTGGCGAGCGTCTGCGCCTCGATCCCTTGCGCGGCGTCGACGACGAGCAGCGCGCCCTCGCACGCCTGCAGCGAGCGCGAGACCTCGTAGGTGAAGTCGACGTGCCCGGGGGTGTCGATCAGATTGAGCTCGTGGCCCTTCCAGGCCACCCGCACTGCCTGGGCCTTGATCGTGATCCCGCGCTCGCGCTCGAGATCCATCGAGTCGAGCACCTGGGCGCGCATCTCGCGCTGCGAGACGGCGTGCGTGAGCTCGAGGATGCGGTCGGCGAGCGTCGACTTGCCGTGGTCGATGTGGGCGATGATCGAGAAATTGCGGATGTGCGGCTGGTCCATCGGCTTGGCGGCGATGGTAGCCGCGGCCCCCGTGAGCACGAGCCGGGTTGCCCTCCCGCGAAGGGCCGAATATGGTTCGGTCCGGATGCGGCGCTGGACTCTCGGGTGGGCGGCGATCGCCGCAGTCTCACTTGTGCTCGGAGCCCAACCGGCCTCGCCGGCGCTCGGCCCGACGGTCGCCGCCCGCCACTGCGCGAACCCGAAGCAACGCCCGTTCCACGAGTGCCTCGACCCGTCCTCGGTCGAAGGGGCGACGCTGACCGGAAACGTCCCGCAGGGCTCGGGCGTCAACCCCGGCACCGGCCAGAAGTTCGCGTTCACCGTCGATGCGCCGCCGACGTGTCCGCTCCAGGGCCACGTCGGCATGCCGCCCTGCTCGAAGATCGACTGGGTGCTCCTCTACGGGGCCTCGTATGCCGACTGGGGCGCGCGAACGTGGTCGGAGCTGGACGTCAAGCCCACGAGCGGCTGCAAGGGCAACGACCACACGTGCGACTTCACGGTCGATTACCAGCGCGGGGCACCCCACAACCTGCTCACGATCGGCACCGTGCTGCGTGTAACTGCGGTGGTCGAGATCGACGGCTTCGGCTGCGGCACGGCGGCCTGCTCGTTCGGCCCGCTCGCACCCCACGGCGGCGGAGGCTGGCTCGACTGGGTGCTCCGACTCGGCGGTTCGGCAGAGCCGTCGCTCACGGTCGCTGTGACGACCTCGAAGTCGAATCCCTCGGTCGGGGACGCATTCGACGCCTCGGTCAAGGTGACCGCCGTCAACGGTCCGGTCGACGACATCGCGCTCGGCCAGGGGCTCGCGCTCGGCAGCACGGCCGCCTCCGTGACGAAGACCCCACCGGGGCTGAGCGGCTTCTCGCTCGCCTCGGGCGGGTCGAAGACCTTCGCGTTCGGGCTCAAAGCAGAGAAGTCGGGGACCCTGTCCCTCCAGGCGAGCGCGAGGGGGAAATCGAGCTCCGGTACGGCCGTGCAGGGCTCCGGCTCGGCGAAGGTCAAGATCGGCGGCTCTCAGCTCGTGGTCACGGTCACCCCCAGGCCGGGGACCCTCCGGCTCGAGCTGAACGGCGACAGCCTGAAACCGCAGACCGTGAGCGTCGCCGTGGCGGTCAAGAACACCGGGACGACCGCGGTGCTCGGCGCCCGGTTGCAGGACAAGCTCACCGCCGGCTACGTGCACTTCAAGCCCACCGTCTCGGAGGTGCCGGTCAAGCCGGACGGCCTTCCCTCGCCGCAGGACCTCGGCGAGCTCGCCCCGGGGAAGACCGCGACCGGGATCTACAAGGTCACGGTGGTCGGCGACGGCGACTACTCGCTCGACGCGCTCGTAATCGGCGCTGATCGAAGCGGCAACCGGATCACCGGCACCGGCAGCGGCGAAATCGACATCACGGCCCCGATCCTGGTCGCCTCGATCTCGATGGGCTCCGGCGAATCGCGCCCGGACTCGCACGGGCTGATCGTCTCCGGCACGCCGTTCACGGTCGACGTCAAGCTCGAGAACCTCTCCTACGTGCACGAGATCGCCGTCCTTCCCGCTCGCGCGGGCCTCAGCGGCAACGCATTCGGCGGGCAGATCGTCGAGGCCGGCACGCCGATCGACAAGCCGGGCCTGAAGACCCCGATGCCGGAGCCGGAGTTCCTCGACCTTCCGCCCCGAAAGCCGCTCGCCGCGGAGGCCGTCGTCTACACGGCCGAGAGCCAGGGAGCGCTGCCGAGCGGCGGCGTGCCGAGCAAGGGCGGGACACGTGCAACGGTCGTGATCCCGACACCCAAGGCGGTGTACGTCAACGACGACGGCACCCAGGGCAAGGTGCTCGCCGCCCAGGACATCAGCGTCGACGGAGACACGACCTTTCCGGTCGGGATCGACGACCGCGACCTCTCCGCGCCCCCGCCGCCGGGCTCGTGGACGAACATCTTCCCGGGCCTCGCCTACTTCGAGTCGGGAATGGTGATCGGGGCCTGCAACTTCTTCGCGGGCATGGTGCACGCGATCCCGAACCTTCCCTCACTGATCGGGCAGGGACTGGTCGCGACGGGCAACGCCCTGTACTCGTACGCCCGCTTCGAGGCCGAGCTGTGGAGCTCGCTGAAGGACGACCCGGTCGCGATGGCCGCGTTCACCAACTTCGCCACTGCGCAGCTCTACCTCGTGTACAAGCACGTCGAAGGGTTTGCGAACTCCGACTTCAAGAAGCAGATCGACGCGGCGCTGGTCGCGTACTTCTCGAAGCTCGACAGCGAGTGGAACTCCGGGAACTGGGGCGCCGCAGTGGAGCAGCTCGGAGAGGTCACCGGCGAGCAGGTCGCGCCGATCGCCGGCGGCGAGCTGGCGAGCTGGCTCGTGAAAGGCATGGCCCCCGGGCTCCTCGCCAGGTCGAAGCCCGTGCTGCAGGCATTCGCCTCGAGCAAGAACAAGCTGTTCACCGCCTTCGGCGAGCAGCTGACCGCCAAGTTCCCGAAGCTCGCGCGCGCCCTCGACGCGATCTCGGCGCTCAGAGACGCCCCGGCCGGCTTCGAGTACACCGACACCCAGATCCGGCAGCTCTACGGCCTCACCCAGCGCGAGGTCGAGTGGCTTCGCGACTTCGCAAAGGCACAGGATCTCGTGATCGTCGTCCGCAGCCGTGCGGTCGAGTCGATCGCCTGGCTGGACAAGGGGGCGGTGCTGAAGCCGGAGGCGATCAAGCTCAAGAACGTCAGCCTCTACGACTGGGAGTACCTCGGCTACCAGGAATCGGACATCGGCCGCGTCGTCATCTCCCAGCATGAGCTGCCGTCCGTGACGGCGATCGAGGCCGAGATGCGGGCGAATGGGATCACCGAGGGAGGCGCCGACTGGAACGCGATCCTGAAGCGGCGGGCCCAACGGCTCGCGGAGTTCAGCGATCCGCTCGGCTCGGGGACGGTGAAGGACATGGTCGCCGCGGCGAAGGAAGGCAAGATGACGATGCACTGGAACCTGGCCGACAACGACGTCGCCGAGGACGCGATCGCGGTCAAACCGAGCACCTACGAGTTCCGGCTCGCCGACGAGAACGGCAACGCCATCCCGAAGAGCAAGCTCGACTCCTACAAGGGGACGATGGTCCCCGAGTACTACGTCAACGGGCAATGGCGCTCGGTCACCGGCGACGTCGACTTCCTCCAGATCACGAAGGCGAACGGGACACCGCTCAGCGACGCGGAGCGAGCGTCGATCTACGCCGAGATCGCGAAGGGGCCCGTCGGGCTGCTCCACCCGGAGACCGCGACCTGGACGCTCAAGAACGCCTTCGACTTCGAGAAGAAGGTCAACGAGTTCGTGCGCGCCGGCACGTGCCTGCAGTTCGCCCCCGATGGGCTCGCCAGGGCAGTCAAGTTCGCCGCCGCAAAGTTCGAGGACAAGCTCAAGTACCTGATCGAGTGGGACGGCGGAGTGGCGATCCCGCAGGGCGCGGTCGCGCCGAGCTGACGCCTCAGCGCGGCGTGCGCCACGCCGCGAGACTGCGCAGGGCGTCCAGCTCGCGCACGCGCAGGAGGCGGCACGCGGCAAGGTAGACGGCGGTCGCTGCGAGCAGCGCGGTCACGAGCGAGACGACCTGGCCGCCCAGCGAGCGCCCGAGCGACGAGTCGAGAGGCTCCCAGACGGCATAGGAGACCGCGCCGACGACAAGCGAGGCGATCACGATCCGGACGACCGCAGAGACCGTCGTGTGGCCGTCGATGCTGCCGATGCGCCGGCGCATCAGAACGAGCAGGGCGGCCGCCCCGGCCACGTTCACGACCGCCGTCGCGAGGGGGATGCCCCAGGCGCCGAGGTGGTAGAAGGCGGCGTCGAACAGCGCGTTGAGCACGAGGTTGGCGAGAGCGACGAGCGTCGGGATCCAGTTCGACTGCAGGCTGAAGAACCCACGGTTCAGCATCAGCATCACGCCGTTGAAGACAAGTCCCGCGCTGAACGCGGCGAGGCAATCGCCGACGACCGGGGTCTGGGCGGGCCCCCAGCGCCCGTGCTGGTAGAGCAGGCGGATGATCGGCTCTGCCAGCACGGCCGTGAAGACCGAGGCGGGAATGAGCAGGAACGCGATCTGGCGCAGCCCGCTGGAGAGCGTCGAGCGGAATCCGTCGAGATCGCCCCGCGCCGCGAGGCGCGACAGCGTCGGGAAGAGAACCGTCGCAACCGCGACCGAGAAGACACCCTGGGGGAGCATGTAGACCAGGAAGCTCTTCTGGATCGCGGTCGGAGCCAGCACGCCGTTGACGAGCCGCGACGCGAAGATCTGGTCGATGACCGCGTTGACGTTGATCAGCCCGAGCCCCAGCGTGACCGGGCCCATGAGGACGAACGTCCGCTTGACCATGGGGTCGCGCCAGTCGATGAGCACGCGCAGCCGCTCCTCGCCACGCTCGAGCGTTCGGAGCCACGGAAAGGGAAGGAGCGTCTGAATGATCGTCGCGAGGAGAATCGAGACGGCGTAGACGTACAGCTCCGCATTCATCGTCTGCGCCTGCGGCACGCCGATGACGAGTCCGACGATGATCGCGACGTTCCACACGACCGGCGAGAGCGCCGGGATCGTGAAGTGGTCGTAGGTGTTGAGGATCCCGACTACGATCCCCGAGACTCCGAGCAGCGAGACGGTCGGGAAGAGAACCTGCGAGAGCCCGACGGCGAGGTTCTTGTCGTTGCCGGGGTTGCCGAACAGGCCGATCACGTAGGGCGCGAGGACGATGAACAGCGCCGAGAGCGCGGTCAGCCCGAGGAGCATCAGCCAGAGGAGCGTCGAGGCGACGCGCCACGCGCGCCTGCGCTCGCCCTTTTCGATCAGCTCGCTGAAGACCGGGACGAACGCCGACGAGAGCGCCGCGTCAGCCACGAGGGACCGGACGAGATTCGGGATCTGATAGGCGATCGTGAACGCGTTGATACGGCCGAACGCCCCGAAGTAGTAGGCCGCGACCACCTCGCGGACAACCCCGAAGATCCGCGAGAGGGCAGTCGCGACTGCGAAGATCGCGGTCGATCGTCCGAGGCGTCTGCGGCTGGGAAGCGGGACGCTCGGATCCGGCTCGGGTTTCTCCGCCGACGCCGACCACTGGGTCTCGGCATCCGTCACGCGTCCTGACGATACGCGGCGCCGCGGTCGGTCGAGAGCCGCCGCGTTCGGGCAGAGACGACTGGTACCATCGTCGTGCCCGCTCGAGCGGGCATGTTTTTGAGGCGACCTCTTACACGATGGCCAACATCAAGCAGCAGAAGAAGCGCATCCGGATCGCGGGCGACCAGCGGCTCGAGAACCTGCGCTACCGGTCGACGATCAAGACGCTCACGAAGCGGCTGTCGGCGGCAGTGGAGGAGGGCGACACCGAGGCCGTCGAGGCCGAGCACCAGAGCCTCGTGCGCTGGATCGACAGGGCCGTCTCGCGCGGCGCGCTCCACCGCAACACCGGCGCTCGCAAGAAATCGCAGGCCGCTCGCCTGGCCGCGCCGAAGAGCTAGCAGAGCGCCCTACCGCGTGATCTCGATCAGGGCTCGCTCGAGCGCGAGGTCGGCAGGCAGGCGCGAGCCGCCCTTGAGCGCGTAGTCGAGCTCGGCGAGGCGGAGCGTCACGTCGCGCAGCTCGTCGGGCGCGTAGTTGCGGGACTGGGCATAGAGCTTCCCGACGTAGTAGGGATGGCGCTTGAGCGTCACCGCGGCATCCTTGGCAGCGACTCCCTGCCCCTCGAAGGCCTTCGCCCGCCGTACGCTCGCGACGTGGCTCGTCAGGATGCCCACCACGCGCGGGATCGTCTTCGACCGGGGCTCGCCGGAGCGCTCGAGCAACCCTTCGGAGGCGCGGAGGACAGCTTCGACGTCACGGGCCCCCCACGCATCGGTCAGTGCGAAGTTCGTCGTCTCGGCTCGGGCGGCGACGAGGCGTTCGACGTCGCCCGCCGTGACCGGATCGCCGGCGGCCCAGGTGCAGATCTTGTCGATCTCGGACGAGAGGTCGTAGACGTCGTCGCCGACGAGCTCGAGCAGCGCCCGGCACGCCTCGGGCTCGGCCTTCGTCCCGTGGAGCGCGAACTGCTCGGAGACCCAGCGCTGCAGGGCCTTCTGGGGTACGTCCCAGAGCAGCAGCTCGCCCTTGCCGGCCGTCACCGCTTTGGCGAGCGGTGAGTCCTTCTTGAGCTCGCCGCCGACGAGCGCGAGCGTCGTCGCGGGCGCCGGCGCCTTGAGGTAGTCCGCGATCTCCTTTGCGTCGGGAGCCTTCCACTCCTCGACACCTTCGACGATGATCAGGCGCCCGTCGCTCGCGAACAGGCCGAGCGCGTTGCAGGCCGCGATCGCGTCGGCGCCCGACGTCTCCCCGGCAGGGTGGATCTCGATCGCGTCGGCGGCGAAGCGACCGCGGAGGCGGTCGACCGCGCGGACGATCTTGGGTCGGTCGGTGCCTGCGATCAGATAGGCAGCCTTGAGGTCGTCCGTCACGAGTCCAAGGATACGAGTTGGGCCCGCGCGCGCTGGGCACGACGCCGAGATCCGTGTAAGCGTCACCCTGAACGGACGGGAAAGTCGCTCTGCTCGCCCAGCCACCACCTCGCGCGCGAGGCCCTCACGGGACGAGGTCATGACCGTACGACTCCCGGGCAACAGCTCATCGCGCACCGGCGCGATGCCAGAGCAACCCTGCCGGCAGGAGAACGCCGGCGAGGCCGGCGAGCCCCCGCCAGCTCTGGATCTCCGCGAACGGGAGCGAGCCGACGGCCCGGGCGCAGAGGGCGATATAGGCCGCCGTCCACCCGTTCACCCACGCGAGTACCGAGGCGGAGCCCGGAGCGACAAGGTCGAGAACGGCCGTGACGAAGGCCAGGCCGAGCAGCACAGGCATCGCCGGCTCGACAAGGACATTCGCAGGAACTCCGGCGAGCGGCAAGTACCCGAACTGCAGCCAGAGAATCGGCGCGGTGACGACGCTGCAGCCGAGGGACACGGCAACGCCCATCCTCACCGTCCTCGGGAGCGGCGCCGACTCGAGGCGCCGGGCGATCGCCGGCACGACCGTGAAGATCGCGGCGACAGCCACGAACGACAGCTGGAAACCGGGGTCGTAGAGGTTGTACGGGTTCCAGGCGAGGAGCACCACCGCCCCGAGGAGGAGCGCCTGCCATGCGTCGCGCAGGCGGCCGGTGATCCACGCGAGCGAGGCGAGCGCGCCCGCGATCCCGGCACGGATCACCGAAGCCTGGGGACCGACTGCAAGCACGTAGGCGGCGATCCCGGCGAGCGCGCCGAGCTCGCCGATCCACCGGCTCACCCCGAGAATCCAGGCGAGGGTCAACGCGCCCGCAGCAACGAGCACGACGTTCTGGCCGCTCACGGCCAGGATGTGGTAGAGCCCCGACGCCTGGAAGTCCTGCTTCAACCCCGGTGAGAGCGCCGAGCCGTCACCGAGCACGATCCCTTCGAGGACCGCGCGCCGCTCTCCCGTGAGGCCGGGCGCGATCGACCGGGCCAGCCACGCGCGCAGGCGGTCGGCGAGCCCTCCCAGCCCGCCTCGCGAGCCGACCTGCGTCCACTCGTCGACCCGGAGGGTGACGTGGATCCCCCGGCGGCGGAGCCAGGTTCGCTCGTCGAACCCGTTCTCGGGCCCGGGCGGCAGTCTGACCTGGACGAGGGCATCCAGGACAGCGCCCTGCGGAGGCGAGCGTCCCAGCTCGAGCTCCAGCTCCACCGGCTCGTCGGCGCTGCGCCCGTCGAACATGCGCGCAACTCCCTGAGCCCGCGACTCGAACCGACCGGCTGCGGGCGGCCCCGTCACGACGACCACCGCGCGGCCTGCGCGGCCGACTTCGGGAAGAAGCGCGCTTCGGTCGAGCTCGTCCAGACGGTGGCTTCCCCACCACCATCCGAGCACGCCGACCACGACTGCGAGTAAAGCGAGGCGCTGGACCGGCCCGTCGACGAGAACGAGTGCGGTCGCAGCTCCCGCCGAGGCGGCGAGCCCGACCGCGTGCACCCGCCCGAAGTTCGCGAGTGCGAGACCGACTGCGAGCGCCAGGACAAGGACGTGCGCCGGCGCGGGACGGACGATCACGGGATCACGAGCCCCTCGAGGTTGGCGATCCTCGCCGGGCCGATGCCTGGGATCGCATCGAGGTCGTCGACCGAGGTGAACGGTCCGTGCTGCGTGCGGTAATCGACGATCTTCTGGGCGGTGACCGGGCCGATTCCTGGCAGGGCGTCGAGCTGCTCCACGGTCGCGGTGTTGAGATCGACCGGGGAGGCGGGGGACGAGCCGACGGCTGCAACGGCCGCACCACCGACTCCGGCGCCCGCCCCTGCTCGCGCCGGGACGAGCACCTGCTCGCCGTCTGCCAGCGGAGCGGCGAGGTTGACGAGCGACGAGTCGGCGTGCCGGGTCATTCCCCCGGCACGCGAGATCGCCTCGGCGATCCGTGCTCCTTGCCGGAGCGTGTAGACGCCGGGGCGTCTGACGGCGCCCGTGACGTCGACGACCACCATCCCCGCCGACACCGCAGCTCCGGCGGGCTCCTCGGTCGGAGACGAACCGGTCGGTGTCGTCAGCTCCGGGATCGACGCGGCCGACCCGCCGCCGACCTGCGACTCGGGCGAGGAGCCCGCCGGGTGCCCTCCGAAGAGCCGCGCCGCCACGAAGACGACGACGAGCGCGGCCGCCGCCGCTGCGACCGCCTGCGCGCGGGTGAGGGTGAACGAGGGCACAGACCGACTGTGCCTGGAGCAATGTCACGTGTCCGAGACGAAAGTGGAACGCGTTTTCCACAGCCGGCGCAGGCCGGGACGAGGCTCAGACGACGAAGTTGACGAGCTTGTCCGGCACGACGAAGACCCGTTGCGGCTCCACTCCGCCCAGGTGCTGTCGCACCCGCTCCGACCCCGATGCCAGCGCCACCAGCTCCTCGTCGGGAAGACCGGCGGGAACCCGCAGACGGTCGCGCACCTTCCCGTTCACCTGGCAGACCAGCTCGACCGTCTCGTGCTGGAGGAGCGACGGATCGGCAACCGGCCAGGGCTCGGCCCACAGGCGCGAGTGCCCAAGGCGCGACCACAGCTCCTCTGCAGCGTGGGGCGCGTACGGCTGGATCAGCGACACCGCCGTCTCCACCGCGAACCGCGACGCCCCGTCGCCCGGATCGGCCGAGATCGCGTTCACGAGCTCCATCACCGCAGCCACGGGAGTGTTGAAGACGAACCTCCGGTCGATGTCGTCGGTCACCTTGTGGATCGTCTCGTGCGCCTTCACCGTGAGCGGCGTCACCGGCACCTCTGCCGGAGGCTCTCGCTCGAGCTCCTGGTTCACGACCCGCCAGAGCCGGGTCAGGAACCGCCACATGCCCTCGACGCCGGTGTCCTGCCACTCCTTGTCCTGGTCGGCCGGCCCCATGAACAGGATGTAGAGCCGCAGCGCGTCGGCGCCGAAGCGGTTGACCAGCTCGTCGGGCGTGACGACGTTCCCCTTCGACTTCGACATCTTGGCGCCGAAGCGGTAGATCATCCCCTGGTTGAAGAGCCGTGCGAACGGCTCGATGAACCCGAGCAGGTTGATGTCGTACAGCGCCTTCGTGAAGAAGCGCGCGTACATCAGGTGCAGGATCGCGTGCTCGATCCCGCCGATGTACTGGTTGACCGGCAGCCAGTAGTCGACGACGTCCCGCTCGAAGGGGCCGGCGTCGTCGTGCGGGGTCGTGTAACGCAGGAAGTACCAGGACGAGTCGACGAACGTGTCCATCGTGTCGGTCTCGCGGCGCGCTCGGCCACCGCACGACGGGCAGGTGACGTTCACCCACTCCTCGGCGGCGGCGAGCGGCGAGCGGCCCTTCGGCAGGTAGTCGTCGACCTCGGGCAGGAGCACCGGCAGGTCGGCCTCGGGTACGGGGACGATCCCGCAGGCACCGCAGTGGATCATGGGGATCGGGCAGCCCCAGTAGCGCTGCCGCGAGAGCAGCCAGTCGCGCAGCCGGTAGTTGACCGAGGCGTGACCGAGCCCGCGCTCCTCGAGCTCCTCGACCATCGCCTTCTTGCCTTCCGGGGACGAGAGCCCCGTAAACGGCCCCGAGTTGACGAGCACCTCGTCGTCGGAGTGGGCGACGTAGGCGGCGCCCTCGTCCACCTCGCCGTCGGCGGGCGCGACGACCTGCACGATCGGCAACTCGAACCGCTCCGCGAAGGCGAAGTCGCGCTCGTCGTGGGCCGGCACGGCCATGATCGCGCCCGTGCCGTAGTCCATCAGGACATAGTCGGCGACCCAGATCGGGATGCGCGCGTCGTTGACCGGGTTGACTGCGTAGAAGCCCGTGAAGACGCCCGTCTTCTCCTCACCCGCCGCCCGCTCC
>DATIYE010000079.1:0-3630 GCA_035517795.1 Gaiellaceae bacterium | reverse complement strand
GGAGTACCTCGACGGGACGGAATTCGACGTCGACATGGTGCTCTCGGGCGGGGAGTGCGTGTTCTCGGCCGTCTCGGAGAACTGGCCAACGACCGAGCCCTACTTCGTCGAGACGGGTATGCACACGCCCTCCTCGCACCCGCCCGAGCGCCTTCGGGCGCTGACGGACCTCGCCGTCAGCACCGTGCTCGCCCTCGGCTTCGAGCACGGCGTGCTCCATGTTGAGGTGAAGGACACGAGCCGCGGCGCGCGGCTGCTCGAGATAAACGCGCGGCTCGCCGGCGGGGTGATCACCGACATGCACCGTTTCGTCACGGGCGTCGACCTGCTGGAGCAGCAGCTCCTGATCGCGATCGGTCTACCGGCCACACCGACGCCCTACCCGCAACCGGCAGGAGGGGCGTGCGGCGTCTTCCTGAACACCTCCCGGTCGGGAAACCTCACGAACGCACTCTTCCTCGACCATCTCCACGACGATCCGTCGGTGATTCAGCACGACGTCCTCGTCGAGCCGGGTGAGCCTCTCACCGCGGCACCGGACGGCTTCCCGACGGTGATCGCGGAGATCACTGTCACAGGAGCCGACAGCACCGAGGCGATCGCGAAAGCGCTCGCAATTGTCGATGAACTCGATCTGGAAGACATGTTCGGTTCGTCTAGCTCGAGCAGATCGGCGCGAGCCGAGGTTAGAACATCGACTAGCGATTCCAGAGAGACGGGGGCGTGATCTCGCGATGCTCGAGCAGGCCGGGAACCTACGGCTCGACGGTCCAGGTCTCGCCGCTTGCGAGGAGCTTGGCGAAGTCGCCCTCTCCGCGGGCCTCGACGGCGGTCGCAATCTGGCCGGCGATGAGGTCGTCGTAGACCGGGCGTTGCACCTCCCGGAACACGCCGACCGGCGTGCCGCCGTGGGTCTCCTGGGTGACGCGCGAGAGCGAGAACGCCAGGGACGGCGTCACATGGTCTGCATCGTGGACGAGCACGTCGGGGTCGTCGCCGTCACACGTCGTGACAGAGCCGTCGAGGCGCTGCCTGAGGCCCTTCTCCTTCTCCCTCCCCCAGCGGATCGGCTCGCCGTGCCGCAGCACGATGCGGTTGACACCCTCCTTGTCGTCGCGAACAGAGGAGAAAGCGCCGTCGTTGAACATCGGGCAGTTCTGGAGGATCTCGACGAACGCGCTCCCGCGGTGCGCGCACGCGGCGCGAAGCACCTCGAGCATCCCCGCCCTGTCCGTGTCGATCGCGCGGGCGACGAATGTCGCCTCGGCCCCGATCGCGAGGCTGAGCGGGTTGAACGGCCAATCGACCGAGCCCATCGGCGTCGACTTCGTGACCGTCCCGAGTGGGCTCGTGGGCGAGTACTGCCCCTTCGTGAGCCCGTAGATCCGGTTGTTGAAGAGCAGAACCTTGATGTTCACGTTGCGCCGCAACGCGTGAATCAGGTGATTGCCCCCGATGGACAGGGCATCGCCGTCCCCGGTGACGACGAAGACGGCCAGATCCGGCCGGGACACCGCGAGGCCGGTCGCGATGGCCGGCGCGCGCCCGTGAATCGAGTGCATCCCGTACGTGTTCATGTAGTAAGGGAACCGCGCTGCGCAGCCGATTCCACTGATGAAGACCATCCGCTCGCGCTCGATCCCCAGGTCCGGCGCGAACGCCTGCATCGCGGCGAGGATCGCGTAGTCGCCGCAGCCCGGGCACCAGCGAGGATGCTGGTCGGTCGCGAAGTCCTTCGCTACGGCGCTCATAGGGCAACCTTCGGTCGTCCTATGAGTTTCCGCTCCGGCGCCGGCAAAGCCGGCACCTCCGCTACTGAGCCTCCGTCAAGCCTACGGCTCATGGCTCCATCAACGCCTCGATCGCCTCGGCGACCTCGCCTACGCGCAGCGGCATGCCCCGCACGCGGTTGTAGCCGACCGCGTCGACGAGGAACTCGGCGCGGACGATCTTCAGCAGCTGCCCGAGGTTCATCTCCGGCACGAGGATCCGCTCGTAGCGGCGCAGCACCTCGCCGGCGTTTCGGGGAAGCGGGTTGAGGTGCCGCAGGTGGCCGTGCGCGACCTTGCGGCCGTCCAGCCGGACCTGCATGCAGGCGGCCATGATCGTGCCGTAGGTTCCGCCCCAGCCGAGCACGAGCAGCCGGGCGTCGCCGTCGGGATCGTCGACCGCGAGCTCGGGGATGTCGGCCGCTATCCCCGCGATCTTCTCGGCCCGCAGACGGGTCATCAGCTCGTGGTTGTCGGCGTCGTACGAGACGGTGCCGCTGCCGTCGGCCTTCTCCAGGCCCCCGATCCGGTGCTCGAGGCCGGGTGTTCCCGGCACTGCCCACGGCCGCGCCAGCGTCTCCGGGTCGCGCAGATACGGCAGGTATGCGCCGTCGGCGTTCGGCTCGGTTGCGAGCCCCGTCGAGATCTCGGGAAGCTCGTCGATCGAGGGGAGCAGCCATGGCTCGGAGCCGTTGGCGAGGTACGCATCCGAGAGGAGGTACACCGGAGTGCGGTACTTCACCGCGATCCGGCACGCCTCGATCGCCGTGTCGAAGCAGTCCGCGGGCGACCGGGCTGCGACGACCGGCACCGAGGAGTCGGAGTTGCGACCGTAGAGCGCCAGCAGCAGATCGCCCTGCTCCGGCTTCGTCGGCATGCCCGTCGAAGGCCCGGACCGCTGGACGTCGCAGATCACGAGCGGCAGCTCGAGCATGACCGCGAGCCCGACCGTCTCGGCCTTGAGCACGATGCCGGGCCCCGACGACGTCGTGACGCCCAGCGCACCGCCGAACGCCGCGCCGACCGCGGCCCCAGCGGCAGCGATTTCGTCCTCGGCCTGGAACGCGCGCACCCCGAAGTTCTTCAGCGCCGAGAGCTCCTCGAGGATCGAGCTCGCCGGCGTGATCGGATAGGCGCCCAGGAAGAGCGCGAGCCCCGAGACCCTCGACGCAGCCAGAAGCCCATACGCAAGTGCCTGGTTGCCGGTGATGTTCCGGTACGTTCCGGGCCGTAGCCTCGCGGGCTTCACCTCGTAGCTGACGGCGAACGTCTCTGTCGTCTCCCCGAGTGCATACCCCGCCTGCACCGCCCTCACGTTCGCCTCCGCGATCTGCGGGGCATTGCCGCCGAACCTCGCCCTGAGGAATTCGATCGCGGGGTCGATCGAGCGGCCGTACAGCCAGGACATCAGCCCGAGCGCGAACATGTTCTTCGCCCGCTCGGCCTGGCGCGGAGTCACGCCCTCGACCTCTTTCAGCGCCCCGATCGTGAGCGACGTGATCGGCAGGGGCTCCAGGTGCCACTCGTCGAGCGAGCCGTCCTCGAGCGGGTTCGTCTCGTACCCTGCCTTCTGGAGGTTCCGCTCGGTGAAGGCGTCGGCATCGACGATCAGCGTGCCGCCCTTCTCCAGGTCCGGCAGGTTCTTCTTCAGCGCCGCCGGGTTCATCGCGACGAGCACCGTAAGCGTGTCGCCCGGCGTCAGCACGCTGTGATCGGCGAAGTGGAGCTGGAACCCCGAGACGCCCGGCAGCGAGCCGGCCGGCGCGCGGATCTCGGCCGGGAAGTCCGGCAGCGTCGAGATGTCGTTCCCGAGCAGCGCCGTCTCGGAGGTGAACTGCGAGCCGGTGAGCTGCATGCCGTC
>DATIYE010000078.1:0-14990 GCA_035517795.1 Gaiellaceae bacterium | reverse complement strand
CCCGTCGAGAACGACCCCGAGCCGCCGCCTGCGGCCGTGAAGTACGCGTACGCGCTCACGGCCGCCGCGACCGCGATCACGAGGACCGCGACGAGGGCCAGGCCTTTCTTGCTCTTGAGGAATCCCATCTCAGATCTCCTTCAGGGCCCTACGTGGTGGTGAAGGACAGGGCGAGGTGAGCGTTCTCACACGCGCCTTGGTCGTAACCGCTGTCCGCCATCGACAGCGTCCCGGTCTCCGTGATGCTCTGAGCCGGGGCGTTCGGCGCGATGTTGCCGTCCGAGATGCCGGTGACATTCGGCATCGTGAACGCCCCGACGTAGCACTTCGTCGTCTCGGTCGGATCGTTCGTCGAGATGTCGTTGCCGGGACCGGCCGGGCAGGCATTGCTGACCAGCGCGACCGAGCACGCCACGACACCACTCAGGTGGATGTTCGTGATGTACTGGTTGAAGCCGGCCGGGTTGTCGACCTTGAACGAGATCACGCTGCCCGTGCCACCCGGCGTCAGCGCTGTCGAGTCGGGCGTACCCGTCACGACGAGGTTGTTCGCCGCGGCGCCGACCGTGGCTGAACCGGTACCCGAGCCGGCAGAAGTGAAGTACGCGTACGCCCCGACCGCCGACACGGCGATCACGGCGAGCGCGGCAAGAAGGGCGATGCCCTTCTTCGACCTGATGAGTTTCATTAGGCCTTACCTCCCTTTCGAGGTGAATGGGTTTGCGAGTCGCCGCGGGGCGAAGAACCCAGCCCGCCCGGACGGCATGTATGCGCACGCCCAAAGCGGGCATGCGGCGGACGACGCGTGTCGGGCGTCCGCCCGCAACGCCACTTGCCGCAGCTGCGGCGACCGGCCGCCAGCTGCACTAGACGAGAGGGACTCGCGGGGCTCTTCGACTGTCGAATCCGACAGAGACGCGGTTGCTTCCGTTGCGCTGACCGCCGATGAGAACCTGAACTGCCGCAGTGTGTCCACCCTCTATGCCCCCAACCCGCCGCTTGCTCAGACCGCAGAAGCCAGCGGTGCCTTCGTTTCTGCAGACCGCCGAGCGGCGCTCGGCGGTGGCGGCCGGTCGGTCTCTCGGCCACCTCGTCACATGGAAAGGGAGTCGCCGCGCGACTTCCGCCGCCCAAGGTCTAGGACCTCCTAGACCGTTGGTCGAGGTGGGTATTACGCTCGAATGCAGCGATTTTGTGAGCCGGCAGCGAGCTCGGGAGCCGCGCCTCAGTGGCGGGGACAGGCCCAGGCCTTACGCACGACCGGCCTGCGGGCGCCGCAGAACGCCCGGCGCGGGAGCGGCTGCCGGATGCTGAGCGCAGGAGGAGCGGCGGGACTCCGCCGGGGGCGGATGCACCCCGGCCGCTCCGGACGGCGCAGTACCGCGGCGCCGGAGACGTTGATGGCGAGCCTGCAGCTCCGCCATACCCGCCATTGCCCCGCCTGTGCGCGCCTGTTCACGAGTCGCTCCCCCAGTCCGTCCTCTTCAATTGAGCAGCCGCGCTGCCCTTCGGACCAGGGCCCAAGGGCCAGTTCCGCCCCCTCCGACCGTCCAGGCGCCCCGCCGTGACGTCCCTCCAACGAGGGAGTCGCAGGACTCAAGATGCCGCTTCCGAGCGTCGATTGGACGAGAGGAATAGTTCTCACGAAAGGACGTCCTATGGACGCAGCAGGAGCAGAGCGGCTTCGCTGGCGCATCGAGCAGCAGGAGCACTGGCGCCAGGCTGACGCCGTGCTCGACGGAAGGCAGCCCTCGGTCGATCCCGATCTATACGAGCTCGAGTCGCTCGAGGACGGGCTTCGGCTCTACACGCCCCGGATGACGCGGGCCGGAATCATGCGGCTTTGCAAACGCCTCGTGGACGGCGTCTGGGAGCACGGGATGCTGGACGAGCAGCACGACGCCGGCGCTCGCTCGATGGCGCACGTCGCGTGAGCTCATAGCGTTTCCGCCGCGACGCCGGTTCGGCGTCCGCGGACGGGAGACACGGGGCGGTGGCCCCTGCCGGCGCCGGCGGAGCCACCGCCCGTCGACACATGGGCCGACCCTTCCGGGCCACCGAGAGCGCGGGCGTGCGCATCATCCCGACGCCCTTACCCCTCGTAGTGTCTTTTCCAAGTCTCCGGGTCGCGGGCGGACGGCGCGTCCGACACGTGTCCTGGAACGGCTGGCGGATGGTCCAGGTCGGTTCTGGGCACACGATGGTAATTCGGTTGCGGGTGGGGGAGGATGAGCCTGGATGCGTGTGCGCGTGAATGACCCGGGAGCGGCGCTCGACCTGGCCGAGTTCCTCCGCGCACGGATCGGGGCGCTCGTGCAGCAGACCGGGGCCACCGGGCCCGGTCAGCCGGCCGCGCTCGAGGTGTCGCTGCTCGGCTCCTACAGCGAGGACGCGCTTCGCGACGAGATCGACGCCGCCCTTCGCCGGTGGGCGATCGCCCGCGGACGGCCTTCCGATCTCGCCGAGCTCGAGTAGAAGGCGGGCCGAGCGACGGCCGGTGGCTCCGGCAGACTTTGGGCTGATGCCGTCCAGCAGCAAGCTCCGCAAGCGCGTCCTGCTCGCGGACGACCACCGGCTGATCCTCGACAGCGTCCGCAACGCCCTCGAGGAGTCGGGTGAGTTCGAGGTCGTCGGTGAGGCGGTGAACGGGAGCCAGGTGCTGACGCTCGCCAACCGGACCCACCCGGACGTCGTCCTCCTCGACATCCGCATGCCCGGGATGGACGGCCTCGTCTGCCTCGACCAGGTCAAGAAGCGCTACCCGGAGATCAAGGTGATCGTGCTCTCCGCCTCGACCGACCCGAAGCTGATCGAGAATGTGCTCAAGCGCGGCGCCAGCGCCTACATCGTGAAGAGCGTCAACCCGATCGACCTGCCCTCGGCGATCCGCCAGGCGCTCGACGAGACCGTCTACACGGCGATCGGACTTCCCGACGACTCGTCCGCGAGCGCCGCCAAGTCAGCCGGCCTCACCTCACGCGAGCTCGCGATCCTCACCGCCCTCGCCGAGGGCAAGTCGAACGCGGCGATCGCGAAGGAGCTCTGGGTCGCCCCCCAGACGGTGAAGTTCCACCTCACGAACATCTACCGCAAGCTCAACGTCGCGAACCGCACCGAGGCCGCCCGCTACGCCTACCAGCAGGGGCTCGTCGCGAGCCCGCTCTACGACAGCGACGACCTGGGCTGACCGGCCCCGGGCCGCGCTAGCCGTGCAGGCCCTTGGAGATCTCGAACAGCGCGGGCCCGAGGATGATCACGAACATCGCCGGGAAGATGAGGGTGACCAGCGGGAAGAGGATCTTCACCGGCGCCTTCTGAGCGCGCTCCTCGATCGTCGCCTTCTGCCGGGCACGCATCTCGATCGCCTGGTTGCGAAGGATCTGCCCGATCGAGACACCGAGCCGGTCGCCCTGCACCATCGCGCGCACGAACGAGCGGACCGAAGGCGTGTCGCAGCGCTTGAGCCAGTTCTCGAGCGCCTCCAGCGTCGAGAGCCCCAGTGACTGCTCCTGGATCGTCAACCGGATCTCCTCGCCGAGCGGCCCTTCCAGCCGCTGCGCTGCCATGCGCATCGCCCCGGTGAAGGCAACGCCGGCCTCGAGCGTCACGACCAGCAGGTCGATCAGGGCCGGAAGGGCCTGGTCGATCTTCTGCAGGCGCTGGGCGGCGCGCCGGTGGACGTAGAAGCTCGGCCCGATCCAGCCGATCACGATCGCGATGATGACACCGACCAGGATCACAGCCGCCGAGCCTCCCAGGAGCCCGACGAACCAGACGGCGCAGATCGGGAGCACGATCGCCGAGATCGCCCGGTAGCCGAGGAATCGCCGCGCGCCGATGTTGAAGTAGCCGGCTGCGATCAGCTCGCGCTGGATCTCGTCCTCGCGAACCCTGAGCAGGCTTCCGGCGACGAGGTCCCCGAGCGAGTTCGCGATGTCGTCGAACGTCTTCTTTGCCGACTGCCGTTCGCGCTGCCTCCCGGGGGCAGCCTGCGCCGTTCCGGCGTATCCGTACGCCTCGATCTGCGTCATGTGGGCGCTGCGCCGCAAGCGCGGCTCGAGCAGCGCAGACATGACGAGGACGACCGCGAAGGCGAGCAGGGCGACGGCGATGATGGCGAGCAGCACCATTCCCTACACCCTGATGTCCACGATCTTCCCGATGATCCACGACCCGAGCGCGATCATCACGGCGGTAAGGACGAGCAGCGCCTGGCCGGCGACCGTGTGGAAGAGGGGCTGCATGTAGCCGGGAGAGATGAGCTCGAGCATGATTGCGAGCGCGATCGGAAGCGCCGTCAAGACCCAGCGAGAGAAGCGGCCCTGGGCGGTGAGCGTGCGCACGAGCCGGCGCAGCTCCATGCGGCCGCGCACCGTCTCGATCACCTTGTCGAGCACCTCGGCCGAGTTCGAGCCCATCTCCCGCTGGAGGCGGGACACGAGCCCGACCTGCTCGATGTCGACGTTCTGCATCCGCTCGGAGGTCGTCCGCAAGGCGTTCTCGAGCGGGACGCCGAACTGCTCCTCGGCCAGCACCCGGCGGAACTCGGTCTTCGACGGCTCGGGGGCGTCGTCGGCGACGACTGCGAGCGCGCTCACGAGGCTGTGCCCGGCGCGGAGCGCCGACGCGAGCACGTCGAGGTTGTCGGGCAGCTGATCGGCGAACTGCTTCCGGGTCTTCGAGACCCGCCGCCTGATGTAGAACCGCACGGCGAGTGGCGTCAGCAGTCCGAGGATTACACCAACTGCGCCGAACAGCGTCCCGAGCACGAACATCAACACCACTGTCCCGAGGAGGGTCATCACCACGATATGCATCGGGGCGGCGTTGATCCCGGCAATCTCGAGCGTGTCGGCGAAGCGGCTCGACCAGCTCGATTCGCGGCGGGTCTTCATCTTGCTCAGGATTCCTCTGAACACCTTGCTCTCCGACTTCTGCTCAGCGGTTTCGGCGCGACTGGGGCGTGCGCCCTGCACCGACACGAAGTCGCCGACGCGCGACACGAGCGGCGCGTTGCGGTTCGAGAAGGCATAGGCGACCGCGAAGCCGAGGAGGAGCGCGAAGGCAAGCACCACGATCGCCATCACCCACGAGGACTGGAGCACGTTCGACACCGCGGACGGCGTGTACGGCTTCGCCGGGACGATGTGGAGCTTCGGGGTCGTGTAGTGGGTGGTGACGGTCGGAAAGCCCTTCACGGCGATCCTGACCTTCACTGCCTCCGACGGGTTGACCTTCGTGCGATAGCTCAGGAGGTACTCGCTCGCGAGGCGCTCACGGAGCCCCTCGAAGATCGGCGTCAGCTGCGACGGGTCGTCCACCTCGACGAAATGGCCGTGGCTCGCGGTTGCGAACGAGTCGAGTCCCTTCTTGTTGAACGACTGCGAGACGAGGCCGACCGAGAACACCCGCACGTGTCCGGTCTTCAGATCGTCGGCCACCGACTTGTGCGACGCGGTGCTGCCGACGTCGGTGCCGTCCGAGAGCAGGACGACAGATCCGTTCGGCGCGCCTGTCGCGTCGATCAAGGTCAGGCTCTCGGCGAGCGCGTCGTTGATCTTGGTCCCGACCGCAAGCTTCGGTGTCGAGGCGAGAGCGTCCGCGAGCTTGTTCTTGTCGCTCGTGAATTTCTGGATCACGTTCACGTTGTTGTTGAACGCGATCAGCGCGATCTGCTCGTTCGGGTTCATCTGTGCGACGAACGCGCGGGCGGCTGCCACCGCGTCCTCGATCGGCCGGCCGGCCATGCTGGCCGAGGCATCGATCGCGAGCACGACCGTGGTCGGGCTGCCGCCGACGCCCTGTTGCTGCACCTGGAGCCCCGTCACGGGCGACCCGTTCTCGGTCACCGAGACGTCCGAGGGCGCAAGCAGCTTCGCCTTCGGCAACGTCAGGATGTAGGAATGCTCGGGATAGGTGGCACCCCCGGCCTCCGTGACCTTTGGCGTCGCGGTGGCGGCGGTTGCGGCCCCGGTGGCGAGAGCTGCCGCGACGACGGCGAGCGCGAGCGTGCGCGCGAGCTTCATCGCGGTCAGCCTCCGAGGCCCGGGCCGCCCTCGTGGAACAGCACGGCGGGAAGTGCGACGCCGCGCTTCTCGAACTTGTGCAGGAACGTCGGCCGCAGCTCGGTCGACACAAGGCGGCCGACCACGACGCGTTCGCCGGTGATCTGCTCGACCTTGTAGGAGAACAGCTCCTGCAGGGTGATCACGTCGACCTCCATCCGCTGCACCTCGGTGATCGAGGTGATGCGGCGATGGCCGTCCTCCATGCGCTCGATCTGCACGACCAGGTCGAGTGCCGAGGAGATCTGCTGTCTCACCGCACGCAGCGGGATATCGAATCCGGACATCATCACCATCGTCTCGAGGCGCGAGAGCGCGTCGCGAGCCGAGTTCGCATGCACGGTCGAGAGCGAGCCGTCGTGGCCCGTGTTCATGGCCTGGAGCATGTCGAGCGCCTCGGCGCCGCGAACCTCGCCGATGATGATCCGGTCGGGCCGCATGCGCAGGCTGTTGCGGACGAGGTCGCGGATCGTGACCTCACCCTCGCCCTCGATGTTCGGCGGGCGCGACTCGAGCCGCAGGATGTGCCGCTGGTGGAGCGAGAGCTCGGCCGAGTCCTCGATCGTGATGATCCGGTCCGTATCCGGGATCGCCTCGGAGAGGACGTTCAGCAGAGTCGTCTTACCGGAGCCGGTACCGCCCGAGATCAGGATGTTCAGCCGCGCCTGCACGCAACGCTCGAGGAACTCGATCGTCTCGGTCGTGAGCGTCCCGAGGCGGATCATGTCCTGGAAGTTCAGCCTGTTGCGGGCGAACTTCCGGATCGTGACCAGCGGGCCGGTCAGCGAGAGCGGCGGGATGACCGCGTTGATGCGGCTGCCGTCCGGGAGGCGTGCGTCGACCATTGCGGAGGACTCGTCGACGCGGCGCCCGACCTGGGCGACGATCTTGTTCAGGATCCGCCGCAGGTGCGACTCGTCCTGGAACCTGACGTTCGTCGGCGACAGCCGGCCCTCGCGCTCGATCCAGATGTCGAACGGGCCGTTGACCATGATCTCGCTGACGGTGTCATCGGCGAGCAACCGCTCGAGCGGTCCGTGGCCGAGGATGTCGTCGGCGAGCTCCGTCGTGATCTGATCGCGCTCGGAGCGCGACAGGCCGGTCTCCTGCGTGAGGTGACGACGGATGTCGGCGATGACGCGCTCGCGAAGCGTTCCTTCCTCGACGCCGCCGAGGTTGAAGAGCTGCGGCCCGAGATCGCTGATCACGAGCAGGTGGACGTTGTTCTTCAGCTCCGCGAACGGGTCGGTCGGAACCGCGGTCGATCCTGCCGGCCCCTGGGCCTCGCGAACCGGAGACAGCCTCTCGTGAAGATCCATACCGGCTACGCCCTCTTCGCGAACAGGCGGCGGAGGCCGCGAACCTGGCCGTTGGATGGCTGGGCAGAGTTCGAGACGTAGCCCGCGGCGAGCTGCCGGAAGGCAATCGACGCCTCGGACTGCGGCTGCGAGATCAGGATCGGCTTGCCCTCGTTCACGGCCCGCGGGATGTCACGGTCCGAGGGGACGAAGACGTCGGGCTCGCGTCCCATGATCGCCACCACCTCGTCTTCGGAGATGCCGACGCGGCTCCTGGCGCGGTTGAGCACCAGCTTGACGTTGTCGGCCGGGAAGCCCATCAGGTCGAGCGTCTCGAGCCCGAGCTTCGTGTTCTTGAGCGAGAGGGCATCGAGCATCCCCACCATGACCACCGAGCTCGCGTTGTCGATCGTCGCGATCACCTCGGGAGTGAATCCGGGGGGAGTGTCGACGACGATGTAGTCGAACATCGTGCGCAGCGTCGAGTAGACGTCGCGCAGGAAGTCGACCGAGACGACGGCGGCATGGTCGGGGCGGCTCGGCGCGATCAGCACCTTGAGGCCCGTTGCGTGGGTCATCAGGAAGCCGTCCAGCTTCTCCTCGTCGAGCGAGCCGCCGGTCCTGACCAGGTCGAAGATCGTCTGCTCGGGGGTGAGGCCCATGGTGAGGCCGACGTCCCCGAACTGCAGATCGAGGTCGACGAGCGCCACCCTCTTGCCGTACTCGACGAGTGCGACCGCGAGTGAGGTCGAGGTGAGCGTCTTGCCGGTGCCGCCCTTGGGGCCGAGCACGCAGATCAGCGAGCCGCGGCTGAAGGAGCCGCCCTCGGAGGTGCTCGCCTTGCGGGCGAGCGCCTTCTGCATCGTGAACAGAACCTCGTTCGGCGTGACCGGCAGCATCACCACGTCGTCGGCGCCGGCGGCGAAGATCTGCTGCGTGAACCCGTTCGGCGAGCCGTAGGTCATGACGACCACGGGCCGGCGGGGCCGCTCCGCGACCGCGTTGTCGATGAGGTTGAGCACCGGCTCGGACCTGCCCGAGCAGGCGATCAGGAGAACGTCGTTCGGCGTCTCGTGGAGGCGCACCCAAGCGTCGTCCAATCCACTGACGAAGCCGACGATCTCCACCTCGCCATTGCGGGGAAGAGCGCCCTCCACGTCCGCCTGGCTGATGCCGGCGTCGTAGACGACGAAGGTCTTGATCGAGTCAGCCATGATTAGCTCTTCCCGACTCCGGCCAGCAGCGAGGCGAGCGTGGCCGTCGTCTTGGGCGTCGGCGAGGCTCCGACCTGGGGTCGAAGGACGAGCCAGACGCGTGAGTTGTCAGCCGCGTAGGCGAACTTCGCGGCATCCTGGGTCTGAATTCGAAGGATGGCCGCCGAGGAGCCGGCGCCGGGTGCGACGAGGACGTAGACATCCGGCGCGAGCAACGTCACGAGCTGGCCGTTCGAGCCGCCCGCGCCGGCACCTGCGACGCCGACGTACACGTCGACGTAGTCGCCGGCGGCGACCTGGCCAATCATGCCGTGGGCAGAGTCGACCGGGATCTCGATCGCGCGCTGCCTGCCGGTGATCTCGTACGGGATCGAGGTCACAGCCTCGGTGGTGAAGTCGTTCTGGGTCAACTGCTGGCCGGGATAGATGTCGGCCGCCGCGACGCGGTCGTTCAGCGCCGACGGATCAGCGATCGCGTTGAGCTTGAGCTGGTCCTTCTGCACGGTCGTGACCTGGTACAGATCCTGCTGCCCGATCAGCGTGCCCGACGTCCCGCGAGGGATCATCTTGGCCGCCACGAGCACTCTCTCGGTCTGCTTGCCCGAGTCGACGCTGGAGCGATACGAGTGGAGGTACACGACGAGCAGGATCACCGCGATCACTGCGACGATTGCCCCCACCACTACGGCACCACCGCGATTTCTGAACAGTTTGCTGATTTTCTCCTGCACGTCCGGGCCCTCCTTTCGTCTTGTCTCGAGGGTCGAGGTTTCTCTGGCTTCCTATCGGTACGCGAGCCCGGTTCCGTGAGGGGCGATGCGTCCGACGATTTCGGTGGAACAGCGTGTCGGGCTGGGCGCAGGTGGTTGCCCTTCTGTGGGGCAACCACCCGTCGGCAGCCGCGACACGATGGTGCGGTGCCTCGCCCTTAGATGCTCGAGCCGACGCTGTTGAAGAGGCCCGAGATCTTGCCACCGAGAAGAACGACGGCGCCGACGACGGCGACGGCGATCAGCGCCAGGATCAGCGCGTACTCGGCGAGGGTCTGGCCCTCGTCACGCTTGACGCTCTCAAGGGAGATCCCCTGGAGGGCAAACGCGATTCCAATCATGAGCTTGTTCCGCAGGTGAGTCATGTAGATCCGTCCTTTGTCGAGGTCGGTTGAGTAATCGGCATGTTCCTCGGAGAACCTGAGGGGTTCTTAGATGTCAGAACTGACCGAGTTGAAGAGGCTCGAGATGTCCCCGCCGAGGAAGATCACGGCGCCGACGACGGCGACGGCGATCAGCGCCAGGATTAGCGCGTACTCGGCGAGCGTCTGGCCCTCTTCACGCTCGAAGATGGGCGAGACAAGGGCCCCGAACTTCGTTAGAAACAGCTTGATCATGTCTAGCTCCTGGCGAAGGTTTCGTTTCTTCTCCGACACCGCGCTGGGGCCGAAGCTCCGATTGCGTTCGGCATTCCCCATGGGATGCGTGAGGGCCGCAGAACTCGGCGCTTTCGTTCGCGCCTACGTTTCACAGTGAGCGCGGCGGGCCGGTTCGACCATCGCCCGAAGGGTTAGCTTCCCCCTACCCGTTCGACGCGGCGCGCGGACGGCCGCCCAGCTGTCGAAACCGGCCGCAAATGCCGACGTTAGAAGGTGTCGTATGCCGCGTCGCGAAGGATCCGGAACCTCTTGACCACCGCCTCGGACATCAACCCGGGTGCGGTCTCCGAGACGTCCCGGCGGGCTGTCTCGCCCGCCCTTTCGCTGCTCGCGGGTAACGCGCTCGTCGTCTGCGTCCTCTGTGTGTGCATGAGCCTGCAGGCGGCGCTCGTGCGCGGTGCCATTCAGGCTGACACCTGGTACACGCTGCTTGGGGGCCGTGTCGTCTCGCAGGCCGGCATCCCGCACCGCGACGTGCTCACCTGGCTCACGCTCGGCCGGAGCTGGGTCGACCAGCAGTGGCTTTCTCAGTTCGAGCTGTACGGGCTCTGGAGTGTGGGCGGCTGGCGGGCGGCGATGCTCGGCGGGATCGCCTTCTACGGCTGCGCGTTCGCCGTCGTCGCAGCCTCGACTCGGCGCCGCGGCGCCTCCGATCTGAGCGTCGGGCTCGTGCTCCTCCTGGCCTTCCTCACAGGCCTTCCGAACACCCAGCTGCGCGCTCAGGTGCCGGCGTATCTCCTGTTCGCGCTCGTGCTCGCGTTGCTGCTCGACGACGAGCGCCGGCCGTCTTCCCGCGTGTACCTAACGCTGCCGCTGCTCGTCGTCTGGGCGAACGTCCACGGGTCGGTGCTTCTCGGCGCGCTGCTGGTGACGCTCCGGGGAGTGACGATCATCCTCGGCCGCCGCTCGACACCCCGTGCAACAAACCCGGGGTCTGGCACCGATTTGTTGCGGTCCTGGACTCTCGTGGTCGCCCCGTGGCTCTGCGTGGTCGCCTCGCCGTACGGGCTCGCGCTGCCCGGCTACTACCGCCGTGTACTCGACAACCCCGCCCTTGCGCACGCGGCGAGCGAGTGGGCGCCGAGCACGCCGGGAGGGCAGCCGCTCTTCTTCCTCCTGTTGCTCGTCGCGGTGATGCTCGTCTCGGCCGGATGGCATCGCCGGCGACCGGCCCCGTTGGCGCTGATCGCGCTTGCCGGCACCGCGGTGCTCGGACTGATGGCGATTCGGAACGATGTCTGGTTCGCGCTCGTGGCCGCCGCGGTTCTGCCCTCGTCCCTCGACGCCGTCCGGGGGCAAAAGGGCTTGAGGAGAGGGCGCAAGATGGAGCTCCTGCTCGCGTTCGCCGGCCTTGGAGTTGCGGCCCTCTTCATGCTCACGGTGGCGACGAAGAACGGCACGTGGTTCGAGCGGTCATACCCGAAGCAGGCGGCCGCCGCCGTCGCCCGGGCCGCGCGCTCCGATCCTCGAGCCCGGGTGTTCGCCGACGAGCGCTACTCCGACTGGCTGATCTTCGAGGAGCCGGCCCTCGCAGGGCGAATTGCCTATGACATCCGCTACGAGTTGCTCACGGGGGCCGAGCTGGACCGGATCGTCGACTTCCGGGTCGAGAAGGGACCGGACTGGCAGCGCGCTGCGCTTGCCTATCCGCTGCTCGTCCTCGATCCGGCGGGTGACGCCGGCGCCATCCGCTGGTTCGAGCGCCGTCGCGGTGCAGCCGTGCTCTACAAGAGCAGCTCCGTCGTCGTGCTCCGGCAGGAGCCGGCATGACCACTGCTCTCGGCGAGCGCCCCGTCGGCCTCGGCGGCCTGCGGCTTGCTTTCGGGAAGGTCGGTCCGATCGTGTTCCTCGGCATCGCACCGCTGGTGTTGATCTTCGGCGTGATCGTCTACTCGCTGGCCGAGATGAACATCCACAACGCCTTCTGGGACTTCCACGCCTTCTGGAGCGCCGGCCGCGACGTGATCCACGGTCGCTCGCCCTATCCCCCGCCGAGTGCCAGAGTGCTCGCCCACGAAGGCTCGTTCGTGTATCCGGCGCCGGCGGCCGTCGCGATGGTGCCGTTCGCTCTGCTTCCCTTCACGGTGTCGGCGATCCTGTTCGCGCTGCTGCTGATCGCCGCCCTTCCGCTCGCCCTCCGGATCGTCGGGGTGCGCGACTGGCGCTGCTACGGCCTCGCGATCGCTTCCGCGCCGATGTGGAACTCGGTCGCCGTCGACACGGTCAGCCCGTTGCTCGCCGTGGGGCTCGCGCTCGTCTGGCGCTACCGCGACCGCACCCTCCCCGGCGCCGCCGCCGTCGCGGCCGTGATCGTCCTCAAGCTGTTCCTGTGGCCGCTGCTGCTCTGGCTCGCCTTCACGCGGCGGTCGCGAACCGCTCTCCTCGCGGTCGGGCTGATGCTGGTCGTGACCTTCGTCGGCTGGGCCCTGATCGGGTTCGACGGCCTGCGCAGCTACGAGCACGTGTTGCAGCTCCTCACGAAGCTGCTCGAGGGCAAGGGCTACTCACTGGTCGCGCTCGGGCTCTCCCTGGGCGCGACGACGGCGGTTGCCCGCGCGCTCCCGTTCGTCGTCGGAGGGGCCGCGCTGGCGCTGATCGCGCTGCGGGGACGCCGCCCCGGCGCCGACGAGTGGAGCTTCGCGGTCGCGACCGGAGCCGCTCTCGCCCTCTCGCCGATCGTCTGGCTGCATTACTTCGTGCTGGTGTTCGTCCCGATCGCGATCGTCCGCCCGAGGCTGTCGTGGCTGTGGGCGATGCCGTTGCTGCTCTGGGTCGTCGGGGGACAGAGCATCTCGCGGCCGATCTGGGACAGCCAGAAGAAATACCGTGATCTCGCGACCAGCCCCCGCGTGGGCCACGCGTCGCTGATCGTCTACGCCCTCGCGGTCGTGACCGCGATCCTTGCCACCGCCGCCTATGCGGCTCGGAGCGCCAGGCGTCAAGCTTGACCGTCGTGTCGACAGACGTGTCCGCCGTCCCCGGCCGCTCGACGCCGAACGAGGTCGAGCCGGCGCTCTCGGTGATCGTGCCGGTCTACGACATGGCCGGATCGATCGTCGACAACGTGCGCACGATCCGCGAGCGGGTGGCGGCCGGTCTCGACGGGCCGTTCGAGGTGATCGTCGTCTCCGACGGCTCGGTCGACGGAACAGCCGAGCGGGTCATCGAGAGCGAGCTCCCCGACGTTCGCGTTCTCCACTACGACCGTAACCTCGGCAAGGGATATGCGGTGAAGACGGGTGCGCGTGAGGCGCGGGGGCGCTGGGTGGGCTACGTCGATGCCGACCTCGACCTCGACCCGGCGGCGCTTCCCGATTACGTCGCGACCGCCGAGCGGGAGGAGCTGGACTTCGCGATCGGCTCCAAGCGCCATCCCGACTCTCGCGTCTACTACCCACGCTCACGGGTGATCGCCTCCTGGCTCTATCAGCAGGTCGTGCGGGCCTTCTTCCGCCTCAACGTCCGTGACACGCAGGTGGGGCTGAAGGTGTTCCGCCGCGAGATCGCGCGCGAGGTGATGCCTCTGCTCCTCGTCAAGCGCTACGCCTTCGACGTCGAGCTCCTGGCCGTGTCACGGGCGCTCGGGTACAGCAAGGTGAAGGAGATGCCGGTCGCGCTCGACTACCGGTTTACCGGCTCCGGGGTTCGCTCGATCGCGGTCGCGCACGCGCTGATCGACACGCTCGCCGTCTTCTACCGCCTGCGCATTCTCGGCTACTAC
Source organism: Gaiellaceae bacterium (assembly GCA_035517795.1). Taxonomy (GTDB): domain Bacteria; phylum Actinomycetota; class Thermoleophilia; order Gaiellales; family Gaiellaceae; genus PALSA-600. The sequence continues at coordinate 1,263 of DATIYE010000078.1, read as the reverse complement.
CAGCGGCGCCTGGCCGCGAACCGCGCCTTCGCCTGGAGCTCGCCCGTCGGGCCCGGGCCGACGGTCGAGCTCGTCGAGGCAGCCGACGCGGCCTCGCGACGGGCCGCCGCCGAGGCGTCCACGGCCGAGATCGTCGCGTTGCTCGAGCCCGGCGCGCACCCGTCGGCGAACTGGCTCACCGCGACGGCCCCGTTCTTCGGGCTGCGAGACATCGACGCCGTCGTCACGCCCCAGCTCGCCCCTCCGGGTGGGGATGCCCGCGAGCGCGCGGCCGCATCGATCGCCGAGTCCCGCCTCGGCGCGGGGTCGCTCAACTACCGCTTCAAGCCGGGGGCGATCCGGTTCGTCTCGGATTTCCCCGCCGAGTCGTTCCTCGTCCGCCGCGAACGCCTCGTATCGATCGATCCCGCCACCCCGGTCGACCAGATCGTGCTGGAGATCAGCGCGGCCGGTGGCCGGACGCTCTACCTGCCCGAGGCGTCCGTGACGGTGCCGGCAGCTCCGCTCTTCCTGCCGCATCTGAGGCGCATCGGTGCCTACGGGCGTGCGCGCGGGCTGCTTGTGCGGCGCCGGGGGCTCACGGTAGCCCGTGCCTCCACGCTGGGGCTGGTCGCGTTCCTCGTCTGGGCGTTCCTGGGATGGATCGTGTTCTTCGCCGGCCCGGCGGGCCGCGACCTCTGGATCGCCGTCTGGCTCGTCTACGCCGCAGCCCTCGCGGTGGCCGCGTTCTTTGCCGGGTTGCGGTTCTACTCGTTCTCGGTCGGCCTACTGGCCGCCGCCGGCCTCTTCCTCACTCACGTCGTCTACTCCGTGTCGTTCGTGGCCGGCTTCCTCCGGCGCGAACGCGGCTAGCCTAGGATGGCGGAGCCGGTGGAGCCGCGGAGCCTCACCGTCGTCATCCCGGTGTTCAACCAGGCCGGGGAGATCGGCGCCACGCTCGAGGCGCTCGACATCGCCCTCGCGGCCACGTCATTCGCGGCGGAGGTCGTCGTCGTCGACGACGGATCGACCGACGGTACGGCCGCTGTATTAAGGGGTCTGTCCCCGGGGGTGCCGCTCCGGGTGATCGAGCAGGAGAATGCCGGCCGCTTCGAGGCACGCAGGGTCGGACTCGAGCGGGCGCAAGGAAAGTACTGTCTGCTGCTCGACAGTCGTGTCCGCCTCGACCCGGGCTCGCTGCGGTTCGTCGAGAGCCGGCTCGGCGAGGGCAAGGAGGTCTGGAACGGACATGTCGAGATCGACCGGAGCTGCGGACCGTACGCG
>DATIYE010000077.1:0-9345 GCA_035517795.1 Gaiellaceae bacterium | reverse complement strand
CTCGCTGGTGGCGTTCCTGATGGCGGAGCTCCGCCCGCTGACGGCGCGCGACATCAAGTCGAACGTCGAGGGCTACCAGGAGATGAGCGACGAGGCCTTCGCTCGCCGCTTCTACTCCGATCGCGCCGAGCTCGTCGGGCTCGGCGTGCCGCTCGACTCCCATCGCGACGAATTCACCGGCGAGGAGCTGTACACGCTTCGCTCGGAGCGGTATTTCCTGCCCCCGCTCGACCTGGACGACGACGAGCTGGCCGCGCTCCAGACGTGCCTCTATCTGCTCGAGGGGCGATTCGCCTACGCCGAGCCGCTCCGGCTCGCGCTGCAGAATCTGGCTCTCGGTCGCGCCGGCGGAGTCGGAAGCGCGCCGACCGCGACGGCCGTTCAGGTCGAGGTCCGCGACCCCGACTACACCCCCGAGCTCCAGGGCCGGCTCGGCAAGCTCGAGGCGGCGATCTCGAAGCAGCGCACCGTGCGCTTCCAGTACTGGTCGATCGCCCGGGACGACGAGCGGGAGCGGACGATCAACCCGTACGCGCTCCTGCCCGAGAACGGCACCTGGTATGTGATCGGGCTCGACCTCGGAGACAGCGTGGTCAAGAGCTTCCGCGTCTCGCGGATCCGCTCGGAGATCCGCTTCGCGACCAGGCGGGAGCGCGACTTCCGGGTGCCCGACACCTTCGACGTGGAGGAGTTCCGCGGACGCGCGGAGTGGCAGTTCGGCGACATCGCAGGGGAGGCGCGCGTGGCTGTCGCGCCGGACACCGCCTGGTGGGTTCAGCGGGAGTACGGCGGGCCGCGCAACCGGATCGAGGACGGCGTCTTCGTCACCGCTTACGCCTCGCTCCCGATGCTGGCACGGTGGATCCTGCGTCAGGAGGGCCGGGCTGTGCCGCTCGAGCCCTCGCCCCTACGGCGCCTCGTCACCGAAGGGGTCCGGGCAGCCCGGCGCGCGCACGAGGGTCCCCCACCGGACCCGGCCGCCGAGCGTCACATCATCTGGCACGACCGCTCGTCGGAACGCCAGGCCGGCCCGGTCGCCCCCGAGCGCTTCGGCGTGCTCCAGTCGCTCCTCGCCTACCTACTCGCTGCTTGCGGCGAGGATCGCGACGCCGTCATTCCGGCCTCGGAGCTCGTCGAGCGCTTCTCGATCCCGGCTGAGCTGCTCGAAGAGCACCTCTCGCTGCTCAACCTCGTCAACTTCGGTGGCGGCTGCTACGCCGTCTACGCGGAGCTGCTCGGCGACCAGGTGCACGTCGACAAGGAGCTCTTCGGTGACACGTTCCGTCGTGCGCCGAGGCTGACGCCGCTCGAGGCGAGGGCGATCCGCCTTGCGCTCGAGTTCGTCGGGCCGATGGTCGCCGCCGGCTCGAGGTCGCAGCTCGACCGCGTTCAGACCAAGCTCGAGGAGGCCTTCGGACAGTTCGACCTGGCACAGACGCCCACCCCCCAGGCCGGCGCGGAGGAGGATCTCGTCGCCACGCTCACGCGCGCGATCGACCGCAAGCGCCTCGTCGAGCTCGAGTACCTCAAGCCCGAGTCGACCGAGGTCGAGACGCGGACGATCGAGCCGTACGGGATCGAGCGCCGCCTGCCGCACTGGTACGTCCATACCTGGGACGTCGATCGCGACGCGCCGCGGAGCTACCGGCTGGACCGAACGCGTACGGCCAAGCTGCTCAAGGAGCGGTTCGCACCCCGGGAAGGCTTCGACCCGTCCGAGCTCCGGGAGGCGACGAGCGCACGCATCTGGTACTCGCCCGACGTCGGCAGGTGGGAGGTCGAGAAGGGAGCCCTGCCGCTCGTCGACGGCGCGGCCCTCTCGGAGCGGCGGGTCGGCAGCGCCGACTGGCTCGTCGGGGAGATGCTTTCGTTTCGCGGCGACGCCGTGGTCCTGTCGCCTCCCGAGCTCCGGAAGCTCGTGGCCACCCGCGCCCGCGAGCTCGAGCGGCGGCTGCGTGAGGCGCGCAGCTCGCTGCCGTTCACCGTCGCGACGGCAAATCGAGCGTGAACGCCGCGCCCCGGCCCGGCTCTGAGCTCACTCCGAGCGTCCCCCCGTGCGCCTCCGCGATCGCGCGGGCGATGTAGAGACCGAGCCCGGTTCCGGGCGTCGTCGAGGTGCCGCGGACCCGTCCGAACTTCTCGAAGATCAGCTTCTGATCCTCGGGAGCGATGCCGCTCCCGCGGTCGACGACCTCGACCCTCACGTGCCCGTTGACCGCTTCCGCCCGCACCTCGACGGGCGAGCCCTCCGGTGAGTACTTCACGGCGTTGTCGATCAGGTTCGTGAGCACCTGACGGAGCCTGGCGGGGTCTCCGCTCACATGCGGCAGCTCGGCCGGGATGTCGGTGGCGATGCAGACGGGCTCGCGCGCGAGCTCGACCGCGGCAACCGTCTCGGTGACGAGCAGGCCGAGATCGACGTCGTTGAACGAGTAGCTGAAGGTGCCGGAGTCGATGCGCGAGGTGTCGAGCACCTCTCCGACCAGGGCGGCGAGCCGGTCGGTCTCGTCGGCGATCAGGGCGAGGAAGGCATCCCGCTGCTCCCCCGAAAGCTCACGCCACCGCTGCCGCAGCGTCCTCGCCGAGCCGATCACCGCCGCCATCGGCGTGCGCACCTCGTGCGAGACGAGTGAGACGAAATCGGCCCGCAGCCTCGACAGACGCCGGAGCTCCTCGACCGTGCGACGTTCCGCCTCGTGCAGTGCCTCCGCCTCCTCGGCACGAGCCTCGGCCTTGCTTCCAGCCGCGGCGAGCCTCTGCACGAGCCAGCCGACGATCAGCGCCATCATCACCTCGAACCCGGTCTGGAAGGCGACGAGCTTCCAGCTGTACGGCGTGTTGAAATGATCGGCGCGCATGTGTGCGAACACCGCGAGAATCGGGGCGGAGACGGCCGCGAGCACGAGCCCACCGGCGATGCCGAACCGCACGCAGGCCGCCGCGAGATCGATGTACAGGATCTGCTGGACCGGCAGCCCGAACTCGAACGAGAACACGAGCACGTAGCCGACCACGATCCCGGTGTCGAAGATCTGAGCGGCGAGACTCTGGGCGAACTGGTGGCGCGTACCGAGCTCGGAGCGCGCGAGCGCGAAGAACGCGGCAGCACCGACGGCGAACGCGGCCGTCGTCACCCACGCCCACTTCTCCCAGGCCCCCGGAGGGTAGTGCGCGACCGCCACCGCGACGACGACGAACGGGAAGGCGATGACGCGGACAAGTGAGATCCAGCGCTCGAGACCTCTCAGCTGCATCGCTCTCCGATCCGGTCGAGCGCCCAGCGGGCGTGGTCGGCGAGCACGTCGTCGCCCCCGTCGGCATGACGCCGAAGCGTTGTGAGAGTCTCGTCCTCGGCTCGGGCCGTGTTGCCGAGCGAAACCAGCGCGTTTCGCTGCAGCCAGCGCGGGTTGTTCCGGGGAACGTAGAGACGCCTCAGGAGTCCCTCGTCGAGACGGGGTTCTTCGCCGAGCAGCTCGAGGAGGTCGACGTGGGCGTCGGCATCCGGCCCGAGACCGCCGCGGCGCCCCTCGACCCCGCGATTCCAGGGACAGACGTCCTGGCAGATGTCGCACCCGTACAGCTGCGAGCCGAGCGGGACCCGGTAGGCCTCCGGGATCGAACCCGGCACCTGCGTCCAGTACGAGAGGCAGCGGGTGGCGTCGAGGACGCCCGGTTCGTCCAGCGCGCCGGTCGGGCACGCCTCGATGCAGCGCGTGCACGCCCCGCACCCTCCTCGCATCGGCGGGGTCGGGTCGAGCTCGGCTGCCGTCACGAGCGTCCCGAGCACGACCCACGACCCGTGCCGCTCGGTGATCAGCATCGTGTTCTTACCGTAGAACCCGACACCGGAGCGGGCCGCGGCCTCGCGGTCGACGTGCTGGTTGGCGTCGACCAGAACCCGGTAGGGCTCGCCGAGCGCACGCCCGAGAGCATCGAGTTTCTCCCGCAGCTCGGCGTAGCCGTCGTGCCAGGCGTAACGGGGCAGGCGACCGTGGGCATCCGGCAGCTCGGGCTCCGGCAGCCAGTAGCAGAGCGCGGCCGAGACCACGCTGCGGGCGCCGTCGAGCAGCCGCTCGGGGTGGCACGAGATCTCCGGGTGCGTGATCGTGAACCCGAGGCGCCCGAAGAGCCCGCGCGCGCGACGCGCACGAATGTGCAACTCGGTTCCCTCGTAGGGCTCGGCGCGAGCGACGCCGACCGCATCGAGGCCGAGCCCGGCTCCCAGCCGCTGCACCTCGGCTGTGGTCACGTCTGCATTGTTACAGCGCCCGCTACAAATCCCTGCGTATGAAGGCGATTCGAATCCACCAGGAAGGCGGGCCGGAGGTGCTCCGCTACGAAGAGGTTCCGGATCCCGTCCCGGGCGCCGGCGAGGTGCTGGTCGAGCTCCGCGCGGCCTCCCTCAACCACCTGGACGTCTGGCTGCGACGCGGGCTGCCGTCTGTTCCCAAACCCCGCATCCTCGGCGCCGACGGAGCCGGCGTGATCGCAGGCACCGGCGAGCCCGTGGTGATCAACCCCGGACTCGCGCATGCCGGCGGGGTCGAGGTGCTCGGCGAGCATCGTGACGGGACCCACGCCGAGCTCGTCACGGTGCCGAGGAGCGCCGTCCACCCGATTCCGGAGGGACTGTCGTTCGAGGAAGCGGCGGCGTTCCCACTCGTCTTCGAGACCGCCTACCGGATGCTCGTCACGAAGGCGCGACTCGAGCCGGACGAGTGGGTCCTCGTCTGGGGGATCGGCGGCGGCGTTGCGACCGCGGCTCTCGCGATCGGCAAGGCTCTGGGAGCGAAGGTGATCGTCACGTCGTCCTCGAACGCGAAGCTCGAGCGCGCGCGGGAGCTCGGCGCCGACGCAACCGTCAATCACGACGCGGAGGATGTTCCGTCCCGTGTTCGCGAGCTCACCGGGACCGGCGTGAACGTCGTCGTCGAGCACGTCGGCGAGGCGACCTGGAAGCGCTCGCTCGCCTCGTCGGCGCCCGGCGGCCGGATCGTCGTCTGCGGCGCGACGTCAGGGCCGAACCCGCCCGCCGCTCTGAACCGGATCTGGTGGCGGGAGCTGACGGTCATGGGCTCGACCATGGGGACTCCTGAGGACTTCGGGGGTGCCTACGAGCTGGTCCGATCGGGACGCGCGAGGCCGGTCATCGACACCGTCTTCCCGCTCGCCGAGGCCGCGGCAGCTCACGAGCGTCTCGAGCGTGGCGAGCAGCTGGGGAAGATCGTCTTGCGTATTCCGGCATAGTGCGAGGGGTGAAGCTGCCGCTCGATCAGCCGTTCTACCCCGGCAGCTGGCTCATCGGCTTCGCGATCCTGGCGCCGGCCTGGATCGAATGGGGCGGCTGGCCCGCCGTGGGCCTGTTCCTCGCCTTCATGTCCCTCCAGGCGCTCGTGACCGAGGTCTGGGCCGCCGTCGAGCGCCCGAAGCCCTAGAACCTCAGAAGCCCAGGATGAATTTGGCGTCCTCGGACATCCGGTCCGGATTCCAGGGCGGCTCGAACGTCAGTTCCGACTCCACGTCCTCGACGCCCGGCAGCTCCCGGACGACCCGGTCGATGTCCTCCTGGATCATCGCGCCGGCAGGGCATCCCATCGAGGTGAGCGTGTAGCTCACCCTCACCTTCGGGCCTTCGACCTCGACCTCGTAGAGGAGGCCGAGGTCGACGATGTCCATGCCGAGCTCGGGGTCCTCGACCTGATGCAAGGCGTCGACGACTTCCTCGCGGGTGGGCATGCCCCGAGAGTAGCTCAGACGATCGGCTCGAGCGCTGCGGCGCTCGAGAGCACGAGGTCGATCACGGCCGTGGTCGCGCGCTCGATGTTCGAGCTCTCGATCGCCGGCACCCCGTACCGGGCGGCACGATCAACGATCACGTCCTGCAGCGCACGGATCTCGGCCAGGCGGGTGAGGTACCGGTCGAGTGCGCGCTCACCCCCGGTCGAGGCGTCGCGGATCGCGAAATGCCTCCTATGCTGCTCGATGTCGTCGACGTGCAGCACGGCGTGGACGAGGAGCACCCCTTCGATCTCTGTAGGAACCAGGCCGGGAACCAGGTGGACGCCTTCGATCACCATCGACCACCCCTCGTTGAGCGCCCGGTTGATCGCGGCCTCGACCCCGACCAGGACCCTGCCGGTCTGCTCGAGGAAGCCGGCCTCCGACGAGCCGCCGGCGCCTTCGGCCTCGAAGCTCGAGACGTGAACCAACGGCATCTCGGGCAGCGGGAAATAGGCCCGGATCGTCTCCCTGATGAAGTCCGTGGAGGTAAATCGCGTAATGCCGAGCCGGTAGGCAGCCTCCGTTGCGACCGTGGACTTGCCGGTGCCGGTGGCTCCACCGACGAGCAGAATGATCGGCTCCTCGAGCGCGCGGAGGGCCTCCAGCCGGCGGTAGTGCGGCGGCTGCATCATGCGAAGACGGCCTCCGGCACGAGCGCGAGCAGCGCCTCGTCGAGGCCGGGCGCGACCAGGTCGTTGGCCGCAAGGACGACGGAACGGCCGTGCGCCACCGCGTGCTCGGCGACGACGTCGATTGCCGCGCCCTTCAGCTCCGTCAGATAGGCGTCGGCCTCGATCGTCTCGAGCTCGCGGGCCAGGGTCTCGCGATCCCCGAGGTTCGACGAGGCGTAGACGACGTCCGCTGCCAGGTGCGACACGTCCGCGGGGCCGGCGGTGAACACCGCGACGCGGCCGGCGAGGGGCTCGAGCGGACGCAGGCGCAGCGTCGCGGAGAGAGCTCCTTCGACCTCGCAGCCGACCGCGACGACGAGGTCGGAGATGAGGCGGCGGTAGCTGCCGAAGGGACTGTCCAGATCGTGCCCGGGGCCGACGACGAGGACGCGCCGGTCGGCGGCGACCGGCGGGATCGCCGTGCCGCTGCCGTCGAACACCACGAGGTCGGGCCCTAGCTCTGCCGCGAGCCGCGCGCCCTCCGGCACGTTGGAGACGAGGGGACGCCCTACCAGACCTCCGCCGGTCCGTCGGCAGCCGATCGTCGTCACTCCGGCGACGGCGGCGATCTCGAGGTGATCGGAGGCCGCGTGGCGCCCGGACCGCGAGAGAGCGAGGAGGGCATCGAGATCGGGCGGTCTCTCCACGGTCTCGGGGTCGGGCGGTCCGCCCCGCCCCATCGTGACGACGACGACGTCATGGTCGCTCGAGAGCAGGCGAGCGAGGTGGGCGGCAACGGCGGTCTTCCCCACGCGCTTGCCGGTACCGATGACGGCGATCGACGGCGCGCCGACCTCGTCGTAGACCGGCGGGTCGAAGCGGAAGTCGGCACCAACGTACGTGAGCCCGGCCGCGAGGGCGCGAGCGGCCCACCGGAAGCGAGCATCGGGGCCGAGCGCGGGTTCGTCGGAGAGGTCGACGAGCGCCTCGGCGCCGTCGAAGCCCTCGACGAGCGGCACGCCGTAGCTCTCTCCCGGGCGCACCTTCTCGCCGCCGCCGGCGAAGATCACGCCGACCCACTCGTACGGCAGGTCGACGAGCGCCCGGCGCACGACATCCGCCGAGTGCTCGCCGTCGATGAGCGCGACCGCCTTCATCGGGGTGCCGTCACCTCATGCTCGATCCGCGATGTGTACTTCTCGTACTCGAGCGTCTCGAGATCGAACTGGATGATCCGCTCGGCCCCGTGGAACGGATAGCGGCGCCAGACCGCGACATGGGATCCCGTGGACTCGACCACGTTGTAACAGGGCCGGGTGTTGCCCCTGAGGCGGAGCGACGACACGGTGCCGGTGTTGACGACGAAGAGGTTCTCGAGCCTCCAGGCGTAGGGCACATGCTTGTGGCCGGAGAGCACCAGGTTCACGCCCGACCGCTGGAGGCACTCGATCGCGTCGCCAGCGTCGTAGACGACGTTTCGCTCCCGTCCCGTGCCGGGGACCGGCAGCAGATGGTGGTGCAGCACGAAGACGCGGAGCCTGGCCGGGGGCGCGAACTCCTCCTCGATCCAGCGGTAGCGCCCGCGCCCGATCTGACCGTGGTCGAGATCGGGCTCGGTCGAGTCGACTGCGACGACCGTGACGCCGTCCTTCCGCAGCACGGAGTTGCGCTGGCCGAACAGTTCCTCGAAGTGGACGTAGCCGACGTTGCGCGAGTCGTGGTTGCCGGGGATGACAACGAGCGAGGAGCACTCGAGCCGGTCGAGGTAGCGCTTCGCCTGGACGTACTCCTCCTTGAAGCCGTACGTGGTCAGGTCGCCGGAGCAAACGACGATGTCGGGACCGAGCTCGTTGATGTCGGCGATCGCGCGTTCCATCAGGTCGGGCACGAAATGCGGGTCCCCGCAATGGATGTCAGACAGGTGCGCGATCGTGATCCCCGGCTTCACGGCGGAAGTCTAGACATCCGACTTCGGTGCTACCTTGGACTCAGGTGGGACTGGAAACGCCCCATTTCCAGGCATATCGAGGTCAGGCGACGCCGCGCTTCGTCAACGAGGCCGAGTTGGAGTACGCGAAGATCCTCGATTACTACGGGGTCCCATGGATGTACGAGCCGCACACCTTCGTGCTCGAGCGCGACGAGGAAGGCCGGGTGACCGAGGCGTTCACGCCGGACTTCTACCTCCCCGAACAGGATCTCTACCTCGAGGTGACGGTGATGAAGCAGTCTCTCGTCACGCGAAAGAACCGCAAGCTGCGCAAGCTCCGCGAGCAGTACCCGGACGTGCGGATCAAGCTGTTCTACGAGCGCGACTTCGCGCGCATCGCGTCGCGGTACGGGCTGCGCCGCGCCTCGTGACGGCACAGCTGGACGAGAGAATCGGGGAGATTTTCCTCGGCGCGGCGGAGATCGCGGCCCGGGTGCGCGAGCTCGGCGGGGAGATCGCACGGGACTACGCCACCCGGGAGCCGCTGCTTGTCGGGTCGCTCAAGGCCTGCGTGCCCTTCGTCACCGACCTGTCGATGGCGATCCCGATCGCCCATGCGATCGACTTCCTCGAGCTCGCCGGGTACGGCTCGACAGAGCTCGGCGGCCACGAGCAGATCCGGTTCCTCAAGGACCTCGACCTGGAGATCGGCGGCCGCGATGTGATCGTGGTCGACGAGGTCGTCGACACCGGACTCACTCTCCACTATCTCACCCGGACGCTCGCCCTGCGGGGGCCCGAGTCGCTCGTCTGCGCGACACTCCTCGACCGGCCCTACCGGCGGCTGGTCGACGACCTGCCGATTCGCTACGTCGGCTTCACCGTCCCCGACGAGTTCTTCGCCGGGTACGGCTTCGACCTGGACGAGCGCTGGCGCAACCTGCCCGATCTCCACCTCGCTCTGTAACCGAGGTCGTGTAACCGGGGTCGGACCTTGCATTTGTTGCAGTCGGCGTGGCACTC
>DATIYE010000076.1:0-35770 GCA_035517795.1 Gaiellaceae bacterium | reverse complement strand
GCGTTCGCGGGCCTCGACGAGTTCGTCGACCTGCCCGTGCGCACCTACTCCTCGGGGATGTACATGCGGCTGGGCTTCGCGATCGCGTCGCACGTCGAGGCGGACGTGCTGCTGCTCGACGAGGTCTTCGCGGTCGGCGACGAGGAGTTCCAGCGCAAGTGCTTCGGCAAGATCCACGAGTTCAAGAGCCGCGGCGGGACGATCGTGTTCGTGTCGCACGATGCCCAGGCGGTCGAGCGGCTCTGCGACCGCGCCGTCCTCCTCCGACAAGGCTTGGTCGTCTTCAACGGTTCGACACGCGACGCAATCGGCGAGTACCGGCGCCTGCTGGCGGACGAGCGAAGCCCGGAGGAGGTCGCAGCAGGCCTCCGCGAATGGGGAAGCGGCGAGGCCACGATCGTCTCGGCCCGGATGCTCGATGCGGAGGGCGAACCGCGCGTCCAGTTCGCAGCCGGCGAGCCGCTGACGGTCGAGCTCGTCACCGCCTCCGAGGCCGGTGTCGCGCCGCCGCGCGTCTCGCTCGAGCTGCGCGACTCGGGCGGGATGGTCCTGGGCGGCGTGGTTCAGCCGACAGCCGAGCTGGGCTGGGGGAGCGGTGCCGGCGAACGGCTCCTTCGGTTCGAGGTCGAGAGGCTCCCCCTGGCCGACGGCCAGTTCCACCTTCGCTGCGCCCTCATCGAGGCGCAGGGCGGCCGGCTCCTCGACTCGCGGGACGACATCCTCCGCTTCTTCGTCTTCCCCGCCGGCGATGAGACCGGGTCGCTCCTGCTCGAGGGTCGCTGGACGGTGCAGGAGATCGGAGCCTCCGCGCCAATCGGACAGCCATGAGCTCACGCACCTGCCCCGACTGGCCGCAGCTCATGGAGCTGGCGCCGCAGTTGCAGTTCAAGCACTTCACCCTGCGCGAGGCTCAACTTCCGGCGGACGCCCTCGTGTCGATCGAGGCCCCGGACCTCGACGCGGTCGCGATCTGCTGTGATCTCGGCCGGCACGTGTTCTTTGCCGATCACACCGACGCGGCAGTGGCCGAGGCGCTGCGCGCCTCGCACTGGTTCGATCTGAGGGAATGGGTCGAACGTTCACCCGGCGTCGACGCCGCCTGACAGGACGGCGCCGCTCGTTCACCCGAGGGCGCCGGGACCTGCAACCGGGGCGGTAGTGTCCCCGGCGATGCCGTCGCTGGTGGTTCCCTTCCGCGGGGCGAAGGGTAAGAGCAGGCTCGATCTATTCCCGGGCTCGGCCCGGAAGGCGCTCGCGCTGGCGATGCTCGACGACGTCTTGTCGGCGTGTGCAGCCGTCGGGCCGACGTTCGTCGTCGGGCCCGCCCGCCCCGAGATCGCCGGCGTGACAGTCGTGCACGACCCCGGCGGCGGTCAGGGGGCGGCGGTCCGGGCGGGTCTCGAAGCCGCCGCTCTCGCCTCGGGCGGACAGGGGCCGTTCCTCGTCGTCAACGCCGATCTGCCGTGCGTCACAGCACGCGACCTGCTGGCGCTCGCGGGAGCGGTGCCGGACGAGGGGCTCGCGCTCTGTCCCGCCGCCGACGGCACCACCAACGCGCTCGCGCTCTCGTCGCTTGCCGTCTTTTCTCCGGTCTACGGCCCCGGCAGCGCCGAGCGCTTCGCCGCTCTGGCGTCGTCGCGAGTGGTCGAGGCGCCGAATCTCGTGGCCGACGTGGACACCGTCGCCGACCTGGGCCGACTTCGAGGCCGGCTCGGGCCCCGGACGCGCAGCGTCCTCATAGCGCTGCGTGCCGGAGCAGCCGCGTGAAGGCGACCGTGCTCTCGGGCGGCGTGGGTGGAGCGCGGTTCCTGCTCGGAGTCGTATCGGTCTGCAGAGGAGACAACGTAGCCATCATAGGCAACGTGGGTGACGACATCGAGGTGCTGGGCCTCCATGTGTCTCCCGATCTCGACAGCATCCTGTACGCCCTGGCCGGCGTCGCCGACGAGGAGCGAGGCTGGGGTCGCGCCGGGGAGACCTGGAACGCCCTGATGAGCGTTGCCGACCTCGGTGGCGAGAGCTGGTTTCGGCTCGGAGACCGCGATCTCGGCCTCCACCTGGTCCGCACTCAGCTGCTCGGGGAGGGCAAGCCGCTCTCGACCGTCACTGGGCGTCTGGCCCGGTCGCTCGGGCTCTCCTCCGCGCTCCTGCCCGCGACCGACGATCCGCTCCGCACCTTCGTGGAGACTCCCGCCGGGACGTTCTCCTTCCAGGAATGGTTCGTCGCCCGTGGCCACCGGGACGAGGTCGATGCGGTCCATTACACCGGTGCCCGGAACGCCCGTCCTGCTCCCGGCGTCCTCGAGGCGCTCGAGGACGCCGAGCTGATCGTGATCGCCCCGAGCAATCCCTACGTGTCGATCGGGCCCATCCTCGCCGTCCCGGAGATCAGGGCGGCGATCGAGCGCAGGCGGGTGCCCTGTGTGGCGGTGAGCCCGTTGATCGGAGGCCGTGCGGTGAAGGGGCCGGCGGACAGGATGCTCGCGCGCCTTGCCGGGGGCACCGGGCCGGCCGAGGTCGCGAGCTGCTACGGCGGCCTGATCGACGTGCTCGTGATCGACGAGCAGGATGCCGCGTCGGAGCTTCCCGGCGGCGTGCGGCCGGTTGTGTCGAGGACGCTGATGGTCGACGACGACGCTCGGCGCCGCCTCGCGCTCGCCGTAATCGACGCAGCTGCCGCCGTCGCATGAGGATCGCGATCCTGGGCGGGACCGGCAGCTTCGGCCGGGTGCTCGCGGCACGGCTCGTTGCGGTGGGCGAGGACGACGTCGTCATCGGCTCGCGGGACAGCGCCCGCGCGGAGGCAGTCGCCGCCGAGCTGGGCCCGAGAGCGAGCGGAGCCGCGAACGAAGCCGCTGTCGGCGGTGCAGAGCTGGCGGTGCTCGCGGTGAAGGCCGACGCCGCACTCGAGACCGCGCGTGGGATCGCCGCCACGCTCGGGACGACTCCCCTCCTCTCCGTCGCCAGCAACCTGACGTTCGCGCCGGGAGGCGTGCGGCCCGATCCGGATGCGAGGTCGCTTGCCGAGCGGATTCAGGATGTGGTCTCGGGCCCGGTCGTCGCCGGCCTGCATTCGGTCGCGGCCGCGAACCTCGATGCGGCCCCACCCAACGAGGACGCGCTCGTCTGCGGCGACGACCCCGAGGCCAAGGAGCTCGCACTCTCGGTCGCTGCGAAGGTCGTGGCCGGTCGCGCACTCGACGCCGGTCCGCTCGCGAGCGCCCGAACGCTCGAAGGGCTGACCGCGGTGATCGTCAACCTGAACCGCCGCTACCGCGCCCACTCGGGGATCGAGGTGACGGGGATTCCCGGCGAGTGATCGAGATCATCCCGGTTGGGGGCCTACCGGAAGTTCGCGAGGGCGACGACCTCGGGGCGCTGATCGCGGGCGGCGCCGAACTCCGAGAGAGCGATGTGGTCGTCGTCGCCCAGAAGGTCGTCTCGAAGGCCGAGGGGCGGGTGGTTCGGCTCGAGGGAGTCGAGCCGTCTCGCGACGCTGTCGAGCTCGCGGGTCCCGAGACCGACCTTCGCCAGCTCGAGGTGATCCTCTCGGAGACGGCTCGGGTCGTCCGGTCCCGGAACGGGCTCGTGATCGCCGAGACCAGGCACGGGTTCGTCTGCGCCTCCGCCGGCGTCGACCACTCGAACACCGCCGAGCCCGACACCGTGATCCTGCTCCCGCTGGATCCCGATGCGAGCGCACGCAGGATCCGGAAGGCCATTCGGGCCGCGGGCGTCGACGTCGCGGTCATCGTCGCCGACTCCTTCGGCCGGCCGTTTCGGAAAGGCACGACGGATGTCGCGATCGGCGTCGCCGGCTTCGCCCCGCTTCGCGACCTGCGCGGCACCCCTGACCGCGCGGGTAAAGCTCTACGCTCGACTCAGATCGCGGTCGCCGACGAGCTCGCGGCAGCCGCGAACCTCGTCCGCGCGAGCAAGGCTGACGGCATCCCGGTGGTGATCGTCCGCGGCGCGAACACCAGAGGCGACGGCACCGCCGTCGAGCTCGTCATCCCGCCCGACCGCGACCTGTTCCGGTAGCCGTCAAGCTACGCGGTCCGGTCCGGCGCTATTTCTTCTCGCTCCGACCGAGGCCGTACTTCGCGACTGTCATGCTGCCCAGCCAGGCGAAGAACGCGACCACGATCGCGGACGGGATCGTGGTCGAGCCGCTGCTGTTCGAGCTCACGAGGCTTGCCCCGTAGATGGCGTCGAAGAGCACCGCGAGCCACATCATCGAGATCGCCAGGGAAGCCCACATCTCGCGGATCTTCAGGAACTCTGCCCACTGTGGGCGCTCGGGCCTGGCAACCACCGGCTCATGCGGAACGGTTGTCATCGTCACCTCCTTCCTCGGACCGAGCCTCGCACGCTGACGACCCGACTGCATCCGCGATTGGCCGTACCGTCGTTGCCCCGACTTACCGATTCTTCATGTGTCAATAGACTGGCGGCCATGTGCCGGAACATTCGAACGCTCTACAACTTCGAGCCGCCGACGACCCACGACGAGATCCACGCCGCCGCCGTCCAGTACGTGCGCAAGGTGAGCGGCATGCAGAAGCCGTCCCAGGCGAACGCCGAGGCGTACGACCGCGGGGTCGCCGCCGTCACCGCCGCCACCGAGACGCTCCTCGCCGCGCTCGTGACGTCGGCGCCGCCGCGGGACCGCGATCTCGAGGCGGCTCGCCGCAGGGCCCGCGCTGCCGTCCGCTTCGGCTAGGTCTCGTCTAGTACGAGGTAGGCGTCAGGATCAGCGCCTCGGTCCCGTTCGGAAGCGCCTGGTAGCCGAATCCGTACTCGACGGGTAGCGTGAGCTTGTCGATCGTGGCCGATTCCTTCGGATCCGGCTGCGAGGGTAGCGGCGGTGTCGTGAGCGGGAGCGTCTTCGAGAGCGGCTGCTTCAGCTGGTGGGAGAGGTTGCTGCGCTCGAGGTAGAGCAGCGTCGTCGGCGCCTGCCCGGGAGGCGGCGGCATGTAGGCGATCACCGCGCTCACCGAGGGCGCGTACTTGAATGTGTAGAGGGCGACCTCGAGCGCTTCGCGGCGAACGAGCCGCTCGCGCGCCGAGCTCGGCTCACCCCGGGTGATCGCACATTCCGAGCCGAGCCCGCAGAACTGCATCTGCACGTTGCCCTTCGTCGCGATGATCCGGCTGAAGTTCTGGCTCGAGGACGAGACCCGGATCGCGATCGTCGAGACGCTCCTGACCTTCGTGTTGCGTGTCAGCTCGGGATCGCTCGGGACGACCGCGACGAGCTGGTCGCCGGATGAGTCGAGTTTGTACTGGCCGGCGACGTGCTGCGCGATCTCGGCAGTGACCTTCGAGGAGCTCCCCGCCTGCGGCATCCACGTCGACCATGCCGGCGGCTTCGGCGCTCCGGGCTGCCGCGCGACGATCACCACGCCCACGATCGCCGCCACGAGGATGGCTCCCAACGCGCCGTACATGAACGCGAACCGCGGTCCGAAGCCCGAGTGCTGCTCGCGCTGTGGCTGGGCCGGCTCGGGGGTTTCGGACACGTCTCCATGATGCCCGTCGCGACGGTGTGTTGCGGTGTCGCTTGCACGCAGGGGGGAGGCTCGCCGGGGTCGCGCGATCCCTGTGGCCGGCTGAACCGCTAGGGGACGAACTCGTCGGCGACCGAGAGCGCCTCGTCGAGGATCGCCACGCCCTCGTCGAGCTCCTCGCGGGTGATCGTCAGCGGTGGGCAGACCATCACGACGTTCCAGTGGGTCATCAGGTAGAGGCCCTCCCCGAGTGCGTGCCGCACGATCGCAGCCACCGGCTTCGCCGCCTCACCGGAGCCGTTGAACGGCACGAGGGGCTCGCGGGTCGCGCGGCTCTTCACGAGCTCGAGCCCCCAGAAGCAGCCGAGCCCTCGCACCTCGCCTATCGACGGGTGCTTCTCTGCGAGCCGGCGCAGCTTCGAGCCGAACACCTCGCCCATCGCCGCCGCGTTCTCGACGATTCCCTCCTCCTGGAAAGCCTCGATCGAGGCGACTGCCGAGGCGCACGCGAGCGGGTGCCCCGAGTACGTGAGGCCGCCCGCGAAGAAGCGAGGCCGGACCCACTCCGCGAGCTTCTCGTTCACGACCATCGCGCCCAGCGGCACGTAGCCCGAGTTGATGCCCTTGGCGAGCGTGATGATGTCGGGAACGACGTTCCAGTTGTCGACGGCGAACCACTTGCCGGTCCGGCCGAAGCCGGCCATCACCTCGTCACAGATGAGCAGGATCCCGTGCCGGTCGCAGACGTCGCGAATCGACTGCAGATAGCCCTCGGGCGGGACGATGATTCCGTTCGTGCCGGTGACCGTCTCGAGAATCACCGCCGCGACCGTCTCCGGCCCCTCGTACATCAGGATCTCCTCGAGGTGCGGCCCGCCCGTGCAGACCGGACAGGGGTCGGGATGACCGGCCGGGCACCGGTAGGTGAAGGGGTCGAGCATCCGCACGACTCCTGGAATTCCCGGCTCCGCGGCCCAGCGCCTCGGGTCGCCGGTGAGCGTGATCGAGCCTCCGGTCGCGCCGTGGTAGCTGCGGTAGCGCGCGATGATCTTGTGCCGGCCGGTGTACCAGCGCGCAAGCTTGATCGCGTTCTCGTTCGCCTCGGTGCCGCCGTTCGTGAAGAACGAGAACGAGAGGTCCCCGGGCGTGATCTCGGCGAGGAGCTTCCCCAGTCGTGACCGCGACTCGGTCGCCATCGGCGGCCCGATCGTCGCCAACGTCTCGGCCTGCTCCTTGATCGCAGCGACCACCTTCGGATGCCCGTAGCCGAGCGAGACGTTCACGAGCTGCGAGGCGAAGTCGAGGTAGCGCTTGCCGTCGTAGTCCCAGAAGTACCGGCCTTCGGCGCCAGCGACTGCGATCGGCGCGATCGCGTCCTGCACCGACCACGAGTAGAGGACGTAGCGCTTCGCGTCCTCGACGATCTGCCGGCCCAGCTCCGGATTCGTCTCGACGGTGGCCACCCCCGGATCCTAGTCCTCGGCCCGTTGCTCGTAGAGGCGCACGGTGCCGATGCGCTCGAATCCCAGCTCCTCGAGAATCGGTGCCGACTGGGGACCTGCGCTGACGACGAGGCGAGGCACGCCCCGCTCGACCGCCTCGGCCCAGCGCGCGTGCACGATCGACGTGTACACCCCCTTCCCACGGGCCTCCGGGAGGGTGGCACCGCCGAGCATCAGCCCACCGTGAGGCGTGAAGACGGCTCGGCCGAATCCGACCGGTCGGCCGTCAAGGTAGGCGAGGTACGTTCTCTGCCGGCCGTCGACCTGGAGCACGGGCCACGACCGCTGCGCCTCGCCCCGTCGAAGCGCCCGCTCCTCAGGTGCGATCTCGAAGGCCTCCCAGTCGATCTCGAGCGCCTGTAGCTGGTCCTCGACCGTCTCGACCCGCCGTACCTCGACTTCGGGGTTCCCACCAGGCGGCTCCGCGATCGTGAGCGAGATCAGCTCCGGCGGATCGTCGGGCTCGAGACCGAGCCCGACGAGCCGCCTGGCCAGATCGGCCGGAGTCGAGAGGTCCCCGACCCACCACGTCGCTCGCGGCAGCCCCTTGATGCCGAGGATCGCCGAGACGTGGTCGACCCTTTGCCCGACCTGGCTCTCCTCGAGCCGAAGCCGATGGACCCAGGCCGATCGCCCGTGAGCGACGAACGTGAACCCCTCGCCGCGGAAGACCGTTCGCTGGGGCTCCGGGGGCATCCAGATGCCGGGCTCCTGGGCGAGGCCGATCAGTTCCTCTTCGGCCCCGGAATCCTCCTCCTCGTCCGCCTCGCCTGCGACCTCGCGGAGATGGGCGAGCCCCCGGGGGCCCTCGTCCGGATCCTCCCCAGCCACGCCCGAGACGTTACCCTCCCAGGGCCAGACACGAGGAGGAGACATGACGGAGCTGATCGAGGCGCCGCAGGCGCTCAAGGCCATCAATCACTGGATCGGCGGAGCCCGTTGCGAGGGCGTATCGGGGCGAGTCGGCCCCGTCTACGATCCCGCCACCGGCGTCCAGACCGGCGCCGTCGACTTCGCGTCCACCGAGGAGGTCGACCTCGCGGTCGCCGCCGCGAAAGCGGCGTTCCCGGCCTGGCGTGCGCTGTCGGTCTCCCGTCGCGCCGAGCTCTTCTTCCGAATCCGCGAGCTGTTCGACACGCACCGCGAGGAGATCGCCAGGCTGCTCACCGCGGAGCACGGGAAGGTGCTCTCGGACGCGATGGGCGAAGTCGCTCGCGGGCTCGAGGTGATCGAGTTCTGCTGCGGGATCCCGACCCTTCTCAAGGGCGGCTACTCGGAGCAGGCCTCGACCGGCATCGACGTGTATTCGATCCGGCAGCCGCTCGGCGTGGTCGCCGGGATCACGCCGTTCAACTTCCCTGCGATGGTCCCGATGTGGATGTGGGCGCCGGCGCTCGCCTGCGGGAACACGTTCGTCCTCAAGCCGTCCGAGAAGGATCCCTCGGCCTCGATGCTGACGGCCGAGCTGCTCGCCGAGGCGGGCGTGCCCGAGGGGGTCTTCAACGTCGCCAACGGCGACCGGGTCGCTGTCGACGCGTTGCTAGCCCACCCCGACGTCGCAGCGATCTCGTTCGTCGGCTCGACTCCGATCGCCCGCTACGTCTACGAGACTGCCACTGCCGCCGGCAAGCGCTGCCAGGCGCTCGGGGGGGCGAAGAATCACATGATCGTGCTCCCCGACGCCGACATCGAGATGGCTGCCGACGCCGCGGTCTCGGCTGGATACGGTTCCGCGGGCGAGCGCTGCATGGCCGTCTCGATGGTCGTCGCCGTCGGCGGGGTCGCCGACGAGCTCGTGGACGCGATCAAGGCTCGGATCCCCGCCGTCAAGGTCGCTGCGGGCCTCGAGCCGGGCGCCGAGATGGGGCCGCTCGTGACTCGGGAGCACCGCGACCGCGTCGCGTCGTACGTCGAGCGCGCGCCGGGCGAAGGGGCGACGGTCGTGGTCGACGGCCGAGAGAGCGTTCCGCCGGGCGACGGTTTCTTCCTTGGCCCGACGCTGATCGACAACGTCAAGCCGGGGATGGACAACTACCGCGACGAGATCTTCGGGCCGGTGCTCGGGGTGACGCGCGTCGACACCTACGACGAAGCGGTTCGCCTGATCAACGAGAACCCCTACGGCAACGGCACCGCGATCTTCACGCGCGACGGCGGCGTGGCGCGTCAGTTCCAGTTCGACGTTCAGGCCGGGATGGTCGGGATCAACGTTCCGATCCCGGTTCCCGTCGCCTACTACTCGTTCGGCGGCTGGAAGGCGAGCCTGTTCGGCGACCGGCACATCTACGGCCCCGAGGGAATCGACTTCTACACGCGCAGCAAGGTCGTGACGTCTCGCTGGCCCGATCCGGCCACCTCCAAGGTCGACCTCGGCTTCCCCCAGACCCGCTAGATCTAGCCTCGGTCGTGTTGACCAGGGTCGTCGTCGTAGCCCTTGCAGCTGGGGTGCTCAGCGGGCCGGCAGCTGCCTCGTCGCAGCCGTGGAAGAAAGTCACGGTGACCAGGCACGCGGGGCCAGTGACGGCGATGATGAGCATCAAGCGGCAGTCGCGAGGCCAGGGCTTCTACAATTTCCGGAGCCTGCGCCTCGTCGTGCGGGTCGGGGGCAAAACGATCGTCGACCAGGGGCTTTGTGGCTCCGAGCGTTGCAGTATCGGAAGCCACCACACGCTGACGCTCGAGAACGTGACAGGGGGCCCGCTGAAGGAGGCGGTCGTGAGTCTGTACACGGGAGGCGCGCACTGTTGCTTCGAGTCTGCCGTCGCTCTGGTCGACGGCCCACATCGCGGCCGTGTCCTGGTCCACAACTGGGGCGACCCGGGCTACGAGGGCCACTGGCACGACGGCGTCTACGACTTCATCACCGCAGACGACCGCTTCGCCTACGCCTTCACGTCCTTCGCGGCATCGGGGCTTCCGATGCTGGTGCTGACGATCGATCCGGCCGGCCACTTCGCCGACGTGACCTCAACGCGGCTCGATCTCGTCAAGGCCGACGCGAAGCAATGGTGGAAGGCCTACCTGGCGGAGCGCGGAAAGCCGGACGGTGAGGTCCGCGGGGTGCTCGCCGCGTGGTGTGCGGACGAGTACCGGCTGGGCGAGAAGCCCACGTGCATCACCGAGCTCGCAAATGCGCTGAAGAAGGGCTGGCTGCACGGCCCGGGTGGAGACATCTGGCCCCAGAGCGCGAAGTACGTCGCCGCGCTCCAACGCTCGCTCGCCAAGTGGGGCTACACAGGCTGACCCGGCCATGAAGGTGGTGATCGGCGGCGGCTCGGGTTTCGTCGGCCGGGCGCTCGCCCGCTCGCTGGCCGCCGACGGTCACGAGGTGGTCATGGTCTCCCGGCGGCCCGAGCGGGCGCGCGGAGTCGGCCGTGCGGTGAGGTGGGCGGCGGCGCCGGCCGAGGTCGACGGGGCCTCCGCAGTGGTCAACCTCGCCGGGGTCTCGATCGGCGGGCCGAGATGGACGAAAGGGCGGAAAGCCGCGATTCTCGGCAGCCGGGTCGAGACGACTCGGGCGCTCGTCCGCGCGATCGAGGAGGCGGCCGAGCCGCCGCGGGTCCTTGTCACCGCCTCCGGGATCGACTTCTACGGCGAGAGCGGAGACGCCGTCTGCGACGAGGACTCTCCGCGAGGCACAACGTTCCTGGCCCGTGTCTGCGGGGAGTGGGAGGCCGCCGCAGCCACCGCGCGCGTGCCGCATGTCGCCGTCCGCAGCGCGCTCGTGGTGGGCCCGGGAGCGCAGGCGATCCGCCTGATGGCCTTGCCCTTCCGTCTCTTTGCCGGAGGACCCGTCGGAGGCGGACGCCAGTGGTTTCCCTGGATCCACATCGACGACCTCGTCGCAGTCCACCGGCTCGCAATCGACGGTGTGCTCGAAGGGCCGGTGAATGCGGTGGCACCCGAGCAGCTCCGGCAGGTCGAGGCGGCGCGAACATTCGGCGCCGTTCTGCATCGGCCGGCGGTCGTGCCGACCCCGGCGCTAGCGGTCAGGCTCCTGCTCGGCGAGCAGGCCGAGCTGCTCCTCCTCGGCCAGCGCGCAGTCTCGCGCAAGCTCGAAGGGCTCGAGTTCCGCTACCAGAGCCTGCGGGCCGCGCTCGAGGACACCCTCGCCTCCTGATTCCCCCTGACGCAGAATCCTTACACCGCACTAACCCGCCCTCCGGCCGGGGCGGGGCGATACTAGGCAGCATGCTCGTGAGACACCTCTGGCGGCCGGCAGCGGCTGCGACGATCGCGGCCGGCGTGCCCGCGATCGCGCTCGCGCACGCCCACGCGAAGCCGAAGATCGTCGGAAACGCGGCGGCGGGGAAGCCGCTCTTCGTGAGCACCTGCGGGGTCTGCCACATGCTCAAGGCGGGGAAGTCGCAGGGAACGGCGGGGCCCAGCCTCGACAAGGTGCGGCTGCCCGAGTCGACGATCATCAAGGCGATCTCCAGCGGCGGCGCCTCGGTGATGACGCCGTCGCTGCTCGCCAGGTACCCGACCCGCATGCCCGCGTATCGCAACGTCCTCTCGACCAGGCAGATCCAGGACATCGCGGCGTTCGTCTACCGCTCGACGCACGTCTAGAGCTCCGACGGCGCGAACGAGATCGGCCTGCCGAGGAGCTTCGTCTCAGCAGGTGTGGTCTCCGCGATCACGCGACCGCGGCGAACGACCCAGCGGCGACTCGCGCGGAGCCGGATCACCTCGACCGCGCTCGGCGCGTCGAAGACGACGAAGTCGGCCGGCTTCCCTTCCTCGATCCCGTACTCGTCCTCGACGCCCAGCGTGCGGGCCCCGCGCTCGGTGGCGCAGTGAAGCATCTCCGGGATCTCGTCGAGTCCGCTCATGTACGTGAAGTGGAGCGCCAGATGCGCCGCGTCGACCAGGTCTGCTTTCCCCATCAGGTACCACGGATCCATGATCACGTCGTCGCCGCGCGACACGTTGACCCCCTCGGCGAGGAGCTCCTTCAACTGGGCGAAGCCTCGCCGCTTGGGATAGGGGTCGAGGCGGCCCTGGATCAACGAGCTCGCGTACGGGTTGACGACGATGTTGATTCCGGAGCGCCTGAGGAAGCCCCGCAGCTTCGAGGAGTAGTACGGCTCGTAGGAACCCATCGCGGTGCAGTGGCTCGCCGTGACCCGACCGGTGAGGCCGTGCTCGACCGTGTCGTGGGCCATCACCTCGAGGAAGCGCGAGGCAGGGTCGTCGGTCTCGTCGCAGTGGACGTCGATCCGTCGGCCGTAGGTCTTGGCCAGTTCGAACACCCGATGCACCTCCCGGAGGCCGAGCTCGGCGGTCGGCTCGTAGTGCGGGATGCCGCCGACGCAGTCCACGCCGAGCCTCACCGCGTTCTCGAGCCGCGCCTCGTCGCCGTCGCGGGCGAAGATCCCGTCCTGGGGAAACGCCGTGACCTGGAGGGTGCAAAGGTCGGCGAGCTCGTCGCGTACCCGGAGTAGGCCCCGAACCATTGCCTCGTTCTCGCCGGAGACGTCTGCATGCGCGCGGATGAAGAGCGTCCCCTGTGCGGCCGACCAGCGCACGATCTCGCACGCGCGCTCGAACACATCCTGCTCGGTCAGCGACGGCTTCAGCTCGCCCCAGACCTGGATCCCCTCGATCAGGGTGCCGCTCTCGTTGAATCTGGGCCGCCCGGCGGTGAGCGAGGCGTCGAGGTGGAGGTGGCAGTCGACGAGCGGCGCGGTGACCAGGCGTCCCGCCGCATCGATCGTCTGCCGCGCAGCGAGCTCGTGGGCAGGCCCGATCTCCGTGAACCGGCCGTCGTCGACCGCGAGGTCGACGAGGCGCCCGTCGAGCAGGCGGGCGCTCCGAACGACGAGATCGTTCACCGACCCTGGCAGCCCCGGGCGCTCAGGTGTGCGCTCCCGCGACCGCGATGTCGATCACGGCGTCGGAGTCGATGTCGTGCCCGTCGAGCGTGCGTGGGAAGCCGAGCCAGGTGCGGGCGTCGATCCAGCGGGTGACGGCGACCACGAGCACGTACAGCCCGCCGGCGATCAGCCAGCACTCGAGCGGCACCGGCCCCCAGTTCCGGGCCGTGTCGTACAGGTTGAGGCTCGTGGGGAGGATCGCGCTCGCGATCGCACCGTAGGCGACGGCGACGAGCAGCGCGACGATCGCCGGCCAGTTCGCGAATCTGGCCTTCTCCCACGGCGGCACGTCGGTGAGCGGCCTCGAGATCCTGAACCAGCGGGGCAGCAGGAAGTGGTCGACGACCATGATCGTCGTCGCGCACGGGACGGTGATCGCGAGGAACGTCGCGACGTCGAACCAGCCGTTGACGAACTTGTAGTTCACGAGGTAGGCGGCGACGCACCCGCCGACGGCGACGATCAGGCAGGTGATGAGCCGGTGCCAGCCGCGAATCCACCCGACCAGGTTCTGCCCGGCGTTGATCGACTCGTAGTAGTTGCCGTCGTTGATCGCGAACTGGCTGATGGTCGCGATCAGCCACGCGAGCCAGAAGGCTCCGAAGAGCGAGTAGTGGACGCTGAAGTTGTACGGATCGCCGTCGCCGGCGAGCCGCGCCATCATCCAGCCGGCGGCCGTGAACAGCAGGAACCAGAAGGAGGCGAACAGGTAGGTCGGGATCGACCAGGTCAGTTTCGGCTTGCCGTAGCGCCAGAAGTCGGGCTCGTTCCCCCACATCGCGAACCCGATCACGGCGCCCATCGCGACCCAGTAGGGCATGCTGCCCGATGGGGAGCCGTGCAGGCTTACGTGGTCGGTGACGAAGCCCTTCAGCACCATGTAGAGACACCAGGCGATCAGAATCGGCGTCACCAGGTAGCGGGCGAACATGCTGATGCCGGTGAACCCGAAGAGGTTGTTGAAGATCATCACGCCTGCGAGCACGATCGTCAGTGTCTCGACGCTGCCCCAGCCGGCGAAGTTGTCCCACAGCTGCGCCAGGAGGCCTGCCTGGAAGCCGACCCAGCCGAGTGGCGCGATCAGCACGAAGAGCGAGACGATTGCCGAGCCGCCGCTGCCGAAGATCGAGCGCGTGAGCAGCGAATGCGTCTGGCCGGTACGAGAGCCGAGGTACGAGGCGAAGACCGCGTAGGCGATGTAGATCCCGTAGCCGAGCAAGGTGACCCCCGCGGTCTTGACGAGGCTGAAGCCGCCGCCGTAGATCTCGACCCCGAGTGCCATGTACGAGAAGCCGGCGACGAAGGTCGTCCAGAGGCCCATGAAGTGCCACATCGGGCGGCGGTGGGTGAGCGGAACGATGCTCGTCGAGTAGTCGTGCTCGATCGAGCTCGCAAGCTCTTCGCGCTCGAACGCGAGGTCGTCGCGGAGATCTGCGACGTCGTGTGCGATCTCGTGCCGCTGCTCGGCCATCCTGCCTCCCGTGGCTCGCCCGTCCTGGGTCGCGCGAATCTAAGGCCTGGGAGGCCTCAAGTCCAGGTGGCCGCCGCTCGTCAGGCGGCCACGCGGCCGGCGCCCGTCAACTCGTGGCCGAACTTCGCCCGCGCGACGTAGCGTCCGATCCCGGGTGAGGCAACGAGGTCTCCGTCGTCGACCAGCACGTTTCCGCGCAGGAGCACGATCTCGGGCGAGCCGACAACCTCGGTCCCCTCGTAGAGGTTGTAGTCGATCCGAGAGTGGTGGTCGGCGGCTGAGATCGTCACGCGCTTCTCGGGGTCGAAGATGACGATGTCGGCGTCGGAGCCGACCGCGATCGTCCCCTTCCGCGGGTAGAGGCCGAAGAGCTTCGCCGGGTTCGTCGCGAGCAGCTCCACCATGCGGTTCAGGGAGAGGCGGCCGTTGCGGACGCCGAAGCTGTGGATCATCTGCAGCCGGTTCTCGATCCCGGGCCCGCCGTTGGGGATCTTCGAGAAGTCGTCGCGGCCGAGTGTCTTCTGCCCATCCCAGTTGAACGCGCAGTGGTCGGTCGAGATCGCCGAGAGCACGTCGGTCCGCACCGCCGCCCAGAGGACGTCCTGATTCGCCTTGTCCCGCGGCGGCGGTGTGTAGACGAACTTGGCTCCCTCGAAGTCCGGCCGCTCGAGGAAGGTGTAGTCGACGAAGAAGTACTGCGTGCAGGTCTCTCCCCAGACATCCCACCCCTTGTCGCGCGCGGTCGCGATCGGCTCGACGGCCTCCTTGCACGAGACGTGGACGACGTATAGCGGCGCGCCGGCGACGTGTGCAAGCTGGATCGCGCGATTCGTGGCCTCGCCCTCGGTCTCCGGCGGGCGGGTGAGCGCGTGCCAGCGCGGCTCGGTGTGCCCGGCTGCGAGCGCCTCCTTCACGAGCACGTCGATCGCGTCTCCGTTCTCGGCGTGCACCATCACGAGCGCTCCCGTCCGCGCTGCTACCTCCATCGTGCGGAAGAGCGTTTCGTCGTCGACCATGAGCGCGCCCTTGTAGGCCATGAAGAGCTTGTAGGAGGTGACCCCCTGCTCGGGCAGCGCCGCCAGCTCCTCGAGCGCGCCCTCGGCGGAAAGGTCGGTGACCGCGATGTGGTAGCCCATGTCGATCACCTGCTTGCCGTCGGCCTTGGCATGCCAGTCGGCGAGCGCGTCGGCGAAGGTCTGGCCCTTGTCCTGGATGCAGAAGTCGACATGGCACGTCGTGCCGCCGAAGGCGGCCGCGGTCTGCCCCGATTCGACGTCGTCGATCGTGACCGTGCCGCCGAAGGGCATGTCGAGATGCGTGTGCGGGTCGACGCACCCCGGCAGCACCAGCTTGCCGCGCGCGTCGATCACGCGGTCGGCGTCCTGGTCGAGCGACTCGCCGAGGAGGGTTACCCGCTCCCCGTCGACGAAGACGTCGGCCACGTAGTCGTCGGACGCGGTGACGACGCGGCCACCCTTGATCAGAACCGACATGGCTCCTCCTTTAGCTCGACCTGCCGAAGAGTAGATCGGGGAGCCGCCCGTCGGCGGCCCCCCGACCCGACGCGCCTCCCTACTTGCCGCCTGCGGTGACGACCACGACCGCGGCCTTCCAGCTGGTCCCGGTCACGTTCGTGCCCGACGCCTTGAGCTGGGCAAGCGCCTTCCGCGCGTACGTGTAGTTGACCTCGCCCGCAGGCGGGGTCTTC
The DNA here is from genome assembly GCA_035517795.1 of Gaiellaceae bacterium. GTDB lineage: Bacteria > Actinomycetota > Thermoleophilia > Gaiellales > Gaiellaceae > PALSA-600. Next base: position 19,700 of record DATIYE010000076.1, on the reverse strand, counting down.
TTGATCACGCCGTAGGTCTTCGCGATGTTGGCCGTCGCTGCGACGGCCGCGGCCGGGACGACCCCGATCCCGCTCTGGTTCGGCCAGATCAGCTTGTTGATCTCGTTCAGCTCCCAGGTCTGGTGCCCCTTGCCGAGCGTCGGCCCGTTCTTGAGGACGATGTTCACGCACGCCGCCTCGTGATCTCGGCAGAAGATCCATCCCTGGTACGACGCCTTGAGGAACTTCACGAGCGTGTCCTGGTTCGTCGTGCTCGAGAGCCACTTGCTCGTCGTGAAGAGGTTGTCCTCGAGCATCCCCGTCCCGACGTCGGCCATCTTGAAGACGTTCAGGTCGGACAGCGAGTACAGCTTCCCGGTGGCCGGGTTCTTGGTCTCCAGCACCTGCGCCAGCTCGTTGTAGGTCATCGCTGCCGCGGCGTCGATCTGGTGGCTCAGGAACGCGTTCATGTCGAACGGCTGGTTGAAGATCGTCACGTCCTTGGGGTTGTTCGGATCGATGCCGTTCTTCGTCAGGGCCGCATAGAGCTCGGGCTGGTTGCCGCAGCACCACACGCCGACCTTCTTGCCCTTCATCCCGGCGATCGAGTTGATCCCGCTCGACTTCCACGTGAGCTCGGTCATGCCGCTCCGTGCGAAGACCTGCGAGACCGAGACGAGATTGCCCCCCTTCTCGTCGGTGGCGAACAGGTTCGGCAGCCAGTCGAGGCCGATGTCCGCCCCTCCGCCGATCACCACCGTCTCCGGCGTGATGTTCGGCCCGCCGACCTTGATGTTCACGTTGAGGCCGGCCTGCTTGTAATAGCCCTGCGCTGCCGCCGCGTAGTAACCGGCGAACTGGGCCTGCGTCACCCACTTCAGCTGCAGTGTCAGGTTCGTGAGCTTCGGGCTGGCGCCTGCCGAAGCGGTGAGCAGGGCTGCGGTCGCGACTCCCGCGGCGGCAATGCCCGCGATCGCGATGAACTTCCGTCTCATACGCTCTCCTTCATCCGAGGGTCGAACCTGGCCGCGATTCTGACCCTATCGTCTCCCTCATGCGGCCGGAACCCCTCGCAGAGCCCAGCGCTCGGCGAGCACGACGGCGACGTAGAACGCGATCCCGAATGCGCTCGCGACCACGATTGCCGCCCAGCCGAGGGGGAAGTCGAACAGCGAGATCGAGTTCTCGATCTGCACGCCGAGGGCGCCCACCGAGCCGCCGAAGTAGTCGCCGACGATGGCGCCGATCATCGCCAGCACCGTCGCGACCCGGAGGCCGGCGAAGATGTGGGGCAGCGCAGAGGGGAAGCGGACGCGACGGAAGATGTCGAGCTCGCCGGCGGCGTAGGAGCGCATCAGCTCGATCGCCTCGGGGTCGACCGAGGTCAGCCCGCGCAGCGTGTTCACGAGTACCGGGAAGAAGCACAGGATCCCGGCGATGGCCCACTTGGAGTGCGGATTCAGGACTCCGAACCAGGCGTTCGTGATCGGCGCGAACGCGATGATCGGAATCGCGCTCGCAGCGACCGCGTACGGCATGAGCGCGTTGCCGACGCGGCGGAACCGGGCGAAGCCGAGTGCGAAGACGATGCCGAGCGTCGACCCGATCACGAACCCGCCGAGCGCCTCCTTGAATGTGAACCAGCCCGCTTGCAAGAGGACGCTCTTGTTGTTCCAGAACGTCGTGGCGATCGCCGAGGGCCGCGGGAGCAGGAACTTGCCGGCGAGCGGTGAGAAGACCCATTGCCAGAGCGCGAGCCCGAGCACGAACACGAGCAGGGCCGGCAGCCAGTCGGTGATCCGTTTCACTCGCCTTCCTCCGGCGCGAGCTCGTCGAACGAGAGCTCCTCGAAGATCTTGTCGGCTCCGCCGCGGACGAGCGCCTCGCGTACCTGGGTGACGAGCTCGAAGTAGCGCGGGTCCTCCCGGAGCGCGGCCGAGCGCGGCTGGGGGAGGTCGACCTCGAGGACGTCCGAGATCCGGCCGGGCCGGGCGGACATGACCATTACGCGCGTCGAGAGGAACACCGCCTCGGCGATCGAGTGGGTGACGAAGACGATCGTCGACCCGGTCTCCTGCCAGATGCGCAGGAGCTCCATGTTCAGGCGCTCGCGCGTCATCTCGTCGAGCGCCCCGAACGGCTCATCCATCAGGAGCAGCGCGGGTGAGAACGAGAGCGCGCGCGCGATCGACACGCGCTGCTGCATACCGCCGGAGAGCTGCCAGGGATGATGGTTCTCGAACCCGGTGAGCTCGACGAGCTCGAGCATCTCCTTGACCCGGTCGGCGCGGCGGCCCCGGTCCCAGCCGAGCAGCTCGAGCGGCAGCGCGATGTTCTTCGCCACGGTGCGCCAGTCGTAGAGGACGGGGTGCTGGAAGACGATCCCGTAGTCGCGGTCGAGGCGAGCCTGGTGAGCCGGCTTGCCGTGCACGGTCACGCGGCCGGCGCTCGGCTGGATCAGGTCGCCGATGATCCGGAGCAGGGTCGACTTGCCGCAGCCGGACGGCCCGATCAGGGAGATGAACCCGCCCTGCCCGATCGCGAGATCGATGTCCCGGAGCGCGACCGTCTTCCCCTGGGCGAACTCCTTCGAGACTCCTTCGAGCTCCACGACCGTCTCGGGCGCTACTGGGCCGCCTCCGTCAAGCCTTCGGCTCATGCGTAGTGCTCCGGAGCACGGCGCACGATCAACTTCTCGGCGAGGACGACGGCGACGAAGAAGAGGATCCCGAGCAGCGCCGTGATGATGTTCGTCGCCCACAGCTCCTGCGGCTCGATCGTGTAGTACTGGCTGAAGTTGACGATCGCCCCGCCGAGCCCGCCCTGGATCGACGCTGCCGGCTCCGAGATGATCGCTCCGACGACTGCCAGGGGCGCCGCGATTCGAAAGGCGGAGAAGAGGTACGGCAGCGAGCTCGGCACCCGGAGCTTCCAGAGGATCCGCCAGCGGCCGGCGGCGTAGGAGCGCATCAGCTCGACCGCCTGCGGGTCGGCCGACTGGAGCCCGCGCAGCGCGTTGACGGCGACCGGGAAGAAGGTGAGGTAGGCGGCGAGCACCGAGACCGAGACCCAGTCCTTGACCCCCTTCGTTCCGAGGCCGATCACGACCATCGGCGCGATCGCGAGCAGGGGGATCGTCTGCGAGGCGACGATGTAGGGAATGAAGCCGCGCTCGAGGAAGCGCGACTGCGACAGCGCCACCGCGATCGCGAACCCGATCACCGCCCCGAGGGCGAACCCGACCACGCACTCCTTGGCCGTGAAGAGCGAGGCGTGCCAGAGGATGTCGATCAGCCAGGGCCCGTTGACCTGCGCCGGCTCGAACAGCGACTGCACGATCCGGTGCAGGTGCGGCATCGTCGTGTCGTTGACGGCGAACGGCCACGTCAGCTTGAAGTGCGTGCCGATGGCGCGCCAGCCCTCCCACAGGCCCCACAGGGCCGCCATGACCAGGACGAACACCCCGACGCGCCTGAGTACCTGCCCCATCGCCGGGCAAATATCGCAGGTGCGGGAGTTGTAGAGTCACCCGGTGTCGCTCGACCCGTCACGAGTAGTCGCCGAGCTGCGCGAGCTTGCCGAGCTGACGAGCGATGACGCGGGCGCCCAGCGGGTCGCCTGGACGGACACCTGGGAGCGCGCCCGCGAGTGGCTGCGAGGGAAGGTCGCCGAGGCCGGAGCGCGCGAGACGATCGACCCGGCTGGAAACCAGTGGTTCACGCTCGACGGCGACGGCCCGGCTCTTCTGATCGGGGGCCACCTGGACTCGGTTCCGAACGGCGGTTGGCTCGACGGAGCGCTGAACGTCCTCGCCGGCTCCGAGGTGCTCCGGCGGGTCGCGGCCGAGGGGGCGCCGCCGGTCCCGGTCCGGCTGGTCAACTGGGCCGACGAGGAGGGCGCCCGCTTCGGCCGCTCGCTCTTCGGATCGTCGGCTGCGGCCGGGTCGATGCGCGATCAGGACGAGTTGCGGAAGCTGTCAGACCGCGACGGGATCGCGCTTCCCGATGCGCTGAGCGAGCACGGCGTCGAGCTCGACCGGGCGCTCGAGGCCCGTTCGGAGCTCGAAGGGGCCGGTGCCTACCTCGAGCTGCACATCGAGCAGGGCCCGGTGCTCGAGTCGCTCGACCTGCCGCTCGGCGTCGTGCTGGGGACGTTCGGCGTCGAGCGCTCGCGGATCACCTGGCGCGGCCAGGCCGCCCACTCCGGGTCGACGCCGATGGACCAGCGCCGCGACGCCCTCGCGGGCGCGGCCAAGCTCGCCCTCGAGATCCGCACGATCGCCCACGAGGCGGGCGGTGGAGCCGTTTGCACGTCAGGCGGAGTCGTCTGCAAGCCCGGAATCGTCACCTCGGTGGTCGAGACGGCCGAGCAGCTACTCGACCAGCGCCATCTCGACGCCGCGACGCTGGCGACGATGCTGGCCGCCGCGAAGGGAGCCTCGGAGCGGTTCGCGGCCGAGGAGCGGATCGATGTCGAGTGGGAGCGGATCTGGAACATCGAGCCGATCCTGTTCGACGAGACGCTAATCGAGCTCGCCGACGAGTCGATCCGCGAGGTCGCCCGTTCCTCGCACCGCCTCCCGTCGGGACCGCTTCACGACGCTGCCGAGGTCTCGCGCGCAGGTGTCCCGACGGTGATGCTCTTCGTCCAGAGTCTCCGCGGGCTCTCGCACACGAAGCTCGAGGACACGAAGGTCGAGCACCTCGAGCTGTCGGTGCAGGCTCTCGATCGGCTCGCCTCGAAGACTCTCGCCCACCTCGCCGGCTAGACCTCTTCTGCGACCACCGGGTTGCGCAGGACGCCGATCCCTTCGATCTCGACCTCGACCACGTCGCCGGGGGCCATCGACACCGGGGGCGTGCGCGCGTACCCGATCCCGGACGGCGTGCCCGTCAGGATCAGGTCCCCGGGCTCGAGCGTCATCACCGCCGAGGCAAACGCGACGAGCCGCCGGACGCCGAAGACAAGATCGGCGGTGTTGCCGTCCTGGAGCAGTTCGCCGTTGAGACGCTGCACGATCCGCAGCCCGCCGCCGTCGCCGAGCTGCGACACCGGGACGAGACGGTCGCCGAGCGGGCAGAATGTGTCGAAGCCCTTGGCCCGCGTCCACTGCTTGTCGGCGAACTGGAGGTTCCGCGCCGAGACGTCGTTGGAGCAGCGGTAGCCGGCGACGAAGTCGAGCGCGTCGTCATCGGCGATCCGCCTGCCGCTGCGCCCGATCTCCACGGCGAGCTCTGCCTCCGAGTCGACGTGGGTCGCCTCGGGCGGGATCACGATTGGCTCGCCCGGGCCGATAACCGTGGTGGCGAACTTGCCGAAGATGAGCGGCTCGGCAGGAGGCGTCATCCCCTGCTCGGCGACGTGTTCGCTGTAATTGAGTCCGATGCAGATGATCTTCACGGGCGCATCTTCGCGATAGGCTCCTCCGGATGACTATCAGCTTCGGCGTCACGGTCCTGCCGGATCCGCCCCACACGCGGTTCCTGGAGCTGCTCGGAATGGCCGAGCAGGAAGGCTTCGAGATCGGCTGGACCTACGACTCGCACGTGCTCTGGCAGGAGTCGATCCCGCTGCTGGCGCTCGCCGCCGACAGCACCTCGACGATGAAACTCGGGCACTTCGTGACCAATCCGGGAACACGGGAGCCGACCGTTCTCGCGAGCGCCTACGCAACGCTGCACGACATCTCAGGCGGGCGGATGGTGATGGGGATCGGCCGCGGCGACTCGGCGAGGCGCGTGATCGGCCAGCAGCCGGTGAAGATGGCCGAATTCGAGCACGCCTGCAAGATGATCAGGAAGCTCATGAACGGCCAGCCCGTCGAGTGGAACGGCAAGGGGCTCCAGCTCGAATGGGCGCGCAAGGACCCGCCGATTCCCATGTACGTCGCCGGCTACGGGCCGAAGGCGCTCGCCGTCGCTGGCCGTGTCTCGGACGGGGTGATCATCCAGCTCGCCGATCCGGTGATCATCGAGTGGATCATGGCCACCGCCCGGGCTTCGGCCGACAAGGAGGGCCGCGATCCCGACGAGCTCCAGTGCATCGTCGGTGCGCCGTCGAAGGTCGCGGACGATCTTGCCGAGTGCCGGGAGGAGGTGCGCTGGTTCCCGGCCATGGTCTCGAACCACGTCATGGACCTGATCGAGCGCTACGGCTGGGACTCCGACATCCCCTCCGAGCTGACGGACTTCGTCAAGGCTCGGAAGTTCTACGACTACAAGGATCATTCACGCGTCGGGGCGGCGCACGGCGAGTTCGTCACCGACGAGATCTGCGATCGCTTCTGCGTGATCGGGTCGGTCGACGACTGCACGAAGAAGCTGCGCGAGCTCGAAGCGGTCGGCGTCGACCACTTCAACGTCTACCTGATGACCAATGCGCAGGAAGAGACTCTCGTGGCCTACGGCAGGCACATCATCCCGCAGTTCGCGGGAGTCTCTGCCGGCTAGAGATCGCGCCGGTCGGGCCTGACGACCTCGTCCGGGTCGGCGGGTCCGTAGAGCTCGAGCGCACGGCACCAGGCCTCGACCTCGCTCACCGGCGCCGTCTGCTGCACGGCGGCCGAGCCGTCGGCGGCTTCCTGCCAGAAGAGCGAGAGCTCGCCGTCGGCCGGCCCGGGCTTGGCGAAGAGTGCCCGGACGGGCCCGTCGAGCGAGAGCACCCATTCGGCGGGCTCGGACGCGTCGAGGTTCGGGAGCTCCTGGAGAAATCCCGCCAGGCCGGCCGAGATCGCCTCGGGGACGCCGCTGCCGAGCAGGTGCTTCGCGTCGGTGCCGGCCTCCTCCCAGGAGACCGAGACCCAGTTCCCGGATCCCTCGACCCAGAGAGAGGGTGACCCGCCGAGACGCACGCCGCCTTCTGGACTCATCCTCGAATCATTCCACGCCCGGACCACACCCGGGGAGCATGTGTCAGTTTGGTGTCGTGCCGCCCCTGGACCTCGAGCGTGTCGGTAGGCTCGACAGCGTGAGTACCGACGGTCATCCCGGCGCCGGGGGGCCCGTCGTCACCGCCTCCCAGGTCATGCGGCGCTACGGCGAGGGCGAGACGGCCGTCGACGCCCTCCGTGGGGTGTCGCTCGAGATCGAGCAGGGCAGGCTGACGGCGGTGATGGGGCCGTCGGGCTCGGGGAAGTCGACGCTGATGCACATCCTGGCCGGGCTCGACAAGCCGACGAGCGGCTCGGTCTCGATCGCCGGCGAGGAGATCACGACGATGGGCGACAATGAGCTCACCCACCTTCGCCGCCGGCACGTCGGCTTCGTTTTCCAGTTCTACAACCTGCTGCCGATGCTGAACGCCGAGGAGAACGTGAAGCTGCCTCTCTCGGTCTCGGGCACGAGGGTGGACGATGCCTGGTTCACGGATCTGATTGCGAAGGTCGGCCTGACGGGGCGCTTGAGCCATCGCCCCGCGGAGCTCTCGGGAGGCCAGCAGCAGCGGGTCGCCGTGGCGCGCTCGCTCGTCTCGAGGCCGACCGTGGTCTTCGCCGACGAGCCCACCGGGAATCTCGACTCGAAGTCGAGCGCGGAGATCCTCGAGCTGCTCCGGGAGTCGAGCAGGGCGTACGGCCAGACGATCGTCATGGTCACCCACGACCCGCGCGCCGCTGCGATCGCCGACCGGATCCTGTACCTCGCCGACGGGCTGATCGTGCTGGAGCAGTCCGGAGCGAGCGAGGCCGAGGTGCTCCGGACGATGAACAACCTCGACGAGGTCGCGGCGCCCGACTCCGCGACGCAGTGACCCGCGTCGCGATCAAGGACCTCCTGGGGCGCAAGCTCCGATTGCTCCTCACCTCGCTTGCGATCGTGATGGGCGTTGCGATGGTGAGCGGGACGTACGTCCTCACCGACACGATCGACGCCGCCTTTACGCAGATCTTCAGCACCGCCTACGCGGCCGCCGACGCGGTCGTGACCGGAAAGGCCGTGTTCGGCGGCTCGCAGAACGCTCCCTCGTTCCCCCAGTCGACCCTGGTCCGGATCAAGGGGCTCCCGGGAGTCGAGGATGCGGCCGGCGGGATCGGCGACCTGGCTCAGTACGTCGACTCGAGCGGCAAGGTGCTGTCGCTCGGCGGCGCGCCCGGCCTGGCCTTCAGCGTCAACACGGGCGGCGACCGGCGCTTCAACCCGCTCAACCTCCTGAGCGGGCGGTATCCGCGCGGGCCGAACGAGGTAGCGGTCGACAAGTCGACGGCGTCGAAGCTCGGCGTAACGACAGGTGGGAGGGTCGGCATCCTCCCGCGTGGCGGGAAGGTCGAGCATTACCGCGTGAGCGGGATAGTCCAGTTCGGCACCTCGACGCTCGGCGGCGCCTCACTCGCGATCTTCGACCTGCCGACCGCGCAGGCGCTCTTCCACAAGGAGGGCGAGCTCGACGAGATCGACGTCGCCGCCAAACCGGGCGTGACCAGCTCGCAGCTGCTGTCGCAGATCCAGTCGGTCCTGCCGCCGCACACCCAGGTGCGCACGGGCAGCCAGCAGGCCAAGCAGAGCTCGAACGACATCAGCTCCGCGCTCTCGTTCCTGCGCTACTTCCTGCTCGCCTTCGGCGGGATCGCGCTCTTCGTCGGGGCGTTCGTGATCGCCAACACGCTCTCGATCACGATCGCCCAGCGGACGCGGGAGTTCGCGACGCTCCGCTCGATGGGCGCGACCGGCCGCCAGGTGCTCACGGTCGTCGTCGTCGAGGGCCTCGTCCTCGGGCTCGTGGCCTCCACCGTGGGTCTGTTCGCGGGGCTCGGGATCGCGAAGGCGTTGAACCAGCTCTTCAGGGTGTTCGGTGCCCACCTGCCGCAGACCGGGCTCGTGTTCGCCTGGCGGACGGTGATCCTGTCACTCGTCGTTGGCACCGTCGTGACCCTGCTCGCCACCATTCGGCCCGCCCTCCGGGCGACCCGTGTGCCCCCGATCGCGGCAGTTCGCGAAGGCTCGGTGCTGCCGCCCGGCCGCTTCCACCGTTTCGGGCCGGCCATTGCGATCGGGGTGTGCGTCGTCTCCGGAGCGCTTGTCGGCTACGGGGCGTTCGGGCACGGGATGACGACGGGCCAGCGCCTGCTCATCCTCGGACTCGGCGTACTGGGGCTGTTCCTCGGGATCGCGATGCTCGCCCCACGGGTCGTGCGACCGCTCGCCGCCGTGCTCGGGTGGCCTGCGACGCGGATCGGCGGGGTCGCCGGGTCGCTGGCTCGCTCGAACTCGATGCGGAACCCCGGGAGGACGGCCTCTACCGCCGCGGCGCTGATGATCGGGCTCGCGCTCGTGACGACGGTCGCGGTGCTCGCTTCGGGCCTGCGCTCCTCGTTCACGAGTTCCGTGGAGAGCGAGTTCGGGGGCGACTACGCCCTCACCTCGCAGAACGGCTTCCTGCCGACCTCCGTCTCCTCCGCGGATGCGGTCCGCAAGTCGGGGATCGCGAAGGTCGTCGCGGGCGTACGGGCCGGAGACGGCCGGGCGTTCGGCAAGACGACCCAGGTGACGGGTCTCGAACCGGGGATCTCGAAGGTCCTCAACCTGAAATGGACGGTCGGCACGAACGCCTCGCTCGACGGCCTCGGAGCCCATGGAGCGGTGGTCGACAGCGGCTACGCAAAGTCGCACCACCTCGTCACGGGCACGCCGATCACAGTCGAGACACCGGCCGGGAAGTTCGTGTCGCTGCGCGTCAGGTCGATCTACACCGTCCCCAAGACCGGAGACCCGCTCGGGTCGATCTCGATGTCGTCGGCGACCTTCGACTCGGTCTACCCGAATCCTCAGAACGTCTACACCCTGATCACGATGCCGGGCGGCGTCACGGATCTCAACACGACGAAGCTGAACGCGGTGTTGAGGGAGTACCCGGACGCCAAGATCCAGACCGAGCAGCAGTTCATCACCAACCAGGAGCAGGGGCTGAACACGTTGCTCGCGCTCCTGTACGTCCTGCTCGGGCTCTCGATCATCGTCAGCCTGTTCGGCATCGTGAACACGCTCGTGCTCACCGTGTTCGAGAGGACGCGCGAGATCGGGATGCTCCGGGCGGTCGGAATGACGCGCCGCCAGGTGCGCAGGATGATCCGACACGAGGCGATCGTGACCGCGCTCATCGGGGCCGCGCTCGGGATCCCGCTCGGGATGGGGCTGGCCGCCCTCTTCGGCCGGGCTCTCCATGACATTCCGTTCGTCGTTCCCGTTGGCACGGTCGTCGTCTTCATCGTCGTCGCGATCATCGTGGGCTTCATCGCCGCGATTTTCCCGGCGCGGCGTGCCTCGCGGCTCAACGTCCTGAACGCACTCCAGTACGAGTGACGCGCGGCGGGCCCGTGGCCCTGTCAGAGGCGGCCGACGGCGGTCCTGGCGAGCGCCTGCTGCGTCGCGATGAACGGCGTCACGCCGGAGAACGACATCGTGACCTCGGTGCCGTTGTCCCGGAACAGCCCTTGGTCGCGATGTGCCGGGCGAGGACGGTCATCGACTTCTTGTCCGGCTGGGCCGCCGCTGCGGCAGGACCGCAATCGCTGCCGCGCGGGCGACCGACGTGACGAGCAGCCAGCGCATCGCGCTCACCATACCGCCCGGCGAAAGCCGGTCGGTGCCGGGTCGGGGTCGAGCGGGCTGACCGGCAGCCCGCCGATCGGCTCGGCCGAGTTGTAGCCGCCCGGCGCGACGTCGTTCGGGCTGTCAGGGTGGAAGAGCGAGGCGAGCAGCTGGATCTGGCCCCGTCCGACGCCGAGCTCGAACTGGCCGCCGCCGTAGAGCCGGATCCCACTCTCCGTGCAGCGGTCGTAGAACTCGAACAGGCGCTCGACAGAGCCGAAGCGAGAAGGCTTGCAGTTCAGGCAGCGTGGCGCGAACCGCAGAGCTTCGACGTCGGCCCAGGAATGGATCGGCGCATCCCAGGTGATCCGGTCGCGGTGCGGCGCGAGCACCGCGTCGGTTTCCGGCGTCAGCGCCGGATCCTCGATCCACGCGTCGGGTAGCCCCTCGGCGACGAGCCGATAGAGCTCGGGGTTCGGCGGGTTGTCGACCGACGTGCCGTGGTAGGCGCCCTTGAGATCGGCAACGTCGACGTTGCCGCCGGAGGCGAGTGCAGTGACGGTCGCCGACGTCCATTCCGGGGTCGGGTCGAGCTTGAAGCGGAGATCCGGGTAGAAGGCGAGCCAGCCTTCGAGCGAGGCCGCGCGCGTGGAGGAGACGAACGTGAGCGGTTGCGGCTCGCGGCCGACGACATCCGCCAGCGACCGGCCGTGCTGAAGGAGGGCGAGGTCGAGGGCGGCCGACTCGAATGCCCATCGGCGGTAGTCGAGATAGGCCGCCTGGGTGGGTGTACCGCCGGGAAACAGCTCGACCTCTTCGAGCCGCGCCGAGAGCGAGCCGAGCGTCCACGACCCGGCGAGGTCGAGCCAGGGAAGCTGATGCGGCTCGTGCAGGCTGCCGTCGTAGGTGACGTCCTCGCCCAGGCCGACGAAGTCAGCGCCTCTCACGCCGATCCCGGATCGGAGCTTGACGGTAGTTGTCCGCCGGGTGAACTGCGGCGAGATCACGATCTCGGTGAGCTCGAAGTCGAGGTCATCGATCTCGAGCGGAAGGTCGCGAACGAGGTCGTAGAGCGCCATCACTCGGCCTCAGTCGGCCCACGGGCCGTGGCCGCCGAGCCGGTCGACTGCGATATGCATGACGAAGCCAGGTGGCGGGTCGGACATCGGCGGGAAGCGAGCGTCCGGGCCGACGTAGACTCGCGCCAGTGCCTGCAGAAGCTCGGGGGCCCCGCCCTCGGTGATCCGGGCCCGGCCGCGGACGACGAGGTAGTTCTGCATCCCGACCGCGTTTGCCCCCTCGGCTGCGATCGAGAGAACGACCCGCGGGTCGCGCGCGACGTTGGCGAGCTTGCGCTGTGCTCCGCTCAGGTGGCCCGAGACGATCTCGTCGCCGTCGAGGCCGACCCAGACGCACGAGACCTGCGGGCTTCCGTCTGGATTGATCGTCACGAGATGTGCGAGGGCCCCTGATTCGATGACGGCACGCGCGCTCTCCGGGATGCTCGCCACGCGCCGAGGTTAGCCGTCGCGTTCGAGGTGGCGGCGAAGGGCATCGAGCCGCTCGTCCCACTCCTCGCCGGTCTCGGTCAGGCGGTAGCGAGTCTCCCTGCCGGCGCGCTCGGAGGAGACGAGGCCGGCATCGCTGAGCGTCACCAGGTGCTTCGAGACGGCCTGGCGCGTCATGGGCAGCTCGCCGGTGAGCTCGGTCGCCGTCGCGGTGCCGTGGTCGGCGAGATAGCCGAGAAGGTGGCGCCGGCTCGGGTCCGCCAGCGCCGAGAAGACCTGGTCCAGGCTGCTCACGCGTAGGCGAGAGCCGATGCCTGGAGGTCGAGCGCGGACGTCCAGGCGGGCGAAGTCTCGACTACGGTCAGCCTCGTCCCGCCTGCGTCGTCGGCGAGGGTGAACTCGACGTCCCCCTCCCCCTCCCATTCGAAGACCAGGCGCTCGCCCTCCTCGACCTCGATAACCGTTGCGTGCCTCGACTCGCCGTTGTCCCACCTGAAGCTTGCTTCGCCCCCGGGACGCAGATCGAGCTCGACGTCATTGGCGAACCAGTCCTTGAGGCGCCGCGGGTCGGTGAGCGCCGACCAGACCTCGTCGCGACCTGCAGGAAGCACGATCTCCTTCCGGATCATCTCGACCTCCTCTACGCGCAACCTTATGGTTGCGCTACAGTGGCAACCGTTGGGTTGCACGTTAGCGAAGGAGGTTCCTGTGGTGGTCGGTCAGGTCATTCCGATGGTGCTCGAGGCGGACGGCCGCGGCGAGCGCTCGTTCGATATCTACTCGCGGCTGCTTCGGGAGCGGATCGTCTTCCTCGGCCAGGAGGTCGACGACACGATCGCGAACCTGGTTGCGGCTCAGCTGCTCTTCCTCGAAGCCGAGGATGCAGAGAAGGACATCTGGCTGTACGTCAACTCGCCCGGCGGCTCGGCCTACGCCGGGATGGCGATCTACGACGCGATGCAGTACGTCAAACCCGATGTCGCGACCGTCTGTCTCGGCATGGGAATGTCGGCCGCGGCGATGATCCTCTGCGGAGGAGCGCCCGGCAAGCGCTACGCGCTGCCGAATGCGAAGATCATGATCCACCAAGGCTCCGGCGGCTTCCGCGGCACCCCGGCGGACATCCAGATCGCCGCGCGGGAGATCCTCGAGCTCACCCGCCGGATGGCGGAGATCGTCTCGCGTCACTCGGGTCGAGATGTCGAGCAGGTGATGCTCGACATCGACCGCGACCGATTCATGACCCCCGCCGAGGCCATCGAGTACGGCCTGATCGACGGGGTGCTGGAGCAGCGGGGTAGGCCCGCGAGCAAGGCTGCCTGAGAAGCGGAGGGCGCCTGTCGGCGCCCTCCGCTCAATGGTGCCGGCAACGCGGTATTTCAGGTGTCGGTCTCGCCCGACCCGCCGCCTGCGTCCTCCGCGGGCGGACTCTCCGGCGGGGTGGGGCTGGGGGTGGGGGTGGTCGACGCGGCGGTCCCACCGCCGGCGCCCGCGCCTTTGCCGGCCGAGATGTTCTGCGGCATCTTCGGCATCTCGACGCCCTCGTCCTTGGCGCGCTTGAACGCAGCCACGGCGATCACGATCGAGAGGACCAGGCCCACCCACTCGGGCCAGTGCCGGTAGTCGCTCCAGTCGAGGAAGGTGATCACCGTGAAGACGAGCAGGGCGATCGCGAGTCCGGCAGACGTCATCGCGGGAGTCACCTGCCCGAGGTTCACCCTGTAGTCCATCACGCGTCCGATCTCCCAGATCAGATAGGCGATCGCGATCAGGACGGTGATGATTCCGATCCCGTGCCAGAGGCTCCGTCCGTAGGTGTACGGGCCGACCGAGACCTGTTGCCAATCGAAGAACGACAAGATGACGAACAGGATCAGGCACACAAGCGTCGCTTGCACCTCGCGAGGCAATTGCTTGATGTTGTCCATGTTCACGCCCAACGCCCTTTCAGTGTCGTTGCCGGCATAGGCCCGCCTGCGAGGGCGGGCACCCCGAGCATAAACCGAGCGGCGGCCGGATGGCGGGCGCCAGCATGGATTCTCAGGCGCGAATGTGGTAAGGCGCCGCCCGCCAGGCGTACCAGCGCCAGTACCACGCGGGCAGGATCTTCGGCGCCCCTGGTCGCTTGCCGAACTTCCCCGTCTGCTGCCATTCGAAGAGCGGCCAGGTCCACATCGGGATGACCTTCGGCAGCTTCGGGGGTCGCTTCGTGGGCAGCAGGACGAGGGGTTTCGAGGGCTCGCTCACTTTGCCCGCCGCGTCGGTCGCGATCACCCGGTAGACGCTTGGAGCGCTGTGGTGGACACGTCCGACGGCGGCGGTGGTCTGCCCCGGGATCGAGAGCAACGGCCGGTTGGTGAGCGTCACCTGATAGGAGACCGCCGCTCCGCCCGCGCCCGTCGCCTTCGCCCAGCTGAGCACGAGCTGACCGTGCGAGAAGCGCCCGACGAGGTTGGCCGGGGCCGGCGGCCGCGATGTCTCCGGGAGCAGCGCGAAGTAGCCGCCTGTCGTCGTCTCGATGTCGACCGATCCGTCGGCGTTCCGCGTATAGCCGGCCTTCGCCCCGGCGGGTAGGGCGCCCGAGTAGAGCGGGCGGAGCGGCTGCCAGTCGAGGCCGTCGCTCGAGCTCATTGGAGCAAGGTGCTGCTCCGGGCGGCGATCGATGTGGATCGTCAGCGGGGCCGCGAACCCCTTTCGCAGCATCGCGGTGGTTGTCTGCTGGACCTGGAGCTGGACGCCGTACCCGCCGCCGCCGAAGCCCCGGACCGGCTGCAGGCCAGGTGTCGGCATCAGCTGGACGACGACGGGCTCGTCGAACGCTCCCGCCGGCCAGCTCACGCTCGAGCTGCCGTCGGTCGAGCTGACCGAGCCGGCCGCCGACTCGGTCGGCGCCGGCACCGGCGTTTGGGCTGGCGGCACGGGGATCGTGCCGGTTGCGCCGACGACGGCTGCATCGACGTAGCTCGAGTCGACGTCGATCGTGACGCCGCCCCACGTCTCGCGGTGGCTGCCGCGGTACTGGTGCAGCCGCTGGTGGCTCGTCCAGAGGGAGTCCGAGACGTACGGGTTCCCGAAGACGCTCTCGTCGCCGTTCCAGTCGGCGATCCAGACGTCGTCGGGCGACGACGCGGTCGTCGCGAGCACCTGCAGGTCGCGAATCGTCGAGGCGGCGCTGCCGTAGACGCCTGCGAGGTGGCCGAGCGCGTGCAGCTCGTTCACCCACGCGGTGACGAACGTCTGCACCGCCTGCGTGCACGCCGGGTCGTTGAGGGCGTACGCCTCCAGGTCGAGGTAGATGGGGCTTCCGGAGGCGAGCGCGAGCGCGGAGGCGTCAGCGGCGGCGTCGTCCGCTGCCGCCGTCCCCTGACTCGCGGCGATCGTCGGAGAGATCGTGGCCAGACCCGAGCCGCCGACGCACGGCGGCTGCAGACCGACATAGAGCGGGATCAGGCTCCAGCCGGAATCGACCGCTCCGGTCGTCCAATCGGGCGAGAGCTGACTGTTGGCGCAGGCCCGGTTCACTCCGCCGATGTAGATCCCGAGCGCGCGGTAGGGCGAGGCGAGCCAAGCGTCGAGGGCGTCCGGGGAGGGCGCGTTGCAGGCGTCGAACGCATAGCCGGTGAAGGCGGTTGCCTTGCCCGCCGACACAGCCGTGGAGTCGGCCGATCCGCTGCCGGCCAGGGAAAGTCCCAGCGCACACGCGCCGAGCGCCACCGCCGCAGCGGTGCCGCCGATCCGTCTCCAGTGCCTCTCGACCCCTGAAGCGCGCGCTGTACTCAACCAGCGCATGACGGCTACTTCGCCACCTGCCGTCGCGCTCCTCGCCCGATCGCGACCATCGACCGATCCTAGGTGCGCGGTCTGAAAAAGCCGTTCGCGGCCGGTTTGGAGACTGTGAGGCGGGCCGGCAACAAGACGGAGCCCGAGGCGGGACCGCAACAAAACCGGGGCCTGGCACCGATTTTGTTGCACCCGGAACGCCCTGGGACCGCAACAAGACCGGTGCCAGGCCCCGGTTTTGTTGCAGCGGCGTCAGAGTCCAAGAAGCGCACAGGTCGGCGAGTGGCAGGCTTCGCTCCTGCGGCGGAGGCGAGCTTCGCGAACGCCCAACGCTCCGGCGCTGTCTGCCTCACCGGTGCAGGGAAGGATGTCGACTGCGGTCGTGAGCACGGAGACCGGGGCCGATGCTGACTACGTGTGAGGAGAGGCCCTGACGGACCCCTCCTCTCGGCCGTGGTCGGGGGACATGCTCCTTGTCGCCCGTCCTCGCATCGCCAGTGTGCATCGTCGTCGTGCGAGAGGCAAGGGGTGTTTACCGTTCCGTCGCGAACTCTCTGCCAGGTCGCCCCACGTCGTGGGCACCAATCAGAATGAGTGGATGGGCAAACCGCTCGTAGGCATCACGACCTACGTCACACTTGCGTCGTTCGGGCCGTGGAATCTCGAGTCGGCGCTCGTTCCGTGGGACTATGTCCGGGCGGTGGAGCGTGCCGGCGGGCGGGCGCTGCTCGTCCCGCCGTCGGAAGGCGGTGGCCCCGAGGTGCTCGATGCGCTCGACGGCCTTGTCTTCTCGGGTGGGTCGGATCTCGATCCCGTCCTGTACGGCCAGGAGGCTCATCCCGAGACGACCGGGATCGTGCCGATCCGCGACAGCGCCGAGCTCTCGCTGCTGCGGGCGGCGCTCGAGCGCGATCTCCCGGTGCTCGCCGTCTGCCGCGGGTCGCAGTTGCTGAACATCGCGCTCGGCGGCGACCTGGTCCAGCACCTGCCCGACGTCGTCGGTCACGACGGTCACAGGGAGGTTCCCGGCCGGTTCGCGGACCACGAAGTCGAGATCGAGGCCGGCTCGCGTCTCGCCGGAGTGCTGGGAGAGGGCACGGAGGTCAAGTCGCACCATCACCAGGGCTTCGCCAGGCTCGGCGAGGGACTCGAGCCCGTCGCACGCGACAGAGACGGCAGCGTCGAGGCACTCGAGGCCCCCGGCAGACGCTTCACGCTGGGCGTGCTGTGGCACCCCGAGGCGGGCGAGGACGCACGCCTGTTCGAGGCGCTCGTCTCCGAGGCCGCCGAGTACAGCAGGCTACGCGGCCGCTGAGACCGGCGAGGTGCAGAAGGCGCAGCGGCGCGCCTCGAGCGGGATCTCGCTCATGCACTCGGGACAGCTTCGCGTCGTCGGGTCGACCGGATCCTTGCGCGAGCGAGCGACCAGCGCGTTCACGGGTCTCACGACCAGGAAGAAGAGGACGATGGCGATCAGTACGAAGGCGATCAGCGCGTTCAGGAACGCCCCGTAGCTGAACTTGCTGTTGTTGATCGTGAACGAGAGGCTCGAGAAGTCGGGCTTGCCGAAGATCGCCGCGATGAGTGGGGTGATGAGATCGGCGACGAACGCGGTCACGACTGCGGCGAAGGCGAGGCCGATCACGATGCCGACCGCCATGTCGACGAGGTTGCCGCGTAGCAGGAACGCTCGGAACTCGGTCACGGCGTCTCTCATCGCGGACGTGTTCGACCCCTGCCGTACCCGTCCTTCATGAGAATCGCTATCATCGAGAGTTGTGACTTCCGCAACCGGAGAGCGCGAATGGGCGGAAGCGACGCTGGCCGCTCTGCAACGAAGGGGTCTTCGAAACGGCGGTGCGAGGCGTGCGGTCATCGAGCTCCTCGCCGGTGAAGACTGCTGCCTGACCGCCCAGGAGATCTTCGACCGCCTCCGCGGTTCCGACCGTCGCGTCGGGATTGCGAGCGTCTATCGGGTGCTCGACCTGCTCGCGTCGGAAGGCTTCGTCCAGCGGATCGACCTCGGCTCTGGAATCTCGCGCTACGAGCCCGTGCATGCCGGCGGCGAGCATCATCACCACCTCGTGTGCGACACCTGCGGCAAGGTCGAGGCCTTCGAGGACTCGCAGCTCGAGGACGCGATCCACGAGCTCGAGAGGACTTCGGGATACGCGGTCGCCGGGCACGACGTCGTCCTCCACGGCGCCTGCGCGGATTGTCGCTAGGGGACCCGCGAGGCGCGCAAGACACGGCGACGGCGTGAGGGCGAGCAGCCAGGGGCGTCCCATCCGTCGAGGCAAAGAGTGAGACTCAGTCTCAATATTGTCTGAGATCCTGCATACTTCAAGCAGTGCACATCGAGCTCGCTCCCTTCCTCGCCATCTCGGTGCTGCTGATCGTGATCCCCGGGCCCGACACGGCGATGGTGACGAAGAACGCGGTGGTGGGCGGGCGCCGGTCCGGCGTGCTGGCGGCAGTCGGCGTCTCGATCGGGCTCGTGATCTGGACGGGCGCGGCGGCGTTCGGGATCGCGGCGCTGCTGCGTGCCTCTGCGGTTGCTTTCGACGCGCTCAAGATCGCCGGTGCGCTCTACCTCGCCTGGATCGGAATCCAGATGTTGAGATCACGCGGCGCCGTACCCGAGCCGGCGTCCGGCCGGCCGGAGAGCGGAGTCCGTGCCCTCCGGCAGGGCCTCCTGAGCGATCTCGGCAATCCGAAGATCGCCGTCTTCTTCACGAGCCTCTTACCGCAGTTCGTGACCGGCACCGGCGCGGCGTTCGTACCGCTGCTCTTCCTCGGCATCGTGTTCGCCGTGATCACGCTGGCGTGGCTCGCGACCTACGCGTTCGCCGTCGGACACGCCTCCGGCTTTCTGCGTCGTCCTTCGGTGCGTCGCTTGATTGATCGCTTCACGGGAGTCGTGCTGATCGGCTTCGGGGTCCGTCTGGCGTTCGAACGACGCTGAACGCACGTAGCGCGCTACTCTGAGACGAGATGCGTCGCGTGTCGATCATCCTCGGGTTCGTAGCTGTGCTCGGGCTCGCGGCCGTCACCGGCAGCTTCGGTCTCTCCAAGTCGGTCGATCCGGTTGCTGCCGCGGCGTCGAAGAGCGAGAGCGCCGGTGGCGCGAATGTCGCGCTTTCGGTAGGGATCGCCGCCCCGAACGGGCAGTCATATTCTCTGTCGGCGACCGGCGTCACAGACGGTTCGAGCGGAGACGTCACCGCCGATCTCTCGAGCCTCCTCGCCGCTGCGGGCGTTCCGGCGACCGGCGGGTCGGTCGAGTTGCGGTGGCTGCAGGAGAGCGGCGATCCGGTCGTATACGTGAACGCGCCGTTCGTCGCCGCGATGCTTCCCGGCGGGCAAAGCTGGATCCGGCTCGATCTCGAGCAGGCGGCCAAGAGCTTCGGCGTCGACCTCAACCAGGTTCTCGGGCAGCTGAGCCAGAATCCGGCCAGCGCCCTCGACCTGCTGCGCACCGTCGGCTCCGTCCAGACGGTCGGCACGGAGACGCTGAACGGCGAGTCGACGACCCACTACCTGGCGACGATCGACCTCGTCAAAGCGGCCGGCCAGATCGGCTCACAGGCTCAGAGCTTTGCCCAACACCTGATCGACCAGGGTGCCCCGTCTTCGCTCCCGGTCGACGTCTGGATCGGAGACGACGGACTCGTCCGTCAGGTCGTGCTCGACGAGAGCGCGACCGTGGGCGGTCAGACGGGCGGCGTGCACCTTAAGCTCGACCTCAGCGGCTACGGAACGTCGGTCTCGGTGAGTGCGCCGGCTGCAAGCGACACCTTCGACGCGACCGGCCTCGTCCAGGCAGCCGCCTCGATGCCGCACAGCTCCGCTGCCTTCGGCGGCTGAGCTCTAGCCCGAGCGGGCGAGCTGCTCGGCCAAGCGTTTGATCGTG
>DATIYE010000075.1:0-7907 GCA_035517795.1 Gaiellaceae bacterium | reverse complement strand
CACGGACGGTGGCGGAGATCGGCGACGACTGGAAGCGCCGGAACTCCCATCGAGCCCGTGCCGCTCACGCGCTCGAGGCTGCGGTTGCCGGGGCCCGGGGCGCGGGCTGAACCGGGGAAGTCCGCGACCGCACCGAGCGGCGGCAGTATGCTCCGGCCATGGATGCCGCTCAGGCCCTCGCTGACCTGACCGAGATCTCCTCGCAGGTGCATCAGGTCGCGATCCTCGACCAGGACGGGACGCTGCTCGCGGCCACAGCCCGCGACACCGCTCGGGCCGAGCGGTTCATCGCGACTGTGACTCCGCTGCTCGAGGAGGCCGACCGTCTCGCCCGGTCGCGCGGGCTGGCCGAGCTCGCACAGCTCGAGGTCTCGACGCTCGACGGGAGCGTGTTCGCGGTGCGCCGCGACGGCCGCCTGATCGTGGCGACCACTCGTCCGGATCCGACGGTCGGGCTCATCTTCTACGACCTCAAGCACTGCCTCGGCAGCATCGACGGCGCGGCGGAGCCGCATCCGGAGCCAGACGGCTCGGGCGAGCCGCGCAAGGCCACCCGCAGGCGAAGAAAGGCCGACACCTCTGCGTAAGTCGCTCACAGCCGTGGTGCTGGTCGCCGGCTCGGTCGCGGGCTCGGCCCTCTATCGCCGTCGCTCCGCGCGGCGGCTCGAGCGCGTCGAGCTCTACGCGGGCGACGGCTCGATGGTCTCCCTGCCCGACGGATCGGTCGATGCCGAGCGGATGCTCTCGCTCGCCCGGGACGTCCTCGCCCTGCCGGGCTAGGTGTCGGAGCTGGTAGGGGCGATCCGCGAAGCCGCCCTTCTCGAGGGCGACTTCCTGCTGCGCTCAGGAGCTCGAAGCACGTATTACCTGGACAAGTACCGGTTCTCAACCCGGCCCGACCTCCTTCGGGCGCTCGGAGAGGCCATCGCCGCTGCAGTCGTCGAGCACGATCCCGATGCGGTGCGGCTCGCCGCGCCCGAGCTCGGGGCCGTCCCGCTCGCCGCGGCCGCCTCCCTCGAGGCCGGCCTTCCGTTCGTGATCGTCCGGAACGCCGCAAAGGATCACGGCACGGGAAACCGGATCGAGGGTGTGTTCGAGCCCGGAGAGCGGGTCTGCCTCGTCGAGGACGTCGTCACGGCGGGTGGTGCCGCGCTCGAGGCCGTCGAAGTCCTCCGGGAGGCCGGCCTTCTCGTCTCGACGGTCGTCTGCGTCGTCGACCGCGAGGAGGGAGGGGCCGACGCGCTCGCCCGCGCCGCCGTCAGGCTCCGGGCGCTCATGCTCGCCTCCGAAGTACGGAATGCGGCTTCCACCCCGCATGGTTGAGCGATATCCGATCGGGTTGTTAGGGTCTCGCACAAGGTCTGACGAATTCGCCACCCCAATCAGGAGGAAGCTTTGACGAAGCAGGAGTTCATCCAGAAGGTCGCCTCGAAGAGCGGCCTGTCGAACCGGGATGCGGGGAAGGCCGTCGACGCGTTCCTGGAGTCGGTCACCGACGCGCTGAAGGCAGGCGACTCGGTCAACTTCACGGGTTTCGGGAAGTTCTCTGCGGCCGCTCGCGCTGCGCGCATGGGGGTCAACCCGCGCACCGGCGAGCGTGTCCACATCGCAGCTACGACCGTGCCCAAGTTCAGCGCGGGCAGCCAGCTCAAGGCGGCGCTCAAGTAGGCGATCGCACCTCCGGAGGACTGACGGGGGCCGCACCCTGTTCAACGGGCAGTGCGGCCCCCTCTGTCTCTCGCACCCGAGGGCCGGCCGCCGTGTCGGGCGCGGCGTCTAACCTTGGTTCGGATGGCTGTCACGACGCTCACCTTCGGTGACCGGGTCGCCGTCGAGGTCGAGCGCAAGCGGAGTCAGCTCGTGGTGGGGCTGGATCCACGTCCCGACCTGCTCCCGGTCGAGCTGCGCGGTGACGTCGCCCGGTTCTGCTGCGGGATCGTCGATGCCGTCGCTCCGCACGCGGTCGCCGTGAAGCCCCAGCTCGCCTTCTTCGAGGCGCTCGGCCCGCCGGGGGCGCTCGCGTTCGCCGAGGTCTGCGCCTACGCCAGGCGCGCCGGCCTGATCGTGATCGCCGACGGGAAGCGCGGCGACGTCGGCTCGACAGCGCGTGCCTACGCGGCCGCATACCTCGAGGGCCCAGAGCCGACCGCCGACGCGCTCACCGTCAATCCGTGGCTCGGCCGCGAGTCGGTGGAGCCGTATCTCGCCGCTGCGCGGCGCTCGGGCACCGGCATCTTCTGCGTCGTCAAGACGTCCAACGCGAGCGGCGAGGTGCAGGACATGACCCTCTCGGACGGTCGTCCTGCCTGGCAGGCGGTCGCCGCGCTCGTCGCCGACTGGGGCGCCGATCTCGTCGGCGAGCACGGTCTGTCGGCGGTCGGGGCGGTCGTCGGCGCCACCCATCCCAGGGCAGTGACCGAGGCCCGACGGCTCCTACCCCAGTCGATCCTGCTCCTACCGGGCGTCGGCGCGCAGGGGGCCAAGCCCGGCGACCTCGCACGTGCCTTCACGAGCGGGCCCGCGAGCGCGCTCGTGAATGCGTCCCGCTCGATCAACTACGCCTTCCGTGACGACGGCGGGGACTTCCGCGTAGCTGCCGGCGCGGAGGCCGCCCGACTCCGACATGAGATATGGACCGTCTCGGGTTGGTAGCCGCCCCGGGCGGGCGCACCTGGCGTACCTACGCTGCGCCGGCGGCGGCTCTGCTCGCGGCCACGGTTGCCGTCGCGATCCTGAGGGGCGGTCTCGGCGGAGGTCACCCGTCACGGCCTGCGCCGGCGAAGACCGCGCCGCATACCGCCGGGAAGCCGCACCGCGGTCATACGCTCTACGTCGTGCGGGCGGGAGACACGATCGAGCGGATCTCCGCGCGGACGGGTATCTCTCAGGCGCGCCTGCTGAAGCTCAACCCGAAGGCCTCGCCGACCGCCCTCTTCATCGGCGAGAAGCTCCACCTACGATGAGAGGGCTGGTTGCGGCCGCGCTCGTCGCGGCCTGCTTGCTCGCGGGCTCTGCCGGGGCCGCGGCGCCGAACGTCGACGCGCGCGCCTGGTTGGTCGAGAACCCGCTCACCGGTGAGATCCTCGACCAGCACGCCGATCGCTACCGGGTGCCGATCGCCTCGATCACGAAGCTGATGACGGTGATCGTCGCCCTGCAGCACCTGAAGCTGTCGGACGTCGTCAGCGTCGACCCGAGGGCGGCTGCTGTCGGCCAGGAGTCCATCTACCTCGAGCCTGACCAGCAGATCACGGTTGCCGATCTGGTCAGGGCGGCGATGATCCAGTCGGCGAACGACGCGGCCGACGCGCTCGCGCTCGCCACCGCTCCGAGCTTCCCAGCCTTCGCGCAGCTGATGAACGCGCAGGCGGTGTCGCTCGGGCTCACCGACTCCCACTTCGTCCGCCCCGATGGGCTCGACGCGCCCGGCGAGTACTCGAGCGCCCGGGACGTCACGAAGCTCGCGATCGCGGCGATGGCCATCCCTGCGGTCCGTTCCGCTGTTTCGATGGTGACCGCAACACTCGCCGATGGGCGCGTCCTTCACACTTGGAACGATCTACTCGGGGTCGTCCCCGGCGTGTTCGGGGTGAAGACCGGCCATACCGACAAGGCGCTCTGGGGCCAGGTGGCGGCGATCCGGGGAGACGGCACGACGATCTACGCGACGATCCTCGGCAGTCCGTCGCGGTCAAGGCGGAACGCCGACCTCGAGACCCTGCTCGCCTACGGGCTCAGCCAGTACCGCCAGGTGGATGCGGTCACGACCGGACGCGACTACGCGAGCGTGACGCTGCCGTACGGGCGTGCGCCGCTCACCTTGATCGCTGCCGCTCCGCTTCAGGCCGTCGTCAGGGTCGGCCGCCCGCTCGCCGAGCGTGTCATTGCCCCGCTCAGCGCCTCGCTGCCGATTCGCCGGGGGCAGGTGCTCGGGCACGTCGAGGTGTGGGCGCACGGCCGTCTCCTCGGCAGACGAGCGCTCGTCGCGTCACGCGCCGTGGCGAAGCCCGGGCTCGCTGCCCGCGTGGAGTGGTACGCAGGGCGTACAGTCCATCACGTCGTCGGCCTGATCACGCCATGATCGTCACGGTCACGCTCAACGCTGCCTTTGCCCGCACGATCACCGTCCCGAACTTCCAGCGGGGCCAGCGCCACCGCGCCAGCGCGGGGCTTCCGCTCGCAGGCGGGAAGGGCATCAACGTCGCGCGGGCGCTGAAGGCTCTCGACGTCCCGGTCGTCGCTACCGGCCTCGCCGGCGGGCAGGCCGGATTGCGCATCGTCGAGCGGCTGACCGGCGAGGCGATCCTCAACGACTTCGTCCGTATCGAGGACGAGTCCCGCACGACGACCGCCGTCGTCGATCCCACCAACTCGAGCTACACGGAGATCAACGAGTGGGGCCCGCTCGTGAAGCCGGACGAGCTCGAGCTCTTCGACGCCAAGCTGCGCTACCTGTCGCAGGCCGCCAGCCTGGTCGTGTTCGCGGGCTCGCTGCCGCGGGACGTCCCCGACGACTTCTATGCCGAGGTGATCCGCGATCTCTCCCGCCGGCAGATCCCCTCCGCCCTCGACTGCGAGGGCGAGGCACTGCGGGTCGGACTCGAGGCTGAACCCTTCCTCGTCTCCCCGAATCAAGCCGAGGCGGAGTCGCTAGTGGGGCAGGAGTTCCACGACGACGAGGACTTCCTGCTCGCACTCGACGGGATCGCAGACAGGGGCGCGCGCAACGTGCTGATCACGACCGAGACCGGCTGCTACGCGCTCCTCCGTGAGGACCGGACCGTCCATCGCTACCGCGTGGAGGCCCCACGCCTCGAGCCCGTGTCACGTGTCGGCGCAGGGGACACCATGCTGGCCGGGTTCGTCGCCGCATGGGAGGCCGGGCGCGGCCACGAGCAGATGCTGCGCGAGGCGGTTGCAGCAGGTGCGGCGTCGGTGCTCATGCTCGGGGCGGGGCACTTCGACCCGCGGGAGGCGCACCGGCTCCAGGCAGGTGTGACGGTCACCGAGCTGACCGAGGTCGCCGCGCTCTAGCGAATACCGGCCAGGCCGGCGGGTATCGTGTCGTGATGGAGATCGGGAGAGTCGAGCGGCTGGACGACTCCGCGCTCGACCGTTCCGATGGATTGTTCAGTGACAAGTTCGGCAAGGAAGGGCTCACGTTCGACGACGTGCTGCTCCTGCCCGCCGAGTCTGCGGTCCTTCCGAACGACGTCTCGACCGCGACGCGGCTGACGCGGACGATCGCGCTCGAGATTCCGGTCGTCTCGGCGGCGATGGACACGGTTACCGAGGCCCGCCTGGCGATCGCCCTAGCGCGCGAGGGCGGGATCGGGATCGTGCACCGCAACCTCTCCATCGCAGACCAGGTGGCCGAGGTCGACAAGGTCAAGCGCTCCGAGTCGGGGATGATCGTCGAGCCGCTGACGCTACCGCCCACCGCGCTCGTGGCCGACGCGCTCGAGCTGATGGAGCACTACCACGTCTCGGGCGTTCCGATCACGGAGGACGGCGGCCGCCTGGTCGGGATCCTCACCAACCGCGACCTCCGGTTCGAGAAGGACGTGACGCAACCCGTCTCGGCGCTGATGACCTCGACGAACCTGGTGACGGCGCCGGTTGGCACCACGCTCGGGGAGGCCGAGCAGCTTCTCCACCGACATCGGATCGAGAAGCTACCGGTGGTCGACGCCGACGGGATCCTGCAAGGGCTCATCACCGTCAAGGACATCTCGAAGCGCATCGAGTTCCCGTACTCGACCAAAGACCTCCAGGGCCGTTTGCGCGTCGGTGCGGCGGTCGGTGTAGGCCCCGACGCTCTCGAACGCGCGCAGGCGCTCGTCGAGGCGGGCGCGGACGTGCTCGTCGTCGACACCGCGCACGGTCACTCTCGTGGCGTGATCGAGATGGTGGCGCGGATCAAGCACCTTTCCGGCGAGTTCGAGGTCGTCGCCGGCAACATCGCGACCGCCGAGGCTGCCGAGGCGTTGATCGACGCGGGCGCCGACGCGGTCAAGGCCGGCATCGGGCCGGGCTCGAGCTGCACGACACGCATCGTCGCGGGGGTTGGCGTGCCCCAGGTGACCGCGGTCCACGACATCGCCCAGGTCGCGGCGCCTCAGGGTGTGCCGGTGATCGCCGACGGCGGGATCACCTCGTCGGGCGACGTTGCGAAGGCGATCGCGGCCGGTGCGGACACGGTCATGCTCGGCTCCTACCTCGCCGGGACGGACGAGGCGCCCGGTGACGTCATCTACTCGCAGGGGGAGCGGTACAAGGAGTACCGGGGCATGGGCTCGATCGGCGCGATGAAGGCGCGCGGCTTCTCGAAGGACCGCTACTTCCAGGGCGACGTCGAGGATGTCGAGAAGCTCGTCCCCGAGGGGATCGAGGGACGCGTCCCCTACAAGGGCGCCCTGAGCGGCGTCGTCCACCAGATTGTCGGGGGCGTCCGGCAGGCGATGGGGTACTGCGGCGCGCCCACCATCGACACGATGAAACAGGCCCGGTTCGTCCGCATCACCGGCGCCGGGCTGCGTGAGTCGCACCCGCACGACATCACGATCACGAAGGACGCGCCCAACTATCGCCGCTCCTGAGGTCGTCCCGATCGGGCGGAAGCTGCTCCCGGAGGAGCGGCCGGTGCTAGTGCTCGATTTCGGAGGCCAGTACTCGCAGCTGATCGCCCGGCGCGTGCGCGAGGCGCGCGTCTACTCGGAGCTCGTCTCCTACCGGGCGAGCGCGGAGGCGATCCGGCGTCGCGACCCCGCGGCGATCATCCTCTCCGGGGGGCCTGCCTCGGTCTATGCCGGCGACGCGCCTCGGTGCGACCCCGCGATCTTCGCCCTCGGCGTGCCGACGCTCGGCATCTGCTACGGGATGCAGCTGATGGCGCTCGAGCTCGGCGGCCGGGTCGACCGGACCGGCGTGGGCGAGTTCGGGAAGGCGGCGCTCCGCTTGCGCGGGGCGCTGGGGAAAGACCTCCCCGAAGAGCAGATCGTCTGGATGTCCCACCGCGACTCCGTGGTCTCGCCGCCGCCGGGAGCCGCGGTCACCGCCTCGACGGACTCGACGCCGATCGGCGCCTTCGAGGATGCGGCGCGCGGCCTGTACGGGATCCAGTTCCATCCCGAGGTCGTCCACACTCCGCACGGAATGGCTTTGCTCAAGAACTTCCTCTACGGCGTCGCCGACGCGTCGCCGAGCTGGACGCCGGCCGCCGTGATCGAGGAACAGATCGAGCGCATCCGGGCCCGCGTCGGCCCTGACCGTGTGCTCTGCGGGCTCTCGGGGGGCGTCGACAGCGCGGTGGCCGCGCTTCTCGTCCACAAGGCGGTCGGTGACCAGCTGACCTGTGTCTTCGTCGACCACGGCCTGCTGCGGAAGGACGAGGCGGCCCAGGTCGTCGAGACCTTCGGGGGCCACTTCCGCGTCCCGCTCGTTCACGTCGAAGCGGAGCAGCGGTTTCTCGAGAAGCTCGACGGCGTAACCGATCCCGAGGAGAAGCGAATGCGGATCGGCGAGGAGTTCATCAGGGTCTTCGAGGACGAGGCACGGAGGCTGGGCGACGTGCGCTGGCTCGTCCAGGGGACGCTCTACTCAGACGTGATCGAGTCCGGAGGCGAGGCCGGGGTGGCCGAGTCGATCAAGAGCCACCACAATGTGGGCGGCCTTCCCGCCGACATGAAGATGAAGCTCGTCGAGCCGCTGCGGATGCTCTTCAAAGACGAGGTGAGGCGCGTCGGCGAGGAGCTCGGAATGCCCGAGCGGATGGTCTGGCGCCAGCCGTTCCCGGGTCCCGGGCTTGCGATCAGGATCATCGGCGAGGTGACTGCCGAGCGGCTCGAAGCGCTCCGCGAGGCCGACTCGATCCTTCAGGAGGAGATCAGGCGGGCCGGTCTCTACCG
>DATIYE010000074.1:0-2011 GCA_035517795.1 Gaiellaceae bacterium | reverse complement strand
GCCCTCAGACTCCGAGAAGGAGACCTCGATCAGCTGCTCGTTGGACGGGTCGTCGTCGAACGTCCACGTCATCTCCAGCCGGCGCGGGCGGTCGATCAGCGTGTACTCGCCTTGCATCTGGGCCTCGCTCCCGTCGGGCCTCCGCATCACCACTCGGACCTTGCCGCCGACGCGGAGGTCGGCCTCGGCCACCGCCGTCCCCCAGTCCGGACCGCAGTGGAGCCAGCGCCGCATCACCTCCGGGCTGGTCCAGGCATCGAAGACGTCCTCTGCCGAAGCGGCGAACGCTCGCTCGATGCGTACCACACGGCCGGGCCCCTCGGTCACCGCCGCTTCCCCTGCTCCTCGAGGTACTCGTCGACGACGTCGAACAGGCGCTCCCAACGTGCCCGCTGGCTCTCGATCCAATCCGAGGCCTCGGCGAGCGCGTCCGGTCGCAGCCTGAGGCGATGGTTCCGGCCGTCGATCACGCGGCTTACCACGCCGGCCTCCTCGAGCATCTTCAGGTGGCGAGAGATCGTTGGCTTCGACACGCCGAAATCCCGGGTGACCTCGCCGACCGTCGCGTCCCCGCCGCTCAGTCGCTCGACGATGCCGCGCCGGAGCGGATGCGCCAGCGCCTTGAACGTATCGTTAGCCATTATGCTAACTATATACGACGGACCGTGCACCCACACGCGAGGAGCGATGTTCATGACCGAGCACACGATCGGCACGCAGGAGGAGTGGCAGGCCGAGCGAGACGAACTGCTCAAGGAGGAGAAGGCGCTGACCCGCCGCAGCGACGAGCTGGCGAGGAAGCGACGCGAGCTGCCCTGGATCCCGGTGGAGAAGGACTACCGGTTCGATACCGAGGACGGAACGAAGGCCCTCGCCGAGCTGTTCGACGGCCGCTCCCAGCTGGTCGTCTACCACTTCATGTTCGGCCCGGACTACACCGGAGGCTGCCCCGTCTGCTCGTCGATCGCCGATACGCTGGTTCCCCAGGTGCCCCACCTGAACGCCAAGGACACCACCCTGATCCTGGCGTCGCGCGCACCGCTCGAGAAGCTCCTCGCCTACCGCGAGCGGATGGGCTGGGACATACCGTGGGTCTCGAGCGGCGGCAACGACTTCAACCCCGACCTCGGCTTCCTCTACACCCTCGATGAGCTGAAGCCGTTCCTCGAGGGGGATATCCCGGTCACCGTCGAGGAGAACGCCCGCATGTGCGGGACCGACGCCGGCGGCTATGTCTCACAGGCACCTGGCCTGAGCGTGTACGCGCGCTCAGACGGAACCGTCTACCGGACCTACGTGACGACCGCCCGTGGCCTCGAGGTCGGGATGGCTTACTACGGCCTGCTCGATCTCACGCCGACGGGACGCGACGAGTCGCCTTCCGAGCCGATGTGGGTACGACGGCACGACGAGTACTGACGATCACGGCGTCGGAGCGCTGACCCTAGGCGAACGGACCGCTCGGCACGAACGGCTGCAGCGTCCCCGGCGTCCCCCGGACACACAGCGCGCCGTATGCCGTGATCTGCAGGCGCGCCCGCACGAGCGCGTCGATCGCCCACTGCTGAGCGCCGGTGATCCATCGCACCTGCGTCGGGCCTTCGGCCATCGCGAGCGCGTGCCAGATCAGCGCGGTCGCGGCCTCCTCGTCGCTCGCGACGAGCAGCCACAGCGAGCCGCCCCTGTCGACGACGGCGAAGCCGCGAGCATCGAGACGCAGCAGCCTTGCGCCCCGCTCTAGCGCATAGCGCAGCTCGCCCGTGTACGGCGCTCCGCGGATCTCCCGGGCGAGCGCAGCCAGGGACTCGAGGTCGTCGTCCTCGCGGATCCCGCTGGGTGTTCGCGGGAGCGCTCGGCGGTCGACCTCCCCGTCGGCGCGGAGCGTCGGCTGCAGCGCGAATCCGGCGCGCGCGTACAGGCGGAGTGCACGCGGGTCGTTCGAGCTGACGATCAGTCCGGCGTCGGGCTCGCTCCCGAAGCCGACGGCCTGCTCGAGCAGCGCGCGGCCCGC